>JAISIX010000175.1 GCA_031261805.1 Mediterranea sp. (in: CFB group bacteria)
AGTTGGATGTCGGAACGGTTGTACTTCTCCTTTAGAAACTCAGCAAGGCGGTCGCGCGTGCGCACGTATTTGTTATAAGAATCTCTGCTCACGCCCTTTTTGCCAACCTGCAAGCGTAAGTCCTCGCAGTGTTTACTGAATACTTCCAGCAAGGTGGTGTTCTGTGTGTCCATTCCCATAAAGGCGTTGCGAACCTTTTCGGCGGTAACATGTGCATCACGTTCGGAGATTTCCCGATAGTGATTAACAAGAGAGGCTCGGGTGTTGTCTAACAGACTGTTTACCTGCTGCGCAACGGCAGAACGTCCGATAGCTCTGCCTGCTGCGGTGTTCCATTCCGCCGGATTGATGTCACACTTCAAACTAAACTGAACGATTTCGCCGTTCAGGGTGATGCGAGCCATCACCGGGGCTTTGCCGTTACTCTTGGCAGCGTTCTTTTTGAGGTAGAAAAGAATCTTGAATGTACTTCGTTGCATAAGCTCATTTTTAAGTTGCGAAATTACTTTGTTACTGTTGCAAATGAGCTATTTGAGCTACGCCAAATCACGTCATGATAACGCCAAATCGCGACAATCGTTACTTACAAAACAGGTGACGATTTCAAAACCGATAGGTAACGAGTTAGTAACGATTTTCTGTCCAGATTTGGCTTTACGGCGACTTTGGTTTGTCGCTGTCCGAACATGAAAACAGCCCGCAGAACGTTGAGTTCTACGGGCTGCTTATTCACTTTGTCGCTTATTATCAGCGACTTTCGGAAGTCTTTAACCTTGCCTGCACGATGAATAACACGTTTGGCGTTAGGTTGTCCACACTTGACTTTCCTCTATTTGCGGAGAGACAGGGATTCGAACCCCGGGAACCTCGCAGTTCAACGGTTTTCAAGACCGCCGCAATCGACCACTCTGCCACCTCTCCAATATTGCTGTAACCTCTTTATAAAGGTGCTTTCCGTTAAAAGCGGTGCAAAGGTACGAATAGTTTTTAAACTTGCAAGCGTACGCCTCACTTTTTTAGGGTAAATGCATTAAATTCGGTTAGGATACCTTAGCAATAGGGGGAGGTGACTCCTGTTATTCAAGGCTATCCGTGGTGTTACTGATTTCCCCGCTTCCCACGCACATCCGTGCATCTTGGTCGTACACTACCCCGAACTGCCCAGGGGCGATGCCTTGCAGTTTCTCGGAAGAGAGGAGGCGGAAGGTTCCGTCGGCCTCACGCAGTAGGCGGCCGGGGGTGAAGTCGGGCGTGTGGCGTATCTTGAAGGTGATGTTTATCTCGGTTTCCCCCTCCCATGGGTCGGCGGTGATGAAGTGGAAGTCGCGCATCCGAAACTCATGACCGAACTGCGTCTCTACGCCGTAGCCTCGAGACACGTAGACGATGTTTTGCTCTATGTCTTTCTTTATCACAAACCATGGGCCGCCGCTCAGCCCCAGTCCTTTGCGCTGGCCGATGGTATGAAACCAGTAGCCGTGGTGAGTCCCCACCTTCCGGCTGGTCTCCAACTCAATAATGTCGCCCTCTCGCTCGCCCAAGAAACGGCGTACAAAGTCGTTGTAGTTAATCTTGCCCAAGAAGCAGATGCCTTGGCTGTCTTTCCGTCGGGCGCTGGGCAGGCCGGCCTTTAGGGCTATCTCACGTACCTCGTGCTTCATCAGGTGACCGAGGGGAAACATTAGCTTGGACACTTGCAGGTAGTCTATCTGTGCTAGAAAGTCGGTCTGGTCTTTTACCGGGTCTTTGGCGGTGCCGAGCCATGTCAGCCCGTTGCGATGCAAGGTAGTGGCGTAGTGGCCGGTAGCAGTGAAGTCGAACTCCTTGCCTACCTGTTGTTCGAAACAACCGAACTTGATGAGCTTGTTGCACATCACGTCGGGGTTGGGGGTCAGTCCACGGCGCACCTTGTCGATGGCGTAGGCTGCCACGTTGTCCCAATATTCTTGTTGGAGGTCCACAACTTCCAGTGCCAGTCCATACTTGCGGGCAGTGGCACGGGACAGTTCGATGTCTTCTTCGGCGGAGCAGTCCATGTAGTCGGCTCCGTCCATACCTATTTTAATATAGAAGAGCGAGGGACGGTATCCCTGCTCGCACAGGAGGTGCACCACTACAGAACTGTCCACGCCTCCCGAAAGTAATACGGCTATCTTCTCTTTACTCATAGCAATCCGTCATTCCTAATTCTTCATTCTTCATTTTCCATCATGCTTCGTTTCCCTTCCAGCTGTGCGCTGGCATCAATGACGAAGGTACCGTTGGTCGCTATCTCTTCGCCCTCTCGAAGTCCCGACAGGATGATGTAGGCATCGCCGAGCGATTCGCCCAGCTCTACTTGCCGGAGTGCAAAGGTAGGTATTTTTGTGTTTGGTTGTCTCACGTAGACGATAGAACGCCGTCCTGTCCACAAGATGGCTGAGCGTGGAACTACGATGGGGGACTGCTTCTCTGCTTGGCGGTGGAGCATGGCCTTGACGCTGGCATCCACATACATGCCAGGCTTTAGGTCTCCTCGGGGGTTAGCAGCTTCTACGCGTACACTCACGGTTCGGGTTGCGGCATCGGCCACGGGGCTGATGAAGGAGATGCGCCCTTCGAAGCTTTTGCCAGGCAAGGCTTGGAGTGTGTAGCTTATCCGGTCACCTGTGTGCAGGAAGGGGAGGTCGGTCTCGTATGCCTCCAGCAGAATCCATACCTTCGAGAGGTTGGCCACGTCGAAGAGCACACTACCCTGGCCTACGTAGTCGCCAGGGTTCACCTTCTTGTCTGTGACGACGCCGCTCGTGGTAGCCTTCACGTCGATGTAGGGCGATGGCTTGCCGTTCTGCTCCATCTCCTCTATCTGGCTGTCGGTGAGTTTCCATAGCCGTAGCTTCTCACGGGCGGCGTTGAGCAATGCCGGCTTCTCGGCTTGCATCCGCACAGCTTCGAGCAGTTCTTGCTGTGCTGCCAGCAGCTCGGGCGAGTAGAGGGTGGCGATAGTCTGCCCTTGTTGCACGCTCTCGCCGGTAAAGCTTACTGCCAGCTTCTCGATGCGGCCTGCCAGGTGTGCCGTTTGCGACTGAGAGAGGCGTTCGTCGGGCGCTACCGTACCGTATAGCTGTATCTCTTTTACCGGTTGCTGCCGGCTCACTTTCGTGGTTTGTATGTGGGCCAAGGCTATCGCTTCGGCCGATAGTGACACACTACTGTCCTTGCCGTTGGGGCTTTTCTCCTTCACCGCCGGTTTCAGTGGGATGAGGTTCATGCCGCATAGCGGGCACTTGCCGGGTTTATCCATCTTTATCTGGGGGTGCATGGCGCAGGTCCATACTTGCTTGGGGGCGGTGGTTGCCGTCTTCTCATCATCGACCGATGTCCACAGTTGCCAAGCGATGGCTCCCACCGCAATGAGGAGTACGACAAGCGCCGTCGCTCCATATAAGATTTGTTTCTTCTTGAGTTCCATATCGTCCCTATCTATCTACCTCTATGGGCATTATTTCTTAATTCTCAGTTTTTAATTTCCCCAAACGAGGCCAAACTCCGTATCGATGCTACCTGTGTGTTGTAGTCGGCAATGGCTTCTGCCTCCTTCAGGCGATAGTCGAGCAGTTGCCGTTGCACCCCGATGACATCGGTCAGCGTGGTGGTGCCGGCTACAAACTCCTGAACCATCACCTCGTAGGTGGAGCGGGCCAGCGCTGCCTGCTTACGGTAGAGGGCCACTTGGCGCGCAGCATCGTCCAACCGTTGCTTGGTGGCATAGAGCTGGGCCTCCAAGGCGTTGCGGGTGTTGTCGTATTGGGCGTGGCTGGCCTCGCTCTGTAGTTGGCTTTGGCGTAGCTGGGCCTTGTACTTATGGCGGTAGAGCGGGAGGGTGACCGATACCATTGGCATGACCATGTCGCGCCCGTTCATATTGCCCATACCCAGCATAGGGTCGTCTATCTTCTTGTTGAGCATATATTGCAGCCCTATGCCCAGCATGGGAAGCCCTTGCTTGCGTGCCAGCTTCTGCCGGGCATCACTGGCCAGCTCTTCCTGTTGGAGGCGCCCCAGCGTAGGATTCTGACTTTCGATGCGGGCACGGGTAGCGGCTTCGTCGAACAAGTAATGTACTGCTTGCAGGGAGTCGGGCACTGCTACCGGCATGTTGACGGGGCGGTTCAGCAGGGTGTTGAACTTCACTGTCTCAGCCGCTATCTGTGAACGTCTGCTCTCGAGTATGTTCTCCACTTCGGCCTCTTCCATCTGTACACGCAGCACGACCGACATTCCTGTCTTGGCAGCCGAGAAGCGGCGGGTGGCCAGCTGCTCCAGCTCGGTGAGCAGGCTCCGATTCTCTTGGCTGTTGGACAGTTGCTGTCGCAGGGCGCAGAGTTTATACCATTGGGTGTACACTTCTAAGTAGAGAGCATCGCGGCCGACGCGAAACTTTTCGTACGCCATCTGTGCCCGGTGTGCAGCCTCGGTGCGGGCCGCCCGCTTCGTGCCAAACCATGGGAACATCTGCATCACCTTGAACTCTGCCACCTGCTTGCCGCCCACGATGGCCATGGGGTCGAGATAGAATCCCATGTCAAGCGTAGGGTCGGGGTAGGCTCCCGCCTGTGGCAGCTGTTGTAGTGCCGCCTTGTAAGCCAAGAGGTCGGCTCTCACCCCGGGGTTGTTCTCGGCTGCCATGCGCAGGTAGCTGCCGAGCGAGTCGGCCGGTACCTGTCCCCGGTTGCTGATGTTGGGTAGGGTGGCCAGCAGGATGGCCATCGTCACGATGTATTTCAATCTCTTCTGTTTCATAAGCGCCTTCATTCCTTTCTACTTAACTACTCACTCCTTAATATTGCCATGCCGGCGGATGGCGTGCTCCCTCCACCAGCACTGGAGCACTGGTACCACAAACATCGTCATGGACTGAATAAGCATACCACCGAAGGTGGGGATAGCCATTGGCACCATAATGTCCGCTCCCTTGCCTGTGGAGGTGAGTACCGGCAGCAACGCTATCAGGGCGGTGGCGGTGGTCATGGCTGCGGGACGTACCCGCTTCAGCCCGGCATAGACTACCGCTTCGCGAATCTCCTTGCGGGTGTGTGGCTGTCGTTGGCGAAAGGTGTCATGTATATAGGTGCCCATCAGCACGCCATCGTTGGTGGCTATGCCGAAGAGGGCGATAAAGCCTACCCATACGGCGATGCTTAGGTTGATGGGGTGCATCTGGAAGATGTCGCGCAGGTTGGCTCCTCCCACGGTGAAGTTCATGAACCACGGTTGTCCGTAGAGCCATAGCAGGAGGAACCCGCCGGCGAAGGCTACGATGACGCCCGAGAAGTGGATGAGCGAGGCGGTGACCGTGCGGAAGCGGAAGTAGAGGATGAGCAGGATGGCCAGCAAGCTGAGTGGGATGACGATGAGGAGCCGGTGTGCTGCCCGTGCCTGTTGCTCGTAGTTGCCGGCAAACTGGTAGGACACGCCCCGGGGTAGCTTCAGCTGGCCCGAGTCGATGGCGGCCTTTAGTGTCCGGTCGGCCTCTTTCACCACCTCTACCTCGGCCTTGCCCTCTACCTTGTCGAAGATGACATAGCCCACTAAGAAGGTATTCTCGCTCTGTATCATCTGTGCTCCGCGGGTGTAGCGGATGTCGGCCACCTCGCCCAGCGGTATCTGTGTGCCGGTAGGGGTGGGGATGAGAATGTGGTCCAGTTCGTCGGGGCTGTTGCGTAGCTCCCGTGGGTAGCGCAGGCGGACACTGAAACGCTCGCGACCCTCTACGGTGGTGGTGAGGGGTGTACCTCCGATGGCGGCGCTTATCACCGCTTGGAGGTCGGCCACGTTGATGCCATAGCGGGCCATGGCCCGACGGTTGAGGTGGATTTCGAGGTAGGGTTCGCCCACGGCCCGGTCGTAGAACACGGTGGAAGCTTGTATGGAGGGTATCTTCTTTAGTGCCGCTTCCAGTAGTTTACCGCCTTGCTCGATGGAGGTCAAATCCGGCCCCGATACCTTGAGACCCATGGGCGCTCTCATGCCGGTAGAGAGCATCACCAAGCGCGCCTCGATGGGTTGCAGCTTGGGGGCCGAGGTAAGTCCGGGTAGGTGCGATGCCTTGACAATCTCTTGCCAGATGTCGTCGGCACTTTTGATTTGCGGCCGCCACTGGCGGAAGTAGTCGCCGTGCGAATCGGCGATGAGGCTGTCGGCCGGTATCCTACGGAATCCTTTGGCGGGGTCGTACGTGCTACCGTCGATGAGGACGAAAGCTCCGTGACGGTTTACGCGGAAGCGTTGCCGATGTCCGTCGTTGTCGAGGAGGTATTCGGGGCGGTAGTTGATGGTGTTCTCGAACATCTGTGCCGGGGCGGGGTCGAGGGCGGAGTTGGTGCGCCCCCATTTTCCTACGGCAATCTCTACCTCGGGGATGGCTGCGATGCGTTTGTCGAGCATGCGTACGTAGTCAAGGTCCTGCTCCACGCCGCTATGGGGCATGGTGGTGGGCATCAGCAGGAACGACCCCTCGTTGAGGCTGGGCATAAACTCTTCGCCGAAGCCTCGCCAGGCCAGTAGGCCGAGCACCACGGTGAGGATGGGCACCGCCATGAACTGCCACCGATGCCCCAAGCACCAGCGCAAGATGCGTTCGTAGTAGTGCACCAGTAGCCACAGCAATGAGAGTATGGCGGCGATGACTGCCGACACGAAGAGGACGTTAATCGTCAAGCCCGCCCCAGTGCCTACCGGCATCCACTCCGTGGCGAGGAAGTAGACGAGGAGCAGTGCGACGACACCCACCCGCACCCATACCGGTATGCGTGGGAGGCGTTTGGCTTGGCATATCAGCTTAGCGCCTAAGCGCCACGAGAAGATGTAGTAGGAGAGTGTAGGCAACATTGCCACACCCAGCAGGAAAGCCGACAGCAGGGCGAAGCTCTTGGTGTAGGCCAGCGGATGGAACAGTTTCCCCTCCTGTGCCTGCAAGGCAAATACCGGAATGAAGCTGATGATGGTGGTGAGCATGGCTGTGGAGACTGCCCCCGACACCTCGCTCACGCTCCGGTAAATGAGGTCGGCCAAGGCCTGCCCCCTGTGAGGGGTAGTTCCATTCTGGGTAGCCTCCTCTTCTATGTGTCGCAGGATGTTCTCCACAAAGATGACACCCACGTCCACCATCACCCCAATGGCGATGGCGATGCCCGACAGGGCCACGATGTTGGCCTCGATGCCGAGATAGCGCATCAGTATAAAGGTGGCGAGTACGGCAATGGGGAGTATACTGGAGATGACGAGTGAGGCGCGTAGGTTGAGCACCAGCACAATGACGACGATGATGCAGATGACCACCTCGTGTGTCAGCGCTGTTTGCAGTGTCCCGATGGTTTCGCGTATCAGCCCTGAGCGGTCGTAAAAAGGTACGACGGTGACCTTCGACACTGTACCGTCGGCCAACGTCTTCTGGGGTAGGGAGGCGGCCAGCTGCTGTACCTTCTCTTTCACGTTGTTGATGACCTGCATGGGATTGGAGCCGTAGCGTGCCACTACCACGCCACCTACCGCCTCGTTGCCTTCCTTGTCGAGACCGCCCCGGCGGGTAGCCGGACCAAAGGTGACAAAAGCCACGTCTTTAACCTTTACCGGCACACCGGCGTGTACGGCTACCACAGCCTCTTCGAGGTCGGACAGGTTCTTGATGTAGCCCAGTCCGCGAACCAGGTATTCCACCCGGTTCACCTCCACGGTCTCGGCACCTATGTCGAGGTTGCTTTTCTGCACGGCGCGCATCACCTCGGCGATGGTCACGCCGTAGGCCCGCAGGGCGTCCGGTTTCACTTCTACCTGATACTCTTTCACGAAGCCGCCTACCGACGCTACCTCCGACACCCCTTCGGCGGTGGCGAGCGAGTATTTCACGTAGAAGTCCTGTAGCGTGCGCAGCTCTTCGGGGTCCCAGCCGCCGGTAGGCTTGCCGGTGCGGGGGTCGCGTCCTTCGAGGGTGTACCAATAGACTTGCCCCAATGCGGTTGCATCGGGGCCAAGTGCTGGTTGCACTCCTTGGGGGAGAGTGCCTGCGGGCAGTGAGTTCAGCTTTTCGAGGATGCGCGAACGACTCCAGTAGAACTCTACGTCGTCGTTGAAGATGACGTAGATAAAAGACATGCCGAACATTGATGTACTCCGGATGGTCTTCACGCCGGGGATGCCCAGCAGTGAGGTAGTCAAGGGGTAGGTGATTTGGTCTTGTATGTCTTTGGGCGAGCGTCCGGCCCATTCGGTGGCCACTATCTGCTGGTTGTCGCCGATGTCGGGGATGGCATCCACCGGTACAGGGTCGCGGGGCAACAAGCCTCCTTGCCAGTCGAAGGGGGCTGTAGTCAGCCCCCATAGGATAAGCACTACGAGCAACAGGAGTGTGATGAGCCTGTTGTCGAGAAAATATTTAACGACTCGGTTGAGCACGGAAAACAGTGATTAATGTTTAGTGATTAATGTTCAGTGATTAGCGATTAGCCGCCGTGTTCAGTGCTAATCACTAATCACTGAACACTAATCACTAAATCGTTGATAACGCCTGGTCGAGGTCAGCCAAGATGTCGTCGATATGTTCGGTACCAATGGAGAGTCGGATGGTACTTTGTTTGATACCTTGGTCGGCCAGCTCCTGCTCGTTGAGCTGCGAGTGGGTGGTGGTGGCGGGGTGGATGACGAGCGACTTCACGTCGGCCACGTTGGCCAGTAGCGAGAAGATTTGCAGGCTGTCTATCACCTTATGCGCTTCGGCTTGTCCTCCTTTTATCTCGAAGGTAAAGATGGAGCCTCCGCCATTGGGGAAGTAGCGTTGGTAGAGCGTATGGTCGGGGTGGTTGGGCAGTGCGGGATGGTTTACTACGGCTACTTTGGGATGTTTGGAGAGGTAGTCCACTACCTTCAGTGCGTTGTACACATGGCGTTCCACGCGGAGCGAGAGCGTCTCCAGCCCTTGCAGCAGCAAGAAGGCGTTGAAGGGGCTGATGGCTGCACCTGTGTCGCGGAGCAGCACCGCCCGGATGCGGGTGACGTAGGCCGCCGGTCCGGCAGCATCCACGAAGCGTACGCCGTGGTAGCTGGCATCAGGTTCGGAGAGTTGGGGGAACTTGCCGGAGGCTACCCAGTCGAACTTGCCCGAGTCAACGATGACACCGCCCAGCGATGTGCCGTGCCCGCCGATAAACTTAGTGGCGGAGTGCACCACGATGTCGGCTCCGTGCTCGATGGGACGGATGAGGTAGGGGGTGCCGAAGGTGTTGTCGATGATGAGTGGTATACGGTGGCTGTGGGCGATGGCGGCTACGCCCTCAATGTCGATGAGGTTGCAGTTGGGGTTGCCGAAGGTCTCGATAAACACGGCTTTGGTGTTGGGGCGGATAGCCTGCTCGAAGTTCTTTGTGTCCGAAGGATCTACAAAGGTGGTCTCCACTCCGTAGGTAGGCAACGTATGCGCCAACAGGTTGTAGGTGCCTCCGTAGATGGTCTCGGCCGCTACGATGTGGTCGCCCGAACGGGTGATGTTCTCGAAGGCGTAGGTGATGGCAGCGGCACCCGAGGCAGTGGCCAGTGCGGCTACTCCTCCCTCGAGGGCGGCGATACGTTGTTCGAACACGTCTTGCGTAGAGTTCGTCAGTCGCCCGTAGATGTTGCCGGCATCCTGCAGGCCGAAGCGTGCGGCGGCGTGGGCCGAGTTGCGGAAGACATAGGAGGTGGTTTGGTAGATAGGGACAGCGCGTGCGTCGGTAGCGGGGTCGGGTGTCTCTTGCCCCACGTGGAGCTGCAAGGTCTCAAAGTGCAATTTCTTTTGTTCCATATAACCTTAATTCTTATTCGTTTATACTTATGTTGAATACTTTATATCGATTTGGATGATGCAAAGATACGGCAAATTGGGGCAATAGTAATCACTCATAAAGGGCAATTTTGTACCACGAATGTGGTAAGAGAGGATTCCTGAACATTGTGAGAGCAAGTTTTTGCTTATCTTTGCACCACTTTAAAGAACGAATAAACAGTAAAGGAACAAACGATGAAAGGTCGATTTTGGGTGATAGAAGGTTTGGACGGCTGCGGCAAGTCCACGCAGTTGGAGTTGCTGAAAGCTACGTTGACGGAACGGGAGAGGCCGTTCAAGTACATTCATTTCCCCATGCTTAACAAAGGTATCTACGGTACATTGGTAGCCGAGTTCCTCCGTGGCGAATATGGTCCGTTGGAGGCTGTCCATCCCAAGCTGGTGGCTCTCCTCTTTGCCAACGACCGTGAGGAACACGCCCATACCATCCGCCGTTGGCTGGACGAGGGGTACGACGTGCTGGCCGACCGCTACGTCTATTCCAACATCGCCTTCCAATGCGCCAAGCTTGCCTCCGCCGAAGAGCGGGAGAGACTGAAGAAGTGGATTCTCGACTTCGAGTTCGGTACCAACGCCCTGCCCCGTCCCGACAAGAGCTTCTTCCTCAACGTTCCGTTCAGTTTCATCGAACGCTCCCTTTCGCAGAAACGGGTGGGAGAGGACCGCGACTACCTCAATGGTAAGGAGGACATCCACGAGCAATCCCTGGATCTCCAACGTCACGTGTACGAGGTGTACTGCTCGCTGCTCAAGGAACGTGAAGACTTGGTGGGCATCGACTGTTTCGATGCCGAGCACCGTTTCCTCCCCAAGGAGGAGATACACCGGCTCATCGTTGGGAAATTAAAAATTGAGAATTAAAAATTAAAAAATGATAGTGGTCTCCGTTCCATGGATACGTAACGTCGTACTCCACGCTGCGACGGAAACCACTATCATTTTTTAATTTTTAATTCTCAATTTTCAATTTCAAAAGGAAGTAGCCTCCCAGCCATTGCAGCAACATACCGGGGATGCCGATGCGGAAGTCTTGTGCCGTGGCATAGAAGTTACCTACGATGGCCCACTCAAAGGCGGTACCCACTATTTGGTAGGCAAGGACAACGGCCAGCAAAGCCCACAAGGTGACCGACTTGAAGGTATGGGCAGCCCAAGCGGCGGCTCCGGCCAGCAAGGCCGACTTGATGAGGATAGCAGGCAACGCTGCTTCGGCGGGCATGCCGAATAGCAGGTGGTTGACTATCGGCGAGAGCAACGCCGTGAGCAACCCTACCCGGATGCCGAACTTGTAGGCGGCGATGAGCGTAAAGAAGTAAATAGGTAACAGCGTGGGGCCACCGGCCGGGATGAGGTGGCAGAGCTGTGGCAACACGATGTTGCCGGCCACAAAGAGGAGGGCGAAGAGGTACGTCTTCTGGTTGCTGAAGTTCAGCGAATAGAGTTTGACAGTTGCTGTTTTCATATCAATCATTATCTTTTAGTTATTTCACTTGTATGAGTTCGTAGTCCATGGTTCCCAACCCAATCTTCTCGGCATGTTGCAGCCCTGCCAGCCAGTTGGTGTTGGGGTGCATGAGGTGGAACTTGTCGTCGCCGGCCAGATGCTCATGAGCGTGTTCGTCGGCCAGGCGGTTGGTACCGGGTAGGATGGGGGCTTGTATCACAAGGTCGGCACAGGCCTTGTCGAGCGCTACGGGGTCGGTGGAGGCCAGTATGCCAAGGTCGGGCACGACGGCGGCATCGTTGTGTCCCCAGCAGTCGCACTCGGGCGATACGTTCATGATAAAGCTCAGGTGGAACTGTGGCTTGTCCTTTACTACTGCCAGTGCATATTCCGCTATCTTGTAGTTCAGGCGTTCGGAGGTCTCCTCGTCGCCCATCACCGCTCCGTCGTACTGGCAGAGTGCGACACATTGTCCGCAACCGATGCACTTGGCGTAGTCTATCTCGGCTTTCCGTTGGGTGTTGAGGTGGATGGCGTCGTGGGCACAGTGTTTCACGCAGATGTTGCAACCGGTGCAGCTCTCCGTGTCTATCTGCGGTTGCGAGGAGCTGTGTAGCTCCAGTTTGCCGGCCACGCTGGCGCATCCCATGCCGAGGTTCTTCAGCGTTCCGCCAAACCCGCTCTGCTCGTGCCCCTTGAAGTGGGTCATGCTCACGATGATGTCGGCATCGGCAATGGCCGTCCCTATCTTGGGGGCAGGGCAATATTCTCCGTCTAGGGGAATCTCCCGGCAGTCGGTTCCTTTCAGCCCGTCGGCGATGATGACTTGGCACTGAGCCGATATGGGGTTGTACCCATTCTCCATGGCGCTCTGCAGGTGGTCCACGGCGTTGGAGCGCCGTCCGGAGTAGAGGGTGTTACAGTCGGTGAGAAAAGGCTTAGCGCCCGCCGCACGTAGCACGTCCGCTATGCGTGCGGCATAGTTGGGTCGTAGGTAGGCCAAGTTGCCGGGTTCGCCAAAGTGAATCTTGATAGCTACGAAACTGTCTTTCAGCGGTAGGGCAGTGAGGCCGGCTCTTTTGGCCGTACGCTCCATCTTGTCCAAAAGGTTGGAAGAAGCGGTGGTACGTAGGTTTGTAAAGTAGACTTTCGATTTCTGCATGGTTTCTCTTTTTCTTGTCTGTTTGATGATAGCGCAAAGTAAGAAAAATAAAATGAGAATCGGAAATTAAACGTTGAAAAATAAAAGGGGGGCAGACTCTGCCGTGTATCTTCCGTTTCAAACAATCACCCACTCGCCCACGTTCCGTGTCTTCTCGTCGAAGCAGACACCTATCTTGAACAGCTGGCGCGCGTCGGCACTAAAGGGCAGGGCGTACTCTTTCTCCTCTATCTGATGCATGGCCTCCTCGGCAGTGCCGTGCAGCTTGAACTCCATGACGTAGATGTAATGGTCCGTCTGTACCACGAGGTCGACGCGGCCATGGCTGGTGCGGTACTCCACCTGGGCATAGAAGCCCGTCAGGCGGAAAAGGATAAAAAGGATATTCTGGTAGTGCACCTCGAGGTCGCCCCCCGCCAGCTCGTACGAGGTGTCGGCAAAGAATGCCCGCAGGCGGGTGAGGAAGGCCTCCGGCTTGCCGGCACGCACCTCACGGATGAAGTGCTCCACGTTGAAGGAGGAGGTGTACTCGTTCGTACTGGAATAGAAAGGAAGGATATATTCCAAAAATCCCTGCTCCACTTCCCGATTGGGGAATCCCAGCCGGTAGCTGCCGAACAGGGGGTCGTACCCCTTGATGGTAAGGTATCCGCTCTG
>JAISIX010000224.1 GCA_031261805.1 Mediterranea sp. (in: CFB group bacteria)
GGAATTGCAATATCCTGATAAGCCCAATCACCCGCGACAGAAATACCGGCTTACGGTGAAAGGGAAAACACTTTACAATGAAACAAGAAAAACCATCTAAAACAAAATACTATGCCTAACAATAATCTACAACCCCACCAATAGCCAATTCATCCTCTATCAAGATAACAACGGCATCACCAACGTTAATGTCCGTTTTAACGGCGAAGACGTGTGGCTGTCACAACAACAGATAACGGAACTCTATCAATCCTCGCGAACGAATATCGTCGAACACATCAAGCACATCTACGAAGAAGGAGAATTGACGGAAGGAGCAACCTGTCGGAAATTCCGACAGGTTCAATTGGAGGGTAATCGGCGAGTCAATCGAGAAGTTCCTTGTTACAACCTCGACATGATTATCGCCGTCGGCTACCGTGTGAAGTCACAAGTGGCTACCCGCTTTCGCCAATGGGCTACGCAACGACTGCACGAGTATATTCAGAAAGGGTTTACCTTGGATGACGAACGACTGAAAGGCAATGGCAATCGCTACTTCCGAGAACTACTTCAGCGCATTCGTGACATTCGTTCGAGCGAGCGTAACCTCTACCAACAAGTTACCGACATCTATGCTACGGCTGTGGATTATGGCCCACGTTCCAACGATACGAGGAAGTTCTTCGCTACTGTACAGAATAAGATGCACTACGCCGCACATCAGCACACCGCCGCCGAAGTAATCTACGAACGGGTGGATGCGAACAAGCCGATGGTTGGTATGACCAACTTCAAAGGTGACTACATCACACGAGACGACGTAAAGATTGCCAAGAACTATCTGACGGAGAAAGAACTCCAAGTACTGAACCTGCTTGTTTCCCAATACTTGGATTACGCCGAGTTGCAAGCCATTGAGCAGAAGCCAATGACCATGCAGCAATGGATAGCCAAGTTGGATGAAATCCTGTCAATAGGCAATCGGCCTTTGCTTCTTGATTCGGGAACGGTCTCCCACCAAGCTGCCATTGACAAAGCTACTGAAGAGTTTGAAACGTATCGCCGCCAAGAGATGCTGCAATACGAAAGTGATTTTGACCGAGCCGTGAAGGAGTTAGAACAGCGGGCTAAGCGGAAAGGGAAAGGGGAAACGGAATAAGCCTATTGCAATTTGCTATCGGTTGGATACAACGGCATTGGCTCCTATCAACGTTAAATATCATCGAATCATTTGCCTACTACCCACCTATTGCCTACATTTGCGGCACAATAAAGACATATACAGAAGAACCATGAACGAATTATTTAGCGTAAAGGACAAGGTTATTGTCATTACCGGTGGTACCGGCGTGCTGGGCAAAGGCATTGCCGCTTACTTGGCAAAAGAGGGGGCGAAGGTAGTGATCCTCGCCCGTAAAGAAGAAGTAGGGAACGCCCTTGTGGCAAGCATCAAGGCCGAGGGAGGCGAAGCGCTCTTCCTGCGCACCGATGTGATGGACCGTGAAGGGCTGGAACGAAATAAGGAAAAGATTGTGGCCGCTTACGGAGGCGTGGACGTGCTACTCAACGCAGCTGGAGGCAATATGCCCGGTGCTACCATCGCCCCGGACAAGACATTTTTCGACCTCAAGGTAGAAGACTTCCGGCAGGTGGTGGACCTTAACCTCTTTGGTACCGTGCTGCCTACGATGGTCTTTGCTCCGCTGATGGTGGAGCGTGGAGAAGGGGTGATTGTGAACTTCTGCTCCGAGTCGGCCCTCCGTCCGCTGACTCGTGTGGTGGGCTACGGCGCTGCCAAGGCAGCTATCGCCAACTTCACCAAGTACATGGCAGGCGAGCTGGCGCAGAAGTTCGGCAATGGGCTGCGAGTGAATGCCATCGCCCCGGGCTTCTTCCTCACCGAACAGAACCGCACGTTGCTCACCAACCCTGACGGCTCGCTGACAGACCGTGGAAATACAATCATCGCACATACTCCCTTTGGCCGTTTCGGCAACCCCGACGACTTGTATGGCACAATCCAATACTTGATTAGCGACGCTTCTCGTTTCGTCACCGGTACCGTAGCCGTGGTGGATGGCGGGTTCGACGCTTTCTCCATTTAAACTTAAAACAACAGAGTTATGTATCTATGCGAGCAAACGTGGCGCTGGTACGGGCCTAACGACCCCGTCAGCCTATGGGACATCAAGCAGGCCGGGGCCACCGGCATTGTCAATGCCCTGCACCACATCCCCAATGGCGAGGTGTGGACAGTGGAAGAAATCCGGAAGCGGAAACAACTGATTGAGGTGGTAGGACTGAAATGGTCCGTGGTGGAGAGCGTGCCAGTGCACGAGCACATCAAGACACAGACGGGCGACTACCTGCGCTACATCGAAAACTATAAGCAGAGCATCCGCAACCTGGCGGCGTGCGGTGTGATGGTGGTGACCTACAACTTCATGCCTGTACTCGACTGGACCCGTACCGACCTGGCCTATACCTTGCCCGACGGCTCCAAAGCCCTCCGTTTCGAGAAGGCGGCCTTCGTGGCTTTCGACCTCTTTATCTTACGTCGTCCCGGTGCGGAGAAAGACTATACGCCCGAGGAGATAGCCAAGGCCAAGGCGCGTTTCGACCAGATGAGCGAAGCCGACCGGCAGTTGCTGGTGCGAAACATGATAGCCGGCCTGCCAGGTTCGGAGGAGAGTTTCACCGTGGCACAGTTTCAAGAGGCACTCGACCGCTACAAGGACATCGATGCTGAACGGCTGCGTGCCAACCTTATCTTCTTCCTCCGGCAGATTGCCCCCGTGGCCGATGAGGTAGGGGTGAAGTTGGTGATTCATCCCGACGACCCGCCATACCCCATTCTCGGCCTGCCACGTATCTTGAGCACGGAAGAGGATTTCAACAAGCTGGTGGCTGCCGTGCCCAACCCCTCCAACGGTCTTTGCCTCTGCACCGGCTCCTTTGGCGTGCGGGCCGACAACGACCTACCCGGCATGATGGAGCGTCTGGGCGACCGTATCAACTTCGTTCACCTACGCAGCACGCAGCGTGATGCCGAGGGTAACTTCTACGAAGCTAACCACCTGGAGGGCAACGTCGATATGTACAACGTGATGAAGAGCCTGCTCCTGGTAGAGCAACGCCGCGGATGCTCCATCGCCATGCGACCCGACCACGGTCACCAGATGATAGACGACCTGCACAAAAAGACCAACCCCGGCTACTCCTGCCTCGGGCGCCTGCGTGGGTTGGCCGAGTTGCGCGGTCTGGAGATGGGTATCGCTAAGTCGATGCTGGACTGACTCGTCAGAAACTTATAGGTGGTGAACTTGGTTGTGTACCGTTCTGGAAGAACTCATCCACCTTCTTCTTGTTTTGCAAATCCTTGAGCCATTTCTCGGCGGCATTGTAGTAGTTGGATTCGTCCAGCACAAGGCCGCCGAGGGCTTCTTCGTTGTTCCCCTTGTCGGACTTCGGCGCTGGCTCTTTGGGGCGGGTTTTGAGGAACGCCTCGAGGTAACGCTCCGTGTTCTTCTTGTCCTGTAAGGAGTAGTAGTAGACGAAGGCGATGCTATATAGCAACCGGTGGTTCTGTTTGTCGTACTTCTCGTAACGCTCACGCAGGGTGGCTATTTGCTCTTTGTACATCTGGGCCATCTTGTAGCAGTCGGCCATGCCGTTGTAGAGCCGGTTCATGGTACTATCTGTGGGGATGGACAGGTCGATGGCTTTCTGCAGGTATTCCACGCCTTGCTTTTTCCAAGAGGTCTTACTACAGGCCCTCCCGAGGTAGTAGAGGAGGTCTACCTTCTGCGGGTCGTAGCGGAGGGCCACTTCGAGGATGTCGTGCGCCTCGTAGAACTGCTGCGTGGCGTAGTAGCTCACGCCGAGGTAATAGCAGGTGTAGAAAGTGCTGTCGCCTTGGTTGGTGAGGGCTTTGTATCGTTGGATGGCTTTGGGGTATTCCTTGTTCATGCAGTAAGCCAGCGCATTCTGCTGGTTGACGACTATGTTGGTGCTGTCCAGCGCACGGTACTTCTCGGTGGCGGCTATGGCCTCGCCGTACTCGCCGGCGGCTATGTTCATGGCTCCCAGCTTGGCCGCGGCGAGGTAGTCGGACGGATACTTCGCCTGTATGTTGTAGTAACACCCCATGGCGGGCAGTAGCTCTTGCATCCCTTCGAAGCTTTGTGCCTGTAGGTGCAAGGCTATGAGGGAGCTGTCTGTTTCGGTGAGCAGGCTGCTCTCACCCAAGGCTTCACGGTAATCTTGGAGGGCGAGCAGCAACCGAATTTGCTGTATGCGGACGTATTTGTTGCCGGGCGACAGGCTCAGCGCTTGCCGGTAGTACTGCAATGCTTGTTTAGACTTAGCTAGGCTGCGGCAGCAATCGGCCGCCTCGATGTAGGCGCGTAGTTGTGTGCTGTCGGCGGATATAATCTCTTGGTAGGTGGCCAGCGCTTCGGCATTGAGGCTCAAGCCGCGCAGGGCTTTGCTTTTCTGGTACAGGAGGGGAATGGAACTTTTATGTTGCCGCGCAATGAGGGTGAGGGCGGTTTCGTAGTCGTAGCTATCCATCGCCTTGGCAATGGCGTCGTTCTGCTGTGCCGACAAGCCCGACACGGCGAGGAGGAGTGATAAGATAAGGATGATACGTTTCATATTCTATTATGATAAGGGTTGTTAGTATTGCTATAAGGGTAGTCTTTGGCTTTAAATGAATTGGGCACGGATTCTTATTTTAATCCGTGCCCATTCTTTAGGATGCTACTCGTACGGCAATGCTGTCCGTACGGTGATATGTTCTGTTCAGCGCCAAGCTTACATCAGGAAGCCCAGCAGGATACCGGCAGCTACTGCCGAACCGATGACACCGGCCACATTGGGACCCATGGCATGCATCAGCAAGTAGTTGGTGGGGTCGTACTCGAGGCCCACAATCTGCGAGATACGTGCGGAGTCGGGCACGGCGGATACGCCGGCGTTGCCGATGAGCGGGTTGATCTTGTTGCCTTTCTTCAGGAAGATGTTGAATATCTTCACGAAGAGCACTCCCGAGAAGGTAGCGATGACAAACGAGAAGGCTCCCAAGGCGAAAATCTTGACGGAGTCGAATGTGAGGAACTCCGATGCCTGCGTGGAAGCACCTACCGTTACGCCGAGCAGGATAGTGATGACGTCGATGAGCGGACCGCTGGCGGTGTTGGCCAAACGACGTGTCACGCCACTCTCTTTCAGGATGTTGCCGAAGAAGAGCATACCCAGCAGTGGCAGACCCGAAGGTACAAGGAACGTGGTGAGCAGCAGACCGATGATGGGGAATATCACCTTCTCGGTGTGCGACACGGCACGTGGCGGTTTCATGCGGATAAGGCGCTCCTTCTTGGTGGTGAGCAGGCGCATGATGGGCGGCTGTATCACCGGTACAAGGGCCATGTACGAATAGGCCGACACAGCGATGGCTCCCATCAGGTTGGGTGCCAGCTTCGACGAGAGGAAGATGGCCGTAGGGCCGTCGGCTCCGCCGATGATGCCGATGGCACCGGCTTGCTGTGGGTCGAATCCCATCTCGAGGGCTATCATGTAGGCTCCGAAGATACCAAACTGTGCAGCTGCGCCGATGAGCAGCAGCTTAGGGTTGGAGATGAGCGCGGAGAAGTCCGTCATGGCCCCGATGCCCAAGAAGATGAGCGGCGGATACCATCCCGAAGTCACCCCTTGATAGAGGATGTTGAGTACCGAACCCTCCTCATAGATGCCCACTTTCAGGCCGGCAGTCATGTTGAAGGGTATATTGCCGATGAGCATACCGAATCCGATGGGAATCAGAAGCATCGGTTCAAACTCCTTGGCCACGGCCAAGTAGATGAAGAACAAGCCGACCAAAATCATCACGAGGTGTCCGCCAGTAGCGTTGGCGAAACCGGTGTAGGTCCAGAAGTCGGCTAAGTTTCTTATTAAGAAGTCAATAAAATCCATAGTTCTTCTCTTATTCGATGATTACAAGGTCAGTACCTTCGAGCACGGAGTCTCCTTTGTTCACGTTGACGGCTGTGACGGTTCCGTCCTTATCGGCGTTGATGTTGTTCTCCATCTTCATAGCCTCCAGGATGATGATGGTCTGGCCACGTTTCACGGTGTCGCCTACCTTCACCTTGAGGTCGAGGATGACACCGGGCAGGGGCGATTTCACACCCGACTTGCTGCTCTTCACGGCTGGCTTCGTCACCTTATCGGTGGGTGCCGTGGGCGAGTTGGGCATGGGGCGGACAATCGGCTTGGCCGTTGTCTTGGGCTTCGCTTCCATCTCTACCTTGTACTTGGTGCCGTTTACTTCTACTTCGGCTATGTTCTCATCTATATCTCCAATGGTCACTTTGTATATGTTGCCATTGATGGTGTACTTGTATTTTTTTTCTTTCATCGTTGTACGTTTTTAGTGGGTTGACTCTTACTTATGCACGTTCGGAGCGTGGTTCAGCGTGTAAATCTTCGAACTCCAAGGGGAGTAGGTGCGCTGTACGCGGCGGATGGTGAGTACCGTTTCCTCCACGTCGTGTACCTCGTTCTGTGCCTCGTGCAGGGCCATGGCGATGGCGGCGTAGACGGCACCCGGCACTTGCGACAGCTCCTTGGCTTCGTCCTTGGCGATGCCTTTGGCTTTGATCGCATTGCGCTTGCTCAGGCTTACAGATACATTGCCCACTATCTTGAAGGCGATGAAAAGCAGAATCAAGCCTACGAACACTACGCTCATGGCGGAGATGGACATGCCGATGCCGACAGGGTCGTGCTCTTCAAACTTCTCCATCTTGGCGTTGTCGTTCAGGGTCTTGTTGTTGGTGCTCGGGGTCACGTACTTGTCGTCGCTCGCACCTTTCAATTCCCATTCGTCAGCACCGTCGCTCACCCGTGCCCACGAGTGGTCGGCACCGATGCCTGCGGGAACGGTTACTTGGTCGAGCAGCTTCTTGCCCGAGTCGTACAGGCCAATCCAGTTGCTGGTCTGCGGGTTCAGTTTGCAGCTGGTGTGGAACGTGCCTCGGTTAGGCTGTCCGTCGGCCCAGAAGAGGGCGTGCTGACGGGGCTTCACCAGTGTCAGCACGTCGCCCTTGGGGATGAAGTACTCGATGGTGTCGCCCGGTTGGCTGCTCACTCTCAGTCGGCAAGCGGCCAGGTTGGCGCTGCCGTACGATTTGTTGAATATCTCAATCCATGCGCCGTGCATGCCGTAGTCGTCCTGGAAGTTGCTCTGGTTGTCTGTCATGACTTCGTTCAGCAGCAATTTCGTGTTCGACTTCTGCTCTCCGCAAGAGCTTAGTCCTACTGCGAGCAGCAAGGAGAAGAATATTCCTATCTTTGTTTTACTTATACTCATATACCTTATTAATATGGTTTACAATGGAATATTCCCATGCTTGCGTGCAGGGTTGAGTAGCTTCTTGGTCTGCAGTTGCTGTAAAGCGCGGATGATGCGGAAACGGGTGTTGCGCGGCTCTATCACGTCGTCGATGTAACCATACTTGGCGGCATTGTAGGGGTTAGCGAAGAGCTTGGTGTATTCGGCTTCCTTCTCGGCCAGGTAGGCTGCAGGGTCGGCTTGATCCTTGGCTTCGCGGGCGTAGAGTACCTCTACGGCGCCGGCACCACCCATCACGGCGATTTCGGCGGTAGGCCATGCGTAGTTCATGTCGCCACGCAGCTGCTTGCAACTCATCACGATGTGCGAGCCTCCATACGACTTGCGCAGGGTGATGGTGACCTTGGGGACCGTAGCCTCGCCGTAAGCGTAGAGCAACTTGGCTCCGTGCAGGATGACACCGTTGTACTCCTGACCTGTGCCCGGCAGGAATCCCGGTACGTCGACCAATGATACGATGGGGATATTGAAGGCATCGCAGAAGCGGACAAAGCGTGCGCCTTTACGTGAGGCGTTGCTGTCGAGTACGCCGGCCAAGAACTTAGGCTGGTTGGCTACCACGCCTACCGACTGTCCGTTGAAGCGAGCGAAACCTACGATGATATTCTTTGCATAGTGCGGTTGCACTTCGAGGAACTCCCCGTTATCCACGATAGCAGCGATTACCTCGTACATGTCGTAAGGTTTGTTGGGGCTGTCGGGGATAATCTCGTTCAGTGAGTCTTCCAAACGGTCGATGGGGTCGGTACACTCAATGAGCGGAGCTTCTTCGAGGTTGTTCTGCGGGATGTAGCCCAGTAGTTTGCGGATGAGTGCCAGTCCCTCTTCTTCAGTCTGTGCGGTAAAGTGCGTCACGCCGCTCTTGGTAGAGTGTACGCTGGCACCTCCCAAGTCTTCTTGCGACACGTCTTCACCTGTTACTGTCTTTACAACCTTCGGTCCGGTGAGGAACATGTACGACGTACCTTCCATCATCAGCGTGAAGTCGGTCAGTGCCGGTGAATAAACGGCGCCACCTGCGCAGGGGCCGAAGATGCCCGAAATTTGTGGGATGACACCCGATGCGAGGATGTTGCGTTGGAAGATTTCGGCATAGCCGGCCAATGCGTTGATGCCCTCTTGGATACGTGCGCCACCCGAGTCGTTGATACCTATGACGGGTGCGCCTACCTTCATGGCCTGGTCCATGATTTTGCAGATCTTTTGCGACATGGTCTCCGAGAGTGAACCTGCTGATACGGTGAAATCTTGTGCGAAGACATATACCAGTCGTCCGTCGATGGTTCCGCATCCGGTCACCACGCCGTCGCCGGGATAATGCTTCTTCTCCATGCCGAAGTTCGTACAACGGTGTTCTACGAACATGTCCATCTCTTCGAAGCTCCCTTCGTCGAGTAACATGGCCAGCCGCTCACGGGCTGTGTATTTACCTTTTGCGTGTTGTTTCTCGATAGCTTTTTCGCCACCGCCCAAACGTGCGGCCGCACGGCGGTCGATCAGCTCTTTAATCTTTTCAAGTTGATTGCTCATGAGTACTTGTTTTTGTTATTTGGATAGACTTTCTTGACAGGATTTAGTGCTCACAGAGTTCGGTCAGCACGCCCATGGTCGATTTGGGGTGAAGGAAAGCGATGTTCAGTCCTTCAGCACCTTTGCGGGGTGCTTTGTCGATGACGCGCATCCCTTGGGCTTCCACTTCGGCCAAGGCATTGGCCACTCCGTCCTCTACGGCAAAAGCTACGTGTTGTACGCCTTCTCCGCGGTTCTCAATAAACTTGGCAATGGTGCTTTCGGGGCAGGTAGGCTCCAGCAACTCGATTTTTGTTTCACCTACTTTCAGAAAGGCGGTACGCACTTTCTGGTCTTCCACTGTCTCAATGTTGTAGCATTTCAGTCCTAATACATTTTCGTAGTAGGGAAGGGCTGCCTCAATGCTCTTGACGGCGATGCCCAAATGCTCAATGTGCGAAATCTTCATAACTATACTATTTTTATTTAGCTTGATAATGTATTCTCATACGGTAAAATCGCACAAAGTAAGCCAATTCTTAGGGAATAAGGAAATTTTTCCGCATTTAAATGGTGTTAATTTGGGGACTTGGCGGCAATTATGGAATCCCTTCACACATAAATCTTCTCGAGCAGGCGATTTATCCACTCCCATTTCACCTTGAACCATCGGCGCGTACTGCTTTGCTTACCTCCGAAGCGGAGCACAAATTCACGATAGCCGTGGCGACGGAAGGGAAGCCCTACGTCCATGAATTCCAAGTGTTGGAAACCTCGGAGGTAGGCATCTTCGAGCGCTTTCCACACAGCCAGCACGCCGGGGTATTGCAGGGTGTACGTCTTGCGCATGCCACCCGAGAACCAAAGGTAAGCCTCGTGGTTGGAGTAGAGGCAAGCCGAACCGCCAATTACTTTCTCTTTGTGCAGTACGATGAATATCTTGGAGAGTCCCGTTGCGGCGAGTCGGCTATGCAACTGGCGGAAGAACTCGCCGGTAGGGAAATGTCGGCGTACGCGCACCGAGTAGGCTACCCGTAGCATTCGGGCGAAAGCCTGCACCTCCTCTTCCGTTCGGGCTTCGCGTACGATGGCGCCGCTCCGTAGCCCTTTTTTTACCTGTCGCAAGCGGGAGGGGCTGAAACGCTCTCCTGCAGACAGTGTGCCGTGTAGTGAGTTACGTACCCTTAGCCAGTTCACGGGGAAGTAGCCATTGGCTCGGAATGGACGGTAGCCAAACATGGGGATGCTGAGGTTTCGGAACTCAATGAAAGCGCAGGTACGCAATGCTTCGTGGGTGAGCTGTTCAAGGAGTTGTTCGAACACTGCCTCGGCTTGCCGCTTGTGTTCCGTGCCTTGCAGTGAGGCATCTATCATCTCGCCTCCGCCATATACTACGCATTGTCGGGAAAGGTAGCCCGGCACCCAGCGCTTGGCTTTGCGCAATACGGCCAATAGGCGAGCCATTGGCCGGCCTTCTTCAGTGGCGGTGATGAGCAAGGGGGAGTAGCCAGGGGTTGCTTCGTACACGAGGAACAGCTCCTTGGAGTGGAAAGTATCCATACCCGGTAGGTTTCCGGAATGTCTTTCCCATGGTAATATGTAGTCAGCTTCAGTGCCATGCCAAACTATGCATTACACTGCAAAGATATGTTATCCGCGCTTCTATCGCAAACAACAGAGGCATTATTTTTGTCAGCAGGCTCCAATTGTTTCTTCGCCTTTTGTGTGGAAAGGCCTTTGTTTATAGCCTGATAGGTGCTGACTCAACCCCTAATAGAGCAGTAGCCCGGCTACGCCGCAGGCAACAATCATCAGTATAGGGTTCACCCTGTACTTGCGGGTGCCTACGAAGGCCACCCCGAAGATGATGACGCTTATGACGAAGGAGTACGTATCCCGGGTGGGCGAGCCGAAGTTGTCGACCGTCATCAGCACCAAGGCGGCCGATGCGAGCAGACCTACCACGGCAGGACGTAACCCGCTGAACACCGCCTCGACCACGGGATGTTTTTGGTATTTCAGGAAGAACCTGCTGATGGTGAGCATAAGGATGAACGAGGGGAGTACCACCGCCAGTGTGCAAACGACCGAACCCCATACGCTATTGGTAGCGGTGAAGCCCACATACGTGGCGGCATTGATACCAATAGGTCCGGGGGTCATCTGGCTGATGGCTACGATGTCGGTAAACTCTTGTGGAGTGAGCCAGTCATACCGAGTCACTACCTCACCTTGTATCATGGAGAGCATGGCGTAGCCTCCTCCAAATCCGAAGAGGCCTATCTTAAAGAATGTGTAGAATAACTGTAGGTAAAGCATGAGCGTTAGAAATCACGTAAAAATTCTGTCGGTGTGAAAACTTGTACTTTGGATAAGATATAATCTTTGGGGTTGCGCGTAATAATGCAGTCGATACCCATAGCCATACCCGAATAATACTGGGCTGCATCTTCAATATCTTTCCATTTGGAAGCGAACGATTGTGATAGATTCCCAACCGTGAGGTCGGATGTTTTGGTGAAGTCTTGTATCTTCGATAAAGTAGAGACGAGCTGTTCAAGCGGGAATCCGTAGCGTTTTCCTATGTAAAAGGCATTTATATAGGTAAGCGTAGAGATGATTACTTCTATTTCTTTGTCGTATGCCAGTACGAATATCCGTTTGGCGGCTTCATAATATCCATCGCGTGCGCAAATGTAATCAATCAATATGTTTGTATCTATAAAGACTCTCATAAATACTTCTCTTCTAATAATGCATTGATTCCTTTTGTGCTAGGAGGAACAGGATTCCCTCCTTTCAGCACCAACGATTCTATAAATTCCTCAGTAGATTGCTTTGTTGTTCCTTTTCGGGAAGCAGGCTGCGATACTTTGGGAGTATATGCCTTTTTCTTTAATAAGCTTTCCGATAATAAATTGATGGCACTTAGCTTCATGTCATCACTTAGTGACAACAGCATATCTCGATAATTGGACGGTAGGTTTGTAGAAGTCCTCATAAACTTTTCTCCTTTCAGTTACAAAAATAGGATAATTTATTCACAATGTAGGCATAACCTACTCTAATTCTTTTTAATTACCCTTGAACTTTTCCCGAACCGCCCCCAGAGGAAGCCTCCTACGCCTGCCGCCACGATAATCCATATCGGCGAGAAGTCCAGCAGCCAGATGAGGAGGGCAGAGACTATCGGTATCGCTATGTTGTAGCGGTTGATGCGAGCCGACTTGGCCATGCTGAAGGTGGGGGCGGCAATGAGCGCCACCACGGCGGGGCGGATGCCTTTGAAGATACGCTCCACGATGGGGTTGTCTTTGAAGTTGTGGAAAAAGAGGGCGATGGCGAGGATGATGACGAACGAGGGCAGGATGGTACCCAGTGCCGTGACAAGGCTACCACGGATGCCACGCAGTTTGTAGCCGATGAAGATGGAGATGTTGACCGCCAGGATGCCTGGGGCCGACTGTGCGATGGCCAGCAGGTCGATGAAGTCCTCCTGCGCAATCCATTTCCGTCGGGTCACTATCTCGTTCTCGATAAGCGGTACCATGGCATATCCGCCACCTATGGTGAACGCTCCTATTTTAAAGAAAATGCTGAATAACTGTGGGTAAATGCTCATTCTTCGTTCTCTTCTCCTTTCTGTTGTGTCTCGCCCTTGGCATACTGCGTGGGGCTTACATTATAATGTTTCTTGAAGACCTCCCGGAAGTACTTGGCGTCGCTAAAGCCGCACATCTCCGCTACTTCAGTGACACTGTGGGTACCTTCCTTCAGCAGCTCACTGGCCCGCTTGAGGCGGATGAGACGGATGTAGTCGGCCGGGGCTTGGTCGGTCAGTGCCTTTATTTTGTTGTAGAAGCTGGTACGGCTCATGTGCATCAGTGCGCAGATGGTGTCGACTGTCATGTCGGGGTCGTCTATGTGCGTCTCAACGTGCTTCTTCACGGAGGCGATGAACTTCCAGTCCATGTCGTGCATGCAGTTGGTGGTATGGGCTTCGTCGTCCTTCTCCTCTTCGTCTATTTCCAGGTTGGCATACTTGCTACGCAGCAGGGCGCGGTTGGCCAGCAGGTTGGCTATGGTCGCCTTGAGTATGCCGATGTTGAAGGGCTTCACGATATACTCGTCCGCTCCTACATTCAGGCCGGAGAGGATGTCTTTCTCGTCGTTGAGTGCCGTGAGCAGGATGACGGGTATGTGCGAGGTGTCGATGTCGTTCTTCAGCGTGCGACACAGTTCGTCTCCTCGCATCTCGGGCATCATGATGTCCGAGATAACCATGTCGGGCTTGTATTGTGGAATGATGATGAGCGCGTCCTTCCCGTTGGAGCAGTTCTGCACGGTGTATTCTTCGGATAGCGTATGTGATAGGTAGGCTCGCAGTTCGTCATTGTCTTCCACCACCAGTATCTTTTTGCGTGTGCCGCTGTGTGGTGTATGGAGATTGTTGTAAATGTCCATGGCTGTACCGAAACTATGGTCGAACTCAATGGGCATCAGTTGCTTGCCCGGAGCCGATAGTACGTGGTTTCGGCGTAGGCGCTTGCTATCCTTAGGGAAACTGATGCGCACCGTGGTACCTTGGTTCAGTGTACTGTTCAAGCTGATTTTCCCTTTGTGCAGCTTCACCAATTTCCATACCAGCATCAAGCCTGTGCCGCTACCGGTTACCTTGGAGTTGATGGCATTGCTGCCCCGGAAGTGTAGGCGGAACAGTTGCTTCTGTTCGTTGGTCGGTATACCGATACCGCTGTCTTTCACTTCGATGCTCCAGAAGTCGTCCGACGCGGAGGCGACAACCTCTACGGTGCCACTTGCCGGTGTGTACTTCAGTGCGTTGGAGATGAGGTTTTGGAGGATGGACTCCATCTTCTCTTTGTCGAACCATACGCTTAGGTAATCGAAGTTGCTTTGGTAGTCGAAAGTGATGTTTTTGATCTCGGCATATTGCTTGAAAGCGTCGCACACCTCTCGTACGAAAGTGTTCAGCTCTTGTTCCGACAGGTACAGTTCCGACGAGTACACGTCGGTGCGCTCGAAGTTGATGAGGTTGGTGGTGAGCCGTAGCAGGGCGTGTACGTTGCGTAGGGCGGTATTGAGGTTGCCCATCCCTTCGTCTCTTACTTGCTCCTTACCTCTCATCTCCTCCAGCGGGGCTTTGATGAGGGTGAGCGGTGTGCGGATGTCGTGGGCCGTGTTGACGAAGAACTGAATCTTCTCATCGGACACGTTGCGTTGCTTTCTCAGGTAGAGGTAGCGCAGGATGCCGTAGGTGATGAGCGTGAGTCCGGCGACGTAAATCAGCATGGCCCACAGGGTGAGCCAGAAGGGGCAGGCGATGGTGATATGCAATGTACGTTGGTCGAAGACGATGCGGTTGTCCTCGTTGGAGATGGCGCGCACCTGTAGTTGGTATTTTCCCGCTGGGATGTTGGTGTAGCGTATGCGGTTCTCGTAGCTGGGCGTGGTCCATTGGTCGTAGAAGCCTTCCAGCCGCCAGCTGTATAGTATGTTCGACGGGTAGTCGTAGTTGATGGACGACACCATGAGCGAAAGCGTGTTTTGGCTCCCTCGCAGCTTTAGCATCTCCGTTTGGTTGATGTCTTCCTTCAGGGGCGATCCCTCTGTGCCGGGATATATCTCTTTGTAGGCCACTTGCAGGTCGCTGAAGAGCATCTTGGAGTGATAGTTGCGTGGCAGCGTCATGTCTTTGTCAAACTCCACCACTCCATCGCTGCTGCCCAGCGCGTAGGTGCCGTTGCGCCGTAGCACGCCGGCATTGGTGTTGTAGTGGAGGGTCATCAGCCCCATGTCTTTGGTCCAGTTATAGAACTTCTGTTCCTGGGGATAGAAGCAGGTCAGGTTGTTCTCGGTACTGAGTATGAATTTGTTGTCCCCATCGGAGAGGATGGAGTAGATGTTGTTGGAGATGAGTGTGCTATTGTCCTTATGGTAGTGGATGAACGTCCCTTTCTCGGGCGTGTAGATGAGTAGCCCCGAGCCTGCGGTGGCGATGTAGAGATGCTTCCCGTCGCGAGTTTGGTAGAGGGCGTTGATGCTGATTGTCTCGGTGGGCAGCGGTACCTCATGGAGGCTTCCCGTCGACTTGTCAAGCAGGTACAACCCATCCTCGCTCCCTATCCACATCTGCCAGTCGTTGTATTCCAGGATGGTGGTGAGCGAGTGTAGCCCTTTGTAAAGGCGTACCTCTTTTGTCTGTGGGTTGATGCGTTTCAGGTTGTAGTATCCTCCTGCCCATACGTACCCTTCGGAGTCCTTGTAGATGTCGTAGATGTATTTGTCCGGGCGGATGTCCTGCTCGCTGTGGGTTGATGGGTTGAACACGGTGATGCGTCTGCTTTTCTTCTCTATCAGGTAGATGTCGGAGGAGTATCCCCCTGCCCAGATGATGCCGGGGCTTACTTCGCAAAGGGTGATGAACCGATGGCTTTGGGTAGTCTCCTTATCGCTGGAAATGTTCAAGAAGGTATGCCATTGTCCGCTTCGGCTTTCCTGTAGGCTGATACCGTTGTTGGTGCCGAACCAGAGGTCGCCGTCGCTATCTTCGATGATGGCATTCACGCGGTCGTTCACGAGCGACTGTGGGTTGCCCATGGAGTGGCGTATCCATTGGTAGGTAGGATATCGGTTGTTGAGCATGGTGATGCCCAACTGGTAGTTGGCCATCCAGATGCGTTGTTCCTTGTCTATATAGAGGTCGTTCACGCTGTTGCTGTTCATACCGTTGTAGCTGTTGTAGTGGTTTACAAGGTAGGGTTCTATGTGGTATGTCTCGGTATTCATCCGCTGTATACCGATGCCATCGGTCGCTATCAGCAGTTGCTTACCGTCTAAGGGTTTGATGCAGGTGATGCTGATATCGTCCAGCTGATGTTTGGGGTACGTGACGGAGCGTGCGATGGTATCGTACACGATGATGCCTTCCTGGAAGGTGCCTATGAAGAGTTTCCCTGTACGGCGTTCCAGGTAGAAGTCGTTCACTTGCGCCTTTATCTTATCCAGCTCTTTGTTGGGTATAGGCGTGAGCTTTTCTCCCTTCAACTCAGCGTAATGGATGCCCTTGTCGGTGCCGATGATGTAGTGTGTGTCGTCTATCTGTTCTATGTCGTTTATCTCTTCATCGGTCTTTTTCTTTACGTGGGTCACCTTTTTGCTATCGGTATGGTAGAGGATGATTTCATGCTGGCTGCACAACCAGATGTGGTTGTTATGGTCTACCCAAGCGAAAGAGTAGGAGAGGGGGAATACGTTGGAGGCGCTTCCTCCGTCGGGGCGGTACACTTGCACAAACTTGTCGTAGCTGGGGTCGTAGCGGAAGATGCGTCCTTTTTCACCAATCTCCCACATCGTCTCGTTCCGGTCGATATAGAGCCACCGAAGGTTGAGTAGGGGCGACACCTCCACGTTGCCGTCCATCAACTTGTAATGTTTGAACTCTTTGCCATTGAAACGGTCTATGCCCTCGTGTGTGAGAAACCACATATAGCCAATGCTATCTTTCTGGATAGAGTACACACTCCTGTTGCTCAAGCCTTCCTCTATGCCGAGGTAGTGATAAGCTTGCGCGATGAGGGCGTTAAAAGGAAACCATGCAATTAGAAACAGCCATTTTCTCATACACTATGGTAATATTAAGTGGTTATCGGTCTTCTTCATGAGGGGGATGGCATCTCTCTCGACTGCAAAGTTAAACTTTTAAATTAAAGTATGAGAATTAAAGCTTATTTTTTAGTAGTCAAGTAGCCAAAGTAGTTAGAAGTAGTTAAGTAGAAATGCACCGCGAATCAGCAACAACTGATAGGCAAGGGCATTCTACTTAACTACTTTGACTACTTTCTAACTACTCAGTTGCTACATTTTCCCTTCAATCCACTTGCGTGCGTTCACGAAGGCTTCTATCCACGGTGTCACTTGGTCGCTATTTTTGCGACTGGCCGGGTAGTAGGCATTCTGCCACGGGAAGATAGCTCGTTCCAAGTGGGGCATCATGGCCAAGTGCCGTCCGTCGGCGCTGGCCAATGCGGCCACCGAGTAACTGGAGCCGTTGGGGTTGCCCGGGTAAGCGTCGTAGCTGTATTGGGCCACTACGTTGTATTGCTCTTCGGGGTAGGGCAACGCGAATTTACCCTCGCCGTGTGCCACCCAGATGCCCAGTTTGCTGCCGCTCAGTGAGCCGAACATCACGCTGCGGTTGGTGGGGATGGTGACACCGAGGAAGGCCGACTCAAACTTGTGCGAGTCGTTGTGTAGCATCCGTCCGCGTTGCTCCAGCTCGGGGGCGATGAGGTTCAATTCCATCATCAGCTGGCAGCCGTTGCAGATGCCCAGCGAGAGGGTATCCTCACGGGCGTAGAACTTATCGAGAGCCTCCTTGGCCTTGGGGTTGTAGAGGAAGGCACCGGCCCATCCTTTGGCCGAACCGAGCACGTCGGAGTTGGAGAATCCACCGCAATATACAATCATGTTCACCTCTTCCAGCGTTTCGCGGCCGCTGATGAGGTCGGTCATCGTCACGTCCTTCACGTCGAATCCGGCCAGGTAGAGCGAGTAGGCCATCTCGCGTTCGCCATTCGTACCTTTCTCACGGATGATGGCGGCGCGGATACCACTCGGCGTACGGCGGTCGGGGCTGATGCCGTAGGCCGACAGCTTACCCTTGAAGGTGGGGTTGAAAGCGAATTCTACCGGTTGCTGTTTATAGTTCTCGAAGCGTAGCTTGGCGCATCCGTTCATGGATTGTTTGCGGTCCAGCAGGTAGGAGGAGGAGTACCATACATCGCGCATGTAGTCGATGCCGAACTGGTAGGTGGCATCGCCCTTCGTCACAAGGATGTGTCGCTCGTCCGTCGGTTTGCCTATCTTCACGAAGCCTACGCCGGCCTCTTCCAGCAGCTTCGCCATCTCTTCCTTATGCTTGTCGCTCACCTGTATCACTACGCCGGGGTTCTCGGCAAACAGTATCTTGATGAGGTCGTCTTCTTTCAGCTTGTTGAGCGAAATTTCCATGCCTCCCTCCACGTTGGCGAAGCACATCTCGAGCAGCGTGGTGATAAGTCCTCCGGCCGAGATGTCGTGTCCGGCCAGTACCATTCCCTTCTGTATAAGCTCCTGCACAGCCATGAAGGCATCGCGGAAATACTCGGCATGCTGCACGCAGGGCACCTCGTCGCCTATCTTGCCCAGCGATTGCGCGAAGGCCGAACCGCCCAGCTTCAGCGTGTCGAAGCTGAAGTCGATGTGGTAGAGCGATGTCTTGGGGTCGTTCACCAGCACGGGCGACACTACTTTCTTCACGTCGCTCACTTCGCCTCCGGCCGATACGATGACCGTGCCCGGCGAAACCACTTTCTCGCCTCCCGGATACTTCTGGGTCATGGAGAGGGAGTCTTTGCCGGTGGGCACGTTGATTTGCAGGGCGCAGCAGAAGTCACTCAGTGCCTGTACGGCCGTGTAGAGGCGTGCGTCCTCGCCCTCTTGCGAGCGGCAAGGCCCCATCCAGTTGGCGGAGAGCGAGATGCTGTCCATCCCTTCGGCCAGCGGTGCCCATACCAAGTTGGTCAGCGCTTCGGCCACGGCCAGCACAGAGCCGGCGGCGGGGTCGGCCAATGCTGCTTGTGGGGCATGGCCTATGGCTGTGGCTATGCCTTTCTCGCCTCGGTAGTCGAGGGCTACCACGCCGCAGTCGCTCAGCGGCAGTTGCAGTTCACCTTGGCATTGCTGGCGGGCCACCTTGCCCGTCACGGAGCGGTCCACCTTGTTGGTGAGCCAGTCTTTGCAGGCCACGGCCTCCAGTTGGAGCACGTTTGCCAAGTATTCGTGTAGCTTGGATAGTTCGTAGTGGGGCATCTCGTAGTGCCGTTCTACGGTCTTGTCCACCATATATGTCTTGGGCGAGGAACCGAACATCTGGTCTACGGCGAGGTCGAACGGACGTACGCCGTCGGCTTGACGGAAGGCGAAACGGTGGTCGCCGGTAGTTTCACCTACCACGTACATCGGGGCGCGCTCACGCTCAGCTATCTTGCGCACGTGCTCTACGGCCTCTTCCTTGATGAGCAGACCCATACGCTCTTGGCTCTCGTTGGCGATGATTTCTTTGGCCGACAGGGTCTTGTCGCCGATGGGCAACTTATCCATCTCTATCAGTCCGCCACACTCCTCCACCAGCTCAGAGAGGCAGTTGACATGCCCGGCCGAGCCGTGGTCGTGGATGGATACCACGGGGTTCGTCTCCTCCTCGCACAAGGCGCGCACTACGTTGTAGGCACGCTTCTGCATCTCGGCGTTGGCGCGTTGCACGGCGTTCAGCTCGATGCCACTGCTGTAGCGTCCCGTGTCGACCGACGATACCGATCCGCCACCCAGTCCGATGCGGTAGTTGTCGCCACCCATCACCACAATCTTGTTGCCTGTCTCGGGCGTGCCTTTCAGGCAGTCGCGTTTGGTGCCATAGCCTACGCCTCCGGCCAGCATGATGACCTTGTCGTAGCCATACGTCTCGTTGTTCTCGCCGTGTTCGAAGGTGAGCACAGAGCCGCAGATGAGTGGTTGGCCGAACTTGTTGCCAAAGTCCGATGCGCCGTTGGAGGCTTTTATCAGTATCTGTTCGGGTGTCTGGTAGAGCCATTGGCGTACGGGCAGCACCTCTTCCCATTCGCGTCCTTCGTCGGTGCGGGGGTAGGAGGTCATGTACACAGCCGTGCCGGCTATGGGCCACGAGCCTTTGCCGCCTCCCATGCGGTCGCGAATCTCGCCTCCCGTACCGGTCGAGGCGCCGTTGAACGGCTCCACGGTGGTGGGGAAGTTATGCGTCTCGGCCTTGAGCGAGATAACGCTCTCAATTTCTTTCACCTGGAAGTAGTCGGGCTTCGACTGGTCGGCAGGCGCAAACTGTTCGATGACCGGTCCTTGGGCGAAAGCCACATTATCTTTATAGGCGGAGATGATTTTGTTGGGGTTCTGCTGTGTGGTCTTCTTGATGAGTTGGAAGAGCGATGCCTCCTTCTCTTCGCCATCAATGACGAACGTGCCGCCAAATATCTTGTGCCGACAGTGCTCGGAGTTGATTTGCGCAAAACCAAAGACCTCGGAGTCGGTGAGAGGCCGTCCGAGGTCGTGCGCTACTTTCTTCAGATACTCCATCTCCTCGGCGGAGAGGGCCAGTCCTTCCTGCTCGTTGTAGGCTTCGAGGTCTTCGATGTGGAGGATGGATTGTGGCTGCCGGTTGGTGGTGAACACTTGCTGGTCCAGCCCCTTGTACATGCGTTGCAGCATGGGGTCGTGTTCAGCGTTCTCATCGGCGGCGGGGAAGTACTCCTCTATGCGGGTGATGCCCTGCAGCCCCATGTTCTGGGTTATCTCCACGGCATTGGTACTCCACGGGGTTATCATCTCGCGGCGGGGGCCAACGAAGCAGCCGTCCAGGTTCTCTTCACTTTCTGTTTTCGCTTCGCCAAAGAGCCAGCAGAGCTGGTTCGTTTCAGCGGCACTGAGCGTTTGGCCCGTTTCTACGGCAATCACGCTTTGGGAGGGTGTTCTGAAAAAAAGAATCATGTTGTATTTTACGATTAACGTTTTTCTTGGGCACAAAGATACATGTTTTTGGCGGACTTGCTACGCTTTGCTGCTCAATATCAGGGCAACCGCACCAAAATCATCCTTTACCTAAAGCTGTGCTTTCTTGCCTCCACTGCTTCCACCCGCTTTCAATATGCATATTATCAGTGATTTACGGTGAATCTGGACTGTAGTTGAAATCCTTAGGTGTACATCAACATACAGGCGGAAGTCCATTCACTCATGCCTTGATAAGC
>JAISIX010000040.1 GCA_031261805.1 Mediterranea sp. (in: CFB group bacteria)
TCGTCGTAGGTCAGCTCTTTCTTTGCCATACTCTGTCTATGTGTGAGGACAAGGAGTTACCAGTCGAATTTCAGGTGTTTGACGGTCTTCTTCTCGTCGATGATCATACGCAACGAGGCGATGCCTATCTCCACGTGCTCTTCTACGAAGTTGCGGGTGACGAGGTTGTCGCTCTTGTCGGTCTTCACGCCATCGGGGGTCATGGGCTGGTCGGACACGAGCAGCAAGGCACCGGTGGGGATATGGTTGGCGAAGCCACAGCTGAAGAGGGTGGCTGTCTCCATGTCCACCGCCATGGCGCGGGTGGTCTTGAGGTAGTCTTTGAAGCGCTCGTCATGCTCCCAGATACGGCGGTTGGTAGTGTAGATGGTGCCTGTCCAGTAGTCGCGGGCATGGTCACGGATGGCCGACGACACGGCGCGTTGGAGCATAAAGGCGGGGAGTGCCGGCACTTCAGGCGGGAAGTAGTCGTTGGAGGTTCCTTCGCCCCTGATGGCGGCGATGGGGAGGATAAGGTCGCCCAGCTGGTTCTTCTTGTCAATGCCTCCGCACTTGCCCAAGAAGAGGCAGGCCTTGGGGTGCACGGCTCCCAGCAGGTCCATGATGATAGCGGCATTGGGGCTTCCCATGCCGAAGTTGATGATGGTGATGCCTTCGGCGCTGGCCGAAATCATATTGGCGTCTCTGCCCAGGATGGGGACATCGAAACGGTTAGCAAAAATCTCGACGTACTTGTTGAAGTTGGTTAGCAGGATATACTCTCCAAAGTCGTCCAAACTACGTTTTGTGTAGCGGGGCAGCCAATTAGCTACGATTTCTTCTTTCGTTTTCATAATTATCTATTAAATTTGTGCTCCTCCGTTGGAGGAACCATTATTTAACCCACAAAAGTAGTAAATGTTATCGTTAAACCTACCAGCATTCGATACTAAAATAAGCGTACGCGATGGAAAAAATGTGATTTTCGACGCGATTCGCCGCCGATATGTCGCCCTCACCCCCGAGGAATGGGTGCGCCAACACTTCGTACACTATCTTATTGCGCAGAAAGGGTACCCACAGGGGTTGCTGGCCAACGAGGTGACCATCAAGCTGAACGGCACCACCAAGCGATGTGACACGGTGCTCTATGGGCGCGACCTCTCGCCTCGCATGATTGTGGAGTACAAGGCACCCCACATCGAAATCACGCAGGCCGTGTTCGACCAGATCAGCCGCTACAACATGGTGCTGAAGGTAGATTACCTCATCGTAAGCAACGGCCTACAGCACTACTGCTGCCAGATGGACTACGAGCGGCAATGCTACACCTTCCTGCACGACATCCCGACGTACGAGAAACTTTGATTAGTGATAAGTGAGTAGTGATTAGTGATTAGTACTGGTTGCAGGGGCTAATCACTAATCACTGCTCACTTATCACTAATCACTGCTCACTAATCGCACGTATAGCGTATGCTCCTTCTTCTCTATGGCATATTTCTTTAGTACTCCCGGGCCGCAGCTTCCGTTGCCGAGGCCGAGTACGGCGGCATCAAGGCTAAGGATAGTCTCGGGACGTGCTACGAGGTAGCAGTCGTGCGTGGCATGATAGAGGTCCGTGGCCGTGTAGTGCAAGGCAGAGGCGGAGAAGGTATGGCCGATAGCCTCTACCCGAAGGCCATGCCCTTGGCGGTTGGTGAGCGAGAGGCAGTGCACATCTTCCTTGTTGCCACTGTCCTGCGGGCGGGGGTAGTGTACGTATTGGTCGGCCACATCGTCCTTCCAAAGCCCCATGGCAGCGGAGGTCTTACGGTCGGGGTAGTTGCCTTGCGGTCCGCGCCCATACCACGTGAAGGTATGGTAACCAGGGGCTACGCAGAAAGCGATGCCGAGGCGGGGAAGTTCGGGAAGGTCGCCCTGGGGGAGGAAAGAGGCTTTCAGGTCCAGGATGCCGTCGGCATAGAGGGTGTACTCATAGTCGGTCTGCACAGCACCGCTCTTGTATTGGTTACGGGTGCGAACCTGCACGGTAAGCGCTCCGTCGGCCCGGCGTTGGTAGGCGAAGGAGAGCAGCGTTACCTTCGGAGTGTCCATGCCGTTCTGCTTCCAGTCTTTGGCCAGCCAGTTGCCGAAGCCGGTATCGTTGTCCGTAGGAGCACGAAATACTTGGGTGATGGGTTGCGAAGGGAAGTCAGCGGGATGTGCCAACAGTTCTTCGCCTTTGCTCATGAAGGAGGTGAGGGCACCGGTATTCTTGTCCCAGCTTACGGCAAAGCCACGTCCGGTCGCGGTAAGGGCACTCCCCCGCTCTACCACCTTCAGTTGCCCCTCGTTTGTCTTGCCAGCCTCGGCAAGGAAGCCCGGCTGCAAGCAGAACTGCTCGAAACCTATCTCGTATCCAGCTTTTGCCCAAGGAGCATCGGCCCGCAGAACGATGCTTACCTTCAGCTGGTAGTCGGCCCTCGGGTCTTTCTTCTTATCGTCCAGAGCGGTCAAATGTGGCAAGGCCAAGTCGCGGCTCTCACCAGGGGCTATCTGGGGAAGGGCGAGTTCGCCCCGCTCTTTCGTCACGCCATTGGCGGTAAGTGTCCAGAGGCAGCGATAGCCGGACATACCGATGAAGTGGTTGTGGTTGGTGACACGCAGCTTCCCATCGGAGAGCGTCATCTGCACGGGGGCATATACCTTTTTTACCTCCAAGTACTTGGGGGTAATCTCGCGGTTGCTCATCACTACGCCATTGAGGCAGAAAGCCTTCAGGTTGGGGCGGTCGCCGAAGTCTCCACCATAAGCCACCATGGTACGACCATCGGGCAGCTTCTTGTAGAGGCCTTGGTCTACCCAGTCCCAGATAAAGCCACCCAACATGCGGCGGTTGCTGTATATCTCGTCCCAGTATTCCTTGAAGTTACCCAAGGCATTGCCCATGCAGTGGGCATATTCGCTTGTCAGCACAGGGCGGTTGTCATTGGTGCGCTCGGCGATGTCGAGCAAGCGTTCCCACCGGGCGTTCTCTGCCCGTTCCTTATCTGTTCCTTCGGGGATGCCGGGGTTGAGGTACTCCTCTCGTACCCGAGGGTAGAAACGACTGATGACATCCACCGTCTTGGGGTCGGGTTGCCCGTTCAGCCCCTGCGCCCCTTCGTAGTGCACGGGGCGTGTAGGGTCGTAGTCGTGCAGGAATCCGGAGATGGAGGCATGGTTAGGACCGTAGCCACTCTCGTTGCCCATGCTCCACATCACTACCGACGGATGGTTCTTGTCACGCTCCGCCATGCGGATGGCACGGTCCATGAAGGCGGCGTTCCAGTCGGGGTTGTTGGTCAGCGTACCCCGTGAGCCGTGCGTCTCGATGTCGGCCTCGTCGATAAGGTAGAGGCCGAGACTGTCGCACAACTCATACCAGCGGGTCACGTTGGGGTAATGGCTACAGCGCACGGCATTGATGTTGGCCCGCTTCATCAGCAGCACATCTTGCAACAGGCGTCCTTCGGTCATCACCCGTGCCGTGCGGGGGTCGTGCTCGTGGCGGTTCACGCCACGGAAGCGGATGGGAGCGCCGTTAATCAGGAACTGTCCGTCTTTGATTTCGATGCAGCGGAAACCCACCGTCTGGTCGGCCTGCTCTATCGTTTTTCCTTTGGCATCGAGCAAGGAGAGATGAAGGTTATACAGATAGGGTGTCTCTGCCGTCCAGCGATGGGGCGAAGAGATATGTGCCGACAACCGCCCCATCTTGTGTGGCCCCCGCTGCGGATACCATTCGTTCATCACGCTCGCCTTGTAGTCAAGGTCGAGGATGCTTGCCACGTCACCTTTCATGGAGGCCACTTCGTGCCCCTCAGCATCGCGTAGCGTCGCTTGCAGGGTGTAGCCATCCCCCCGTTCGTCCCGATATACGCTAAAGTCGGGGTCGACGGTCAGCGTAAAGTCCTTATAGTCAGCCGATGCAGGAAGCGTGCGCACTACATAGTCGCGCAGGCGCACGTCGGGGGTATGAAACAAGTGGATAGACCGGTGGATGCCACCGAAGCGCCAGAAGTCCTGGTCTTCGAGGTAGGAGCCATCGCTGTATCGGTACACCTCGATGGCTATTTGGTTCTCACCGGCTTTCAGGTAGGGGGTGATGTTGAACTCGCTGGGTGTCATGCTGCCTTGGCTATACCCTACCTTGCTGCCGTTGACCCATACGTAGAAAGCGCTCATCACCCCTTCGAAACGGAGGAAGGTCTGTCCGGCACTCTCCCACCCTACGGGGAGCAGGAACGTGCGGCGGTACTGTCCTACGGGGTCGCGCTCCTTATAGGTGGTGTAGCTTTCTTTAGGCGTTTTTGTCACATACGGAGGAGCTATCTTGAAGGTGTATCCGGCGGAGACATAGATGGACGTCCCATAGCCATTGATTTCCCAATTGGCAGGGACTGGGAAGTTGGCCCATGCCCGGTCGTCGAAGTCCGTCCGGTAGAAGTCGGTGACTCGCTCGTCGGGCACCGGCACCCATCGAAACTTCCAAGTCCCGTCGAGGCTCATGGTACAGTCGCCTGCCATAGACGTATAGGGCATGAACGCGGCTCGCGCCGGTTCACGACCCACTTGCAGCACGTGGTTGTTCTCCCAATCGTGCGTAGATTGTGCCGAGAGCTTGCTGAAGGTGGTAACCGACAGGGCCAACAGGCACAAGGAGTAGATATGCAGCTTTTTCATCATCCTTCTTTTTAGGGGAGACGGATGAGAAGAGGTTTTGTAACGGGGGGGCAATAGAAAGGGATACAAAAAAGGTTGCCAATCGGAAGACTGGCAACCTTGGATAATCTGAAGAGCGGAAAACGAGACTCGAACTCGCGACCCCAACCTTGGCAAGGTTGTGCTCTACCAACTGAGCTATTTCCGCAAACTACGTCTTTCGTGACAGTATAGAAGAAGACTCTCCTCCTACCAGCAGTGCCCAGAACAGGACTCGAACCTGCACGCCTCTCGACACACGCACCTGAAACGTGCGCGTCTACCAATTCCGCCACCTGGGCAAAACTTAGTTATTTCACTATGTTTAAAAAGAAAGAGCGGAAAACGAGACTCGAACTCGCGACCCCAACCTTGGCAAGGTTGTGCTCTACCAACTGAGCTATTTCCGCATAAACAACTTCATCTGCTATAGTGAAGAGAAGGAGACTCGAACTCCCACGACATAATTGTCACTACCCCCTCACAGTAGCGCGTCTACCAATTCCGCCATCTCTCCATAGAAGTAAAGCTGCCATGACCTTTATTGTGCCCAGAACAGGACTCGAACCTGCACGCCTCTCGACACACGCACCTGAAACGTGCGCGTCTACCAATTCCGCCACCTGGGCAAAGATCTTTTTCCAATATTTCAAAGAAGCATGAGCGGAAAACGAGACTCGAACTCGCGACCCCAACCTTGGCAAGGTTGTGCTCTACCAACTGAGCTATTTCCGCGTCTTTTTCCGTTTTGCGGTTGCAAAGGTAGATATTTTCTGCAAACCCGCAAACATTCTGATTACTTTTTTCGGAAGGAATCTTTCCGTTGTCTTGGAGCACCCTTGCAACCGCTTTGATTATCAATCCATTCTATCTCGATAATCTTCGTAAGAAAACTGCTTGTACATTTCGGCCCGTCCCTCTTTTGTCCATAAGCCGATGGCCGGATGGTGGATGCCGTTGAACATATTGGTCTTTACCGTGGTGTAGTGAATCATATCCTCAAACACGACGCGCTCGCCTACTTGCAGTTCATGGTCGAAGCTCCACCAACCCATATAGTCGCCACTCAAGCAAGAGTTACCACCCAGTCGGTAGACATACGGACCGTCCGCACCTATCGCCGCGCCACGCACGTTTGGCTGGTAAGGCATCTCGAGGCAGTCCGGCGCATGGCAAGTAAAACTGATGTTCAGGATGGCCGTCTTGATACCACGATTCTCTACCACGTCCACCACTTCGGAGGCGAGTACCCCCGTCTGCCAAGCGAAGGCCGAACCCGGTTCCAAGATAATCCGCAGATTCGGATAGCGCGCTTTCAAGCCGAGCAGCAGACCTATCAGATGCTCCGTGTCGTAATCCTTGCGGGTCATCAGGTGTCCGCCCCCCAAGTTCAACCATTTGATTTGTGGTAGCCAGCGGCCGAACTTCTCTTCGATATGTGCCAGCGTACGCTCCAAGGCAAAGGAGGACGACTCGCAATGGTTGTGGCAGTGGAACCCCTCAATACCTACGGGCAAGGCATCCGGAAGCTGGTCGGCCATGATGCCGAAGCGCGTGCCGGGGGCGCAGGGATTGTAGAGTTCAGTCTCCACCTCCGAATATTCAGGGTTGATACGGATGCCGCACGATATACCGCTCCCTACCGTCATCGGATAAAAGCGGGCGTACTGCGACAATGAGTTGAAGGTGATATGGCTACTGCAACGTATCAGCTCCGGGAAATCCTGCTCGGTATAGGCAGGCGAATAGGTATGTGCTTTGCTGCCAAACTCCTCGAGCGCCAAGCGCGCCTCGTACACCGAGCTGGCCGTAGAATGGCATATATATTCGCGAAAGATGGGAAAGGAACGCCACAAGGCGAACGACTTGAAGGCGAGGATGATCTCCACCCCTGCCCTGTCGGCCACACCCTTGATTAACTCCAAGTTCTTTCTCAAAAGTTCTTCCTCCATGACGTAACAGGGGGAGGGAAACTGCGTAAAATCTATCATGATGAGTGATGAATGATTAGTTATTAGTGGTAGTGACAGGCTATTCACGGCAGGTCACCATTAATCACCCGCAAAAGTAACGCTTTTAATTTGGAAAAAAGTACCTTTGTCGGCATCAATCGGTACGATATGATTGTTTCTATATAGAAAAGAAAGGACGAAGACCGTGGAAAAGCCCGCAAGCCAAACCAAGACCGGAGCCGAGAAAGCCAAGTTCATACAGATGACCACCGCGCCCGTGAGGGGCCTGATCATAAAGCTGGCTATGCCCAGCATCGTCATCATGCTTATATCGGCGCTGTACAACATGGCCGACACGTTTTTCGTGGGCTTTCTCGGCACCAGCCAAGTGGCAGCGGTAGGCATCGCCTTCCCGTTGATGGCTGTCATCCAAGCGATAGGCTTCTTTTTCGGCCAAGGCTCGGGCAACTTTATCTCAAGGGCATTGGGGGCACAGGACAGGGACGGGGCGTACAAGATGGCTGCTACCGGGTTCCTTAGCGGCATCGGGTTGATGACTATCCTCGGCCTCGCGGGGCTAATGGTAAGAGGAGCCTTAGTAGAGCTGTTGGGAGCCACCCCCACCATCAGGCCTTATGCCATCGACTACCTATTATATATACTACTTGCTTCGCCCTTCATGGTAGGCGCCAATATATTGAACCAGCAATTGCGTTTTCAGGGTAGCGCCGTAGTAGCCATGATTGGCATGGTGAGTGGTGCCGTACTCAACCTCGGCCTCGACCCTCTTTTTATCTTTGCGTTCGACATGGGAGTGTCTGGCGCTGCCGCAGCCACCATGGTGAGCCAGGTGATGAGCTTCGGCGTACTGCTGGCCTACGGTTCCACCCGCAAGGAGAACGTGCCTATCAAGTTCCGGTGTTTCGCCCCGTCGAAGCGACGCTACCAAGAGATATTCCGTGGTGGTATCCCCTCGCTGCTTCGCCAGAGTTTCATGAGTGTCGCCACCATCGTCACCAACCATTTGGCAGGCAACTACGGCGATGCCGCGATAGCAGCCATCACCATCGTCAACCGCGTCAGCATGGTAGCTACCTCTACCATGCTGGGGTTCGGGCAAGGCTTTCAGCCGGTATGCGGTTTCAATTACGGCGCCCACCTATGGCAGCGGGTGCGCGAGGGTTTCTGGTTTGCCATGCGCATCGCCTTCGGCGGACTTATCATACTGGCAGTGCTGCTGGCCATCTTCGCCCCACAAATTATCGCCGTATTCCGCGACGACCCGGAAGTAATCCGTATCGGCATCATCGGCCTACGCCTCACCTGCATCAGCCTACCCTTCTCCGCTTGGATTGTGATGACCAACATGCTGACACAAACCATCGGACGTGCCAAGGAAGCCAGCTTGCTGGCCATCTCTCGGCAAGGGTTGTTCCTCTACCCTGCTCTCGCCGCATTAGTGCCTACCTTCGGACTGTTGGGCATCCAGCTCGCCACACCGGCAGCCGATATGATGTCGTTTCTACTGGCCATCCCGATATGCATAAAAGTGCTTCGTTCGTTGCGAGGATAGCCGAGCCACATTCCCCCGCTACACCGTATCACCTTAATTGACCCTGTCGGGATGGCCCGATTTGGCAAACGTATTTGCAACCTACGTGCGGATATGACATCAACATCCGAAAAAGTCGTAATCTTGTGGCATATACGTACGCAGGAAGAAGGTAAGCCACCTATCAATCAGTTCACGCTACGCGATTTTGTATAGAGTGGAATGTAGATGGGTAGGTAGGTATTCCCGTCTGCTTCCATCTTTATGGGAGTTTGTACATCCCCCCAGCACGTTTTTTTTCGTGTTTTACCATCATACCCTCACTATTTTCAACCAATAAACTGTAAATTAGCAGATTATACCGTGATGGTAACAGTGATGGTAACCGTGAGGGTAAAGTTACTCTCACTATGTGTCTAATGAACGCTTCTTCCCCTAAGCACGCTTCTTGTTCCATTCGGTGGGACTTCTTTCCCAACACAATGGGACTTTTTTCCCAATACGGTGGGACTTTCTTCCCAACACGGTGAGACTTTCTTCCCAAGGCGGTGGGACTTTCTTCCCAACACCGTGGGACTTTCTTCCCAAGGCGGTGGGACTTTCTTCCCAAGGCGGTGGGACTTTTTTCCCAACATGGTGGGAAAGATGAGACAATAGGGTGGCCGCTCTATATGCTTTTGCAGGACGAGACAATCTTTGCCGTCGCAAGCCCGGGGCTAAGCTCCCTCCCAATGCTAAGAGACAATATTGGACAACCAATAGTAGGATTAAGAAGTTAAACCAGTCAACCAAAATCAGGACGAGACATACAGTGAGAGTAACTTTACCATCACGGTTACCATCACGGTTACCCTCACGCGCTAACAATATATGTTACAATGCGTTACACCGAAACCGTGAGAGCATGAGGGTAAAAGACGAAAAAAAACATTCTGGGAGGGAGAAATCAAAGGGATGCAATATACTCGCTGCACAGTAAGCCACCTGTCAAACAGTGTATGGGAAAATTGCTCTCAATCCTCCCGTTTATCATACCTTTCGCCCACCTGTTCTTCACTTCCAAGTGCAGTATAAACACCGATTATTCCCAGTGCCCTATGAAATGATTGGGGTGGCGCATTGACGAAATCAGGAAAGAGAAAGAGGATGAAGGCTTCATACCTGAATAGTTACGGGGTAGCCGACAGTATGCAAATATTAAATAAAAAAGGGCCGATAGTGAGTAAAATCCAAAAACTAATATTATCTTTGCGGCGTTGAAGCAGACCATGCTTCGGCAACATCATCCCAATTTATTTATTAAGCAAAGCGTAATTCGCACTTATGCGGCCCTCAGTGCCCCGTTCAGTGCCGTTTCCATCCAACGAAACATTAACAACTTATCATATTTATATGTATAACATCATCCAGTTAAATGACAAGGAATTGTCGGAACTCCAGTCTATAGCCAACGAGCTTGGCATTAAGAAATCGGACTCCTTAAAGAAAGAAGATCTTGTTTATAAGATACTTGACGAACAAGCTATTGTGGGAGCTACCAAGAAAGTAGCCGCCGACAAGCTCAAGGAAGAGCGCAAAGACGATAACAAGAAAAAACGCCCTCACGACTCCGCCGCCAAGAAAACCGGCAAACCGGTAGGCAGACCCCCCAAGAACAAAGATACCGCCGCACCCACTAAGCCCGCACCCGCACCCGAGAAATCGGAAAAGGTCGTTGTCGCCAAGACAAACGAAGCGCAGGTGAAGGCTCCCGCAACCGATACTCCCGCGACCAACACCCCCGAAGCCGAAACCACACAGAAGCGTCGTCCGGGACGTCCTCGCAAAAACCCCGAGGCGCCAGCCAAACCCATCTTGAAGAAAAAGGAGGAAGGTGCACCCGCCATCGAGATAAAAGTGGAGAAAGCCGACGCCGTGGCCGAAAAGCCCGTCATAGCGACAGAGAAACCGAAAGAAGCCCAAGTCGCAAAAGAGAATAAGCCGCAGGTCGTTGCCCCCAACAAACCCGCAGAAGCTGCAAAGGACGTTACGGAAGAGAAAAAAATGTCCTAGCTGGACAAGAAGCCGGTGGTAGACGAAAGCATTGAGATGCTTTCTGAACCCGACGACGACTTTATCGCCATCGAAAACCTGCCCG
>JAISIX010000091.1 GCA_031261805.1 Mediterranea sp. (in: CFB group bacteria)
CCTTTGTGAAGGGGGAGGTGAAGAGTGTGGACGAGGCGCTACGTGGCGCTGCCGACATCCTGGCCGAGCTGGTGAACGAGGACGAGCGTGCCCGCGAGACGGTGCGCAGCCAGTTTGCCCACCGTGCCGTCATCAGTGCCAAGGTGGTGAAGGGCAAGGAGGAAGAAGCGGCCAAGTACCGCGACTACTTCGACTTCAGCGAGCCACTCAAACGTTGCACCTCGCACCGCCTGTTGGCCATCCGGCGGGCGGAGGCCGAAGGGTTGCTGAAGGTATCGGTAGGCGCCGACGACGACATCTGCCTGGAACGGTTGGAACGACGCTTTGTGCGGAGCGGCAACGCCAGCGGAAGGCTGGTGGGCGAGGCGGTGGCCGATGGCTACAAACGTCTGCTTAAACCCTCCATCGAGACGGAGTTTGCCGCCTCGTCGAAAGAAGCGGCCGATACGGAGGCTATCCGTGTCTTTGCCGAGAACCTTCGGCAGCTGCTCCTCGCCTCGCCCTTGGGGCAGAAGCGGGTATTGGCCATCGACCCCGGCTTCCGCACAGGGTGTAAGGTGGTGTGCTTGGATGGCCAAGGTAACCTGCTACACAACGAGAACATCTATCCTCATCCGCCTGTAGGCAAGGTGGGCGAGGCAGCCTCGAAACTCCGCAAGATGGTGGAGGCGTACAACGTGGAGGCCATCGCCATAGGTAACGGCACCGCCAGCCGCGAGACGGAAGACTTCATCAATCGCCAAAGCTTCGACCGCCAGATACCTGTCTTCGTGGTGAGTGAGCAGGGAGCCTCCATCTATTCGGCCTCCAAGCTGGCACGCGAGGAGTTCTCCGACTACGACGTGACGGTACGTGGCGCCGTATCCATCGGCCGCCGACTGATGGACCCGCTGGCGGAGCTGGTGAAGATAGACCCCAAGTCCATCGGCGTGGGGCAATACCAGCACGACGTGGACCAGGCGAGGCTGAAGAAAGCCCTCGACCAGACGGTGGTGAATTGCGTGAATCGGGTGGGGGTGAACCTCAACACGGCCAGCGGCTTTCTGCTCACTTATGTGTCGGGCCTCGGACCGCAACTGGCGCAGAACATCGTGAATTACCGGGCGGAGAATGGACCCTTCGGCTCGCGTAAGGAGCTGATGAAGGTACCTCGCATGGGGGCGAAAGCCTTCGAGCAATGTGCAGGCTTCCTACGGGTGGCGGGTGCGAAGAACCCCTTGGACAACACGGCTGTACACCCCGAGAGCTACCCCCTCGTGGAGCGAATGGCCCGTGACTTGAACTGCACGGTGAGCGAACTGATAGCCAACAAACAATTACGCGAACGGGTGGACGTGAACCGATACGTGACCCCTACCGTGGGGCTGCCTACACTGACGGACATCATGCAGGAGCTGGACAAGCCGGGACGCGACCCGCGTCCGCCTATCCGGGCCTTCGAGTTCGATGCCGCCGTACGTACCTTGGCCGACCTGCACGAGGGGATGGAGCTGCCCGGCATCGTGGGCAATATCACCAACTTCGGTGCCTTTGTCGATATCGGCATCAAGGAGAACGGACTGGTACACATCTCACAGCTGGCTGCCCGCCGTATCACCGACCCCACGGAGGTGGTGAGCATCCATCAGCACGTCAGGGTGCGGGTCATCGGCGTAGACGTGGAGCGCAAGCGCGTCAGTCTGAGTATGATTGGCGTCGCGCAAGCTTGAGGGCTTCCTGCTTCTCGCCCCACCAAATAATCAGCAAGACGGCAAGGAGGCAGAGTACGGTGCAGGGGAGCGAGCCTTCGAAGCCGAAGGCTCCTCCGTTCCACAGGCTGTCGCCGGCCGACATCTTCAGCTCGATGAGCGTGTCGTAGCCCGAATTACCACTTACCTCGTAGCCCAGTATAGGCCCTTGTATCCAGTTCCAGAAGAGGTGGAGCGAGATGGGGAACATCAGGTTGCGGGTGTAGAGATAGGAGGCCCCCAGCAACAGTCCTGCCAGCAAGAGGTTCAGCATGGGGAGGAACGTGATGTTGGGGTTGAAGAGGTGCATGGCCGAGAAAATGGCGGCCGAGATGAACAAAGACAAGAACTTGTTGAGCCGGGTGTGTAGCAGGCGACCCAGGATGAAGCCGCGTACAATCACCTCTTCGTCTATCGCCACAAAAATGAAGAGGACAAACGACATCCACAGGCCGGATAGGTCGACGTGCGTGCCGACAATCTCGACGGAGCCTATGGCTAAGGAGAAGGCGAAACCTACGGCATAGATGAGGAGAGCCATCGCCAATCCCCAGCCGAGGTCTTTCAGGTGTCCGCGTAGCCGCAGGCCTAAGTCGGCAAAGGGGCGGCTGTCGAAATAGAGTAAGATGGCTGCCGCGATCAGCCCCGCCGTCATCTCGATTGCTTTGGCCCAAACACTTCCCCAACTGTTAAGCTCCAGCTGTTTCATTCCGCCCATGAAGAGCACGAGGGGGATGCTGATAGTGGTTGTCAGTATAAGCCATAAAAGAATGAATACGGGGATGCTTGCCCATACCGGTATCCGACGTACTCTCTCTTTCTCTACGTTGTTCTCTATTTCCATAATACGTATAAGTTAATTATTCTTTTTTGGTCGCTAAGGTAGATAAAAAAGAGGGAATCCTGTTCCTTTATACCCTTTTTTCTTACTTTTGTGGCATAAAAGAACTAAGAATTATGAAGATTAGACAGCTACTCATTAGTATTATGATGCTGGCAGGTGTTCTGAACGCGGCTGCCCAAGTAAGCAAAACCTATTATGTCAGCAAGCCCGGGACGCTTATCTCGATGATGACGGAGGAAGAGGCCAACAGCATCACCCACCTCACGCTGACGGGAAAAATCAATGCCGAAGACTTCCGTCATCTGCGCGACGAGTTTGTCAGCCTGCAAGTGCTCGACCTCTCCAACGTGGAGATAAAGATGTACAGCGGCAAGGACGGTACGTACCCTGGCCGGAAGTTCTGCATGTACATGCCCAACTTCCTCCCCACGTACGCCTTCTCCAACATCGTGAACGGAATGGTGAAGGGCAAGACGACGCTCCAGAAAGTAATCCTCTCCGAAAAGATTCGTAATATAGAAGACGCTGCATTCAAGGGCTGTACTAACCTGCGCATCTGTCAGATACGGCGGAAGACGCCGCCCAACCTGCTGCCCGAGGCGTTGGCCGACAGCATCACCGCCATCTTCGTGCCACTGGGTAGCAGCGATGCTTACCGAGCAAAGAACCGTTGGCAGGACTTCGCCTTCATTGAGGGAGACCCTGTGGAGGTCACTCTTCAGGTAGGGCTGATGGGTAAGCTCGAAGAGTCAATACTGAAAGCTGGTCTACAACCCAAGGAAATCAACTTCCTCAAGGTAGAGGGCAAACTTGATGCTGCCGACTTCAAGATTATCCGCGACTTCATGCCCAACCTCGTAGAGGTGGACCTCACGCAGACCAATGCCATTGCCATACCCGAGTTTACCTTTGCGCAGAAGAAGTACCTCTTGCACATCCAGCTCCCCGCTCATCTCAAGAGTATCGGGCAGCGTGCCTTCAGCGGGTGCATACGCCTCACCGGCACGCTCCGGCTTCCTGCCAGTGTGACGGCTATTGAGTACGGTGCTTTCATCGGTTGCGACCACCTGCACCGCGTACAGGCGGTAGGTGAACATAGCGTCACTACGCTGGGCGACGACCTCTTTGGTAAAGGTGTGCCTAGTCGGTTGGTATATTAATTCTGTGCAAGAGATAAAGCAAATGCGGGAGTTTTTGCGTATGTTTGCACTTTCTATTAATAATAATACGACGTGATATATGAGTAGTATAGAAGATGCAATAATGGGTGGCATCGTCTTTAAAGGCAAGAAAGGCGACGGCAAACCTCGCGAGGACAAAGTGAAAACAAAGGCGAAAAAGGCAACCTACATCCGAGGCCTGCATGGCTCGGGAGCCGCCAAGATGAAAGCCGACATCCGCAAGAAGCGGGCCAATAGACATAAGTAAATTAATGATAGCTTGTGTTCATACTACACTTGGCAATTTCGTCTCGGCGAAGAGGTGAATCTATTTGGAATCGTCCCTTTTTATTCGCATCTTTGCAATGTCTATTAATAACTTCAAGATTGCAAAGCCATGTCATTGTTTAGAGTGCTTCTGTCCATCATCTTCCCGCCCCTTGCTGTAGTAGACAAAGGGTGTGGCTCCTTTCTTATTGTATTTATCTTGACGCTTATGGGGTGGATTCCCGGTGTCATTGCCGCATTGATTATCCTGAACAAGGATTGACCCTTTATTGCCGGGAAAGATACGCTGCGTAAGATTATACATATTGATATGGATGCGTTCTTCGCTTCGGTGGAGCAACGTGACCATCCGGAGCTGCGGGGCAAGCCAGTGGCGGTGGGCCATGCCGAAGAGCGTGGCGTGGTGGCTGCAGCCAGCTACGAGGCGCGGCGCTACGGTGTGCGTTCGGCCATGTCGTCGCAGCGGGCCAAGCGCCTCTGTCCGCAGCTTATCTTTGTACCTGGCCGGATGGAGGTGTACAAGCAGGTATCAATGCAGATACACGAAATCTTTCACGAATACACTGACCTCGTCGAACCGCTCTCCATCGACGAGGCTTTTCTTGATGTGACGCACAACAAGCCGGGCATCGAGCTGGCGGTGGAGATAGCCAAGGAGATAAAACGAAAAATCAGGGAGCGGTTACAGTTGGTGGCCTCGGCTGGGGTGTCGTACAATAAGTTCTTGGCCAAGGTGGCCTCCGACTATCGCAAGCCCGACGGGCTTTGTACTATCCATCCCGACCAAGCGCTCTTGTTCATCGACCGCCTGCCCATCGAGGCGTTCTGGGGAGTGGGGCCGGTGACGGCCAAGAAAATGCACCTGCTGGGTATCGGCAATGGTGGGCAGCTGAGGCAATGCTCGCTGGAGATGCTTACTGCCCACTTCGGGAAGATGGGGAGCGTCTATTATAATTTCGCGCGGGGCATCGACGACCGGGAGGTAGAACCTCTCCGTATCCGTAAGTCCATCGGGTGCGAGCGTACGTTGGAAAGGGACATCGACATGCGCTCCTCTATCATCATCGAACTGTATCACGTAGCCGTAGAGTTGGTGGAACGCCTTGACAGAAAAGGGTTCCGCGGAACGACACTGACACTGAAAATCAAGTTCCACGACTTCTCACAGATAACGCGTAGCGCTACGGGGCGGGAGGAACTAACCACGCTGAAGCAGATACTCCCGCTGGCCAAGAAGCTGCTGAAGGGGGTGGAGTACGATGGACATCCTATCCGGCTCATTGGCCTCTCCGTTTCCAACCCACGCGAGGAGCGTAGCGACCTGCACGGTGTGTGGGAACAGTTGAGCTTCGAGTTTGATGACACAAGCACAGTAGGCTCCTGACACGACCATACTGTTAGTTTCCAAGCGTGGGAAGATGAGCTGGGGGCTGGCGCTCCCCCTGGTCCTGGATAGCGTGGCACCTATCTCGTCCTTCACTTTTTTGTCTCCATCGTTTGGTAGACATACATAAGCTGCCTATCTTGGTAGATAGCTATTTCAAGAATTACCTCGGCCAGTTCCCCGCCCAGGTGTTCGACAAGATGAACGAGAACTTCGTCCGCTGTTCCTTCTTTGAACTCTGCTACCGCTATTTGGGTGGCTTCTACACCTTTGCCGAGGACCTCAAGCAGCAGTTCCCGGCCTATCGGACACACACCTACGTGGTGTACATTGTCGCTGGGAAAACGTATAAGGTGTGGGAAGTATAGGCTCCGCTGGCCAATTTCCGGGTGGAGAAGCGGATAGATATATACAATTTAGGCACGGATGACGTGGATTTCATTGTAGGACACCCAAAGGGAAACCCTGTAATCCACGCAATCCGTGCCTAAAAGAATTATAGGGGAAGTTAGTTGCCTGCCTGCGCCTGTGCGGCTTGTATCATCTGCTGGCTGGCATACATATACACTTCTACGCGGCGGTTCTGTTCCTGTCCGGCGGCAGTACTGTTGTCGGCTACGGGGTCGGCTTCGCCGTGTCCCTCCACACTCTTTATTTGCGTGGTGGCCGCACCGCAGCTCAACAGGTAGCTCGATACGCTTTGGGCGCGCTCCTGCGAGAGGTTGAGGTTCTTCTGTTGGCTCTGTGCAGCTGTGGAGTTGCGCCATCCTTGGTTGTCGGTATAGCCGTAGACGGCCACGTCCATGTCTTTGTTTTGGTTGAGCACCGTGTTGGCGAACTTGCTTAGTGAGGCTTTGGCGCCGGAGCTGAGGGTGGAACTTCCGGAGGTGAAGAGGATGCCTGAGTCGAACGTTACCTTCACGGCTTGCAGGCCGTTGTTGTCAGTCACTTGTTCTACCTTGGCGCCTTCTACCTTGGCTGCCTCGGCGGCTGCCTTGTCCATCTTCTTGCCGATAATGACACCTGTGCCGGCTCCTACGGCAGCTCCTACGGCAGCACCAATGGCCGCGCCTTTACCGTGTCCGATGACACCGCCCAAGATAGCACCCAAGGCTGCGCCGCCACCGCCGCCTATCATACCGCCTTTGGCTGTATTGTTAAGGCTTCCGCAACTGCTGAACACCATGAGAAAACTCATGAAAAGAACCATTAATTTCATCTTGCTCATAATCTTATAGCTTTTAAAATAGGTTGATAAAAACATTTTTGTTTGTATAACAAGACAAAGGTAAAGGTTTATCTCCTGATTGCCTTATTTTTAATGATAAATAACTAAGTGGACTGTATCTGGAGGCTCTTCCGCTTCGTCAGCACAAACCAGCAGAGGAGCACTACGCCTTTGGCTATGCTGGTAGTACTCACAGCCCACCAGATGCCTTCCACTCCCATGCCCATGCGGACGAAGAGGATGGCCAGCGGGATGCGCAGGTAGTTGAACGTAATGCTGACCACCGCCGGGGGCACGGTACGGCCGATACCGTAGAAGATGCCTTGCATGGTGATCTCGACCATCATCAATATCTGAGAGTAACTGTCGATACGCAGGAAGACTCCGCCGGCCTCGTAGGCAGCCTGTTCGGGCACGAAGAGGGCGA
>JAISIX010000106.1 GCA_031261805.1 Mediterranea sp. (in: CFB group bacteria)
CTTCCGATCTTGACCTGCGTGGCCATGTTCCACCACAAGCGTCGCCCGGGGCAAGCCGACGAGGCATTCGCCGCCTTCCGGCAGTACGAACTCTACCTGCTGGCCTGGACCACCACGCCGTGGACACTGCCCAGCAACACAGCCTTGTGCGTAGGGCCGAACATCACCTACAACCTGGTGAAGATGAAGAACCCTTACGGCGACGACCAGATACTCGTGGTGTTGGCCAAGGACTTGGTGAGCACTTACTTCGGTGAGAAGAAGATTGCCGAATACGAAGTGGTGGCTGAATGTACCGGCAGGGACTTGGAGGGCATGGAGTATGAACAACTCATCCCGTGGGTGCGTCCCGACGGCGACGCGTTCCGTGTCATCACCGGCGACTTCGTGACGACCGAAGACGGTACCGGTATCGTACATATCGCGCCGACCTTTGGCGCCGATGATAAACGAGTGGGCGAAGCCAACGGCATCGCTCCCCTTACGATGGTGGACAAGAGCGGCGTGCGCCAACCGATGGTAGACCGTACCGGTAAGTTCTTCCGCCTCGATGACCTTGATTCCGCTTTCGTCAAAGAGAACATGGATGCCGAAGGGTATGCCCCCTATGCGGGACGCTTCGTGAAGAACGACTACGACCCCACGCTCACCGAAAAGGACCCGTCACTGGATGTGGACATCTGCACTTGGCTCTACCAGCACCACCTGCTCTTTAAGAAGGAGAAGCATACGCACAACTACCCGCATTGCTGGCGCACGGACAAGCCCGTGCTCTACTATCCGCTGGATAGCTGGTTCATCCGCTCCACCGCCTGCAAAGAACGTATGATGGAGCTGAATAAAACCATCCAATGGAAGCCCGAGTCGACGGGGACGGGACGCTTTGGCAAGTGGCTGGAGAACCTCAACGACTGGAACCTGAGCCGCTCGCGCTACTGGGGCACGCCGTTGCCCATCTGGCGTAGCGACGACAGTAGTGAAGAGATGTGTATCGGGTCGGTAGAGGAGCTGTACGATGAGATGGAGAAGGCCGTGGCCGCCGGCATGATGGCTTGCAATCCCTACAAGAAAGCAGGCTTCGTACCGGGACTATATACCGAAGAAAATTACAAAAAGATAGACCTGCACCGCCCGTACGTGGACGACATTGTATTGGTATCGCCCACGGGCAAGCCCATGCGCCGCGAGACTGACCTTATCGATGTATGGTTCGACTCGGGTGCCATGCCCTATGCCCAGCTCCATTATCCGTTCGAGAATAAAGAACTGTTCGACAGTCGTCAAGTGTACCCTGCCGACTTTATCGCCGAGGGGGTGGATCAGACGCGTGGTTGGTTCTTCACCCTGCATGCCATCTCTACGATGGTGTCCGACAGTGTGGCCTACAAGAACGTCATCTCCAACGGACTGGTGCTCGACAAGACCGGCAACAAGATGTCCAAACGCCTGGGCAACGCCGTCGACCCCTTCTCTACCATCGAGAAGTATGGCTCCGACCCGCTGCGCTGGTATATGATCACCAACTCGTCGCCTTGGGACAACCTGAAGTTCGACACCGAGGGCATTGATGAGGTGCGCCGCAAATTCTTCGGTACCTTATATAATACGTACTCCTTCTTCGCTCTCTACGCCAATGTTGACGGCTTCGAGTACAAGGAGGCCGACGTGCCGATGGCCGAACGTCCGGAGATAGACCGCTGGATTCTCTCCGTGCTGAATACCTTGATAAAGGAGGTGGATGCTTGCTACAACGACTACGAGCCTACCAAGGCTGGACGGCTCATCTCGGACTTCGTAAACGACAACCTCTCCAATTGGTACGTGCGCCTCAACCGCAAACGCTTCTGGGGTGGTGGGTTTACGCAAGACAAACTCTCGGCTTACCAGACGCTGTACACTTGCCTCGAGACGGTGGCCCGGCTGATGTCACCTATCGCTCCCTTCTATGCCGACCGCCTTTACCTCGACCTCATCAGCGCTACCGGACGCGACCATGCTGAGTCGGTGCATCTCGCACGCTTTCCCGAATACAAGGAGGCTGAGGTGGACAAGAGCCTGGAAGAGCGTATGAGCTTGGCACAGGATATCACCTCTATGGTGCTGGCCTTACGTCGCAAGGTGAACATCAAGGTGCGCCAGCCGCTACAGTGCATCATGGTTCCGGTGACGAGCCAGGAACAACGGGCACACATCGAAGCGGTAGAGCACCTCATCATGAACGAGGTGAACGTAAAGGAAATCAAGTTCGTAGAAGAGGCAGCCGGCGTGCTGGTGAAGCGTGTGAAGTGCGACTTCAAGAAGTTGGGACCGAAGTTTGGCAAACAAATGAAAGCTGTGGCCGCCGCCGTGAGCGGTCTCTCGCAAGAGGCCATCGCCGAGCTGGAGAAAGACGGACGCTATACGCTCGACTTGGACGGCACGCCCGCTGTTATCGAGGCATCCGACGTGGAAATCTACAGTGAGGACATCCCCGGCTGGCTGGTGGCCAACGAAGGCAAGCTCACTGTTGCGCTCGAGGTGACCATCACCGAGGAGTTGCGCCGCGAAGGCATCGCCCGCGAGTTGGTGAACCGTATCCAGAACATCCGCAAGTCGAGCGGCTTTGAGATAACAGACAAAATAAAGATTGCTATCTTAAAAAATAAGCAAATAGATGATGCGGTAGAAGAATATAATACCTATATTTGTAACCAAGTTTTGGGCACGGAGCTTACACTCGTCGACAAAATGGACGGGGGGACAGAACTTAACTTCGATGATTTCTCCGTCTTCGTGAGTGTAACAAAAGACTGAAAACTAAGTAATTCGTTCAACCTTTAATATATCATGGTATGGCAGAAAAAACAAGATACACGGACGCGGAACTCGAGGAGTTCCGTGCCATCATATTAGAGAAGCTGGAATTGGCACAACGTGACTACGACCAGCTGAAGAGAAGCCTGATGGGGCTGGATGGTAACGATACGGACGATACGTCGCCCACGTACAAAGTCCTCGAAGAGGGTGCCAGCACTCTCTCCAAGGAAGAGACCACCCGGCTGGCACAACGCCAGTTGAAGTTTATTCAGTCACTCAATGCTGCTTTGGTGCGCATCGAGAACAAGACGTATGGCATCTGCCGGGAGACAGGTAAGCTGATTCCTGCCGAGCGCCTGCGAGCTGTCCCTCATGCCACGCTGAGCATTGAGGCGAAGAACAACACTAAAAAATGAAAGTATCCAAGAAAGGAATCATAGCCTTGGTCGTAATCTTTGCCGTATTGATCATCGACCAAGCTATTAAAATCTATGTCAAGACCCATCTGTACTGGCACGAGAACGTGCACGTGACGGACTGGTTCTATATCTATTTCACCGAGAACAACGGCATGGCGTTCGGGTTGGAGATATTCGGCAAGTTGTTTCTTACCACTTTCCGCATTGCCGCTGTCGGCCTGATAGGGTGGTACCTCTATCGTATCGTGAAGCGGGGGATGAAGACGGGATACATTGTCTGCATCTCGCTCATCCTCACCGGTGCGCTGGGCAATATTATCGACAGCGTCTTCTACGGGGTACTGTTTAACGAGAGCACCCATTCGCAGATAGCCAGCTTCCTGCCCGAGGGTGGGGGATACTCCTCCTGGTTTTATGGCAAGGTGGTGGATATGTTCTACTTCCCGCTCATCGAAACCAACTGGCCCACGTGGATGCCCTTCGTGGGAGGAGAGCACTTCGTGTTCTTCAGTCCCATCTTCAACTTCGCCGACGCGGCTATCAGCTGTGGCATCATCGCCTTGCTACTCTTTTACAGCAAGTACCTGAATGGGACGCATCACCGCCACGCGTAAGGCCTGCATTGTTTTCGCACTGGTGCTGGGTCTGGCTGGATGCAGCGTGAAGGTTCCCAGCGACGTCATCCCCCAAGGGAAGATGGAGAATCTCCTGTACGACTACTACATAGCCAAGTCGTTGGGCGACAACATGCCCTACACCGATAGCTACAAAAAAGAACTCTACACCGATGCCGTCTTTAAGAAGTACAGCACTACGCAGGCGGAGTTCGACTCTTCCATGGTGTGGTACACCCGTCACACCGAAATCCTCTCCAAAGTATATAGCAAGGTAAGCGAGCGCCTGAAAGCGCAGCAGGACGTGGTGAACCACTTGGTGGCGCTACGCGACAAGACCCCCAAGACAACCGCTGCGGGCGACAGTGTCGATGTATGGCCTTGGCTGCGTATCATGCGCCTCACTGGCGAGGAGATGGACAGCAAATACATATTCACACTCCCCACCGACAGCAACTACCATGAGCGCGACACGCTGGTGTGGACGATGGACTATCGTTTCCTCCCCCCCCTCTTGCCCGATTCGCTACGTAGGGCAGTGATGTCCATGCAGCTGATTTATGCCAAAGACACGCTCCATCAATTGGCGGTAGTCACCGCCTCCGGTGAGCAGCAACTGCGCCTCTATGCCGATACGCTCGGGGCACTGAAAGAAATCAAGGGATTCATATACTATGCGCAAGCCGACAGCTTGGTGAGTGGTCCGTTGCTGGCCAGCCGTATCTCGATGATGCGCTATCATTGCAAAGACTCACTTACCTTTGCGCAACGCGACTCACTGAACAAAGCTGATTCGTTGCGGCGTGACTCCTTGGCTAAGCACCCTCCTGTGGCGATAAAGGCCGACTCCTTGAAGCAAGGAGGGCAGCAGAAGGTCTCGGAGATGGAACACAGGCTCTCGCCCGAGGAGATGAATCGACGCCGCACCGGCGCCCCCAAAGCAAAGAAACCCGAACAAATAGAAGTAGAACAGCACATCCGGCAAGAACAAATAGAGCAGGAGAGAGTGCAACAAATGAATCAACGCCGCAGGCAACCCCAACGACGTCGCCCCGGCACAACACGTCAACAATGAATTTGAAACGTTACGCATCACATTACCTGATGCTTCCAGGCATCGGTTACTTGAAACGACAAGTGGTAGAACTATCGGAGAAGGGTACAGTAGAACGAATATTCCCTTTGGAGGGAGAACTGGAATCGGTAGAGTGGCTGCCGGGTGTGATAGCCCTGTTGCCCGAACCCGGCGATGGCGCTCCCGACGACAATCTTTTCTTTTGCCTTTCCACCGTAGAGCAGGAAGGCGTGACCGACTGCATAAAGCAGTGGTGGCAGGCTGTCGACAGGGTAGAGGGCGACTTTGTGGCTTGCCTTTATGCCCCTTTTGACTTTACTGCCATGCGGCCTGTCGGCGGAATTCAGCGCAAGTTACTGCGGTAGCAATGGCTACGTTTAGCGATTCGGAAGTGGTCTCTCCCTGCGGATAGTTGGGGATGTAGAGCTTCCGGTTCACCAACGCCTCTATCTCGGGGCCGATGCCATTCCCCTCGTTCCCCATCACCAGCAATCCTTTGGTGGGAAGCTTCCGTGTATATATATTCTCTCCGTCGAGGAAGGTGCCGAACACTGGTGTCTCCATTGGCAGCGAGCGTATGTAGTCGGCGAGCGCCGTATAGTGCACCTTCACCCGTGCCAGTGCCCCCATGGTGGCCTGCACGGCTTTGGGGTTGTACACATCCACTGTGCCCTGCGAACAGACGATGTGCCGGATGCCGAACCAGTCGGCCAGTCGGATGATGGTACCTAGGTTGCCGGGGTCCTGCACGTCGTCGAGTGCCAAGCAAAGGTCCTGCTCGGGATAGTCGGCGCTTAGCGTATAGCGTGGTTGCTCAAAGAGGGCGATGACCTGTTGCGGCGCCTGCAGCAGGCTGGCCGCCGACAGCTCCGCTTGCGATAGCTCGAATACCTCGTCGGCCTTGTTGCCTATCCCATTCTTATCCCCTCTCTCCTGTACTTCGAAGAACTCCGGCGTAGCAGCCAGTAGGCGGCAATGGAAGTAGGGTAGGAGGTCGCCCACCAACTTCGGTCCCTCGGCAATGAAGAGACCCTCTGCGTTGCGTATCTTCTTCCGCTCCAGCGAGCGGATATACTTTATCTTTGCTTTACTAATCGTTGCCATATCGTTAATCACTAATCATTAACCGCTAATCACTATATCGGTTATTTGGCGGCAAAGCTATAAAGATATTCTTGAACTTCAGGCATGTTTCCCTTCATTTCTTCACTATGGGTACAGATGTGTTTGGATGTGTTGGCCAACATTGTCCTCGTTGCTCGCCACTTCGCTTTGTCAAATTAGCACAAGCCTATGCCTCGAGCTTGCGCCTTTTCCTCTCATTTGTTTCCCGTATCGGAAAATATACCCTATCTTTGCCTCCGTATATCTTGGGTGGATGTTTAATTTGTAATGAGAAGCTCGTTTCTTCAGATACTTGTACTTGTGGCTGTGTTGTGGGTGTTGGGAGGCTGTTCGGCCACCAAGTTTGTGCCCGACGGATCTTATCTGCTCGATGAGGTGCGGATTCACACGGACAATAAGAAGGAGGTAAGTCCCTCCAACCTGCGTATGTACGTACGGCAGAACCCTAACGCCAAGTGGTTTAGCCTCTTCAAGACACAGCTCTACATCTACGACCTCTCCGGTCGCGACTCCACCCGATGGATTAACAAGTTCCTTCGCCGCATAGGCGATGCCCCTGTCATCTACAACCCTGCCGAGGCCGAACGCACCCGTTTGGAAATCAGCAAGGCGGTGCAGAACATGGGATACATGGCCTCGTCGGTGGACTATACCACCCGCGTGCGCCGGAAGAAGATAAGCCTACGCTACCTCGTGAAGACTGGCCGTCCCTATACCGTGCGGACACTTACCGACGACATCGGCGACTCTCGGATAGACTCCATCCTGCGGGCCGACTCGGCCGCCAGCCTGCTGCACAAGGGGATGCGTTTCAACGTGAATGAGCTTGATGCCGACCGTGCCCGCATCACCTCCAAGCTGCAGGATAACGGATACTACCGCTTCAACAAAGATTACATCGGCTACACGGCCGACACCGTGCGAGGCAGCTATACTGTCGACCTTACCCAGCACCTCTACCCCTACAAGCCCACGGCAGCCGACTCGGCACGGGCGCACCGTGCCTACCACATTGGCAACATCTTCTTCATCACGGACTACGACGTGATGCGCTCGTCGGCTATGAGCAGCATCTACGTCAACGACTCCATACGCTACCGTGGATATCCCATTTTCTACAAGGATAAGCTATACCTGCGCCCCAAGCTGCTGACAGACAACCTCCGCTTTCGTAGCGGCGACCTCTACAACGCACAAGACGTGCAGGACACCTACTCACGCTTCGGACGCCTGTCGGCATTGAAGTACACCAACATCCGCTTTGTGGAGACACAGGTGGCCGACTCCTCCAAACTCGATGCCTATATCCTGCTTACCAAGAGCAAGCCCCGCTCCATCTCCTTCGAGGTGGAGGGCACCAACTCCGCCGGCGACCTTGGTGCGGCGGCCTCCGTCTCCTTCCAAAACCGTAACTTCTTTCACGGCTCGGAGACGTTTATGGTGAAGCTCCGTGGTGCCTACGAGGTCATCTCGGGCCTGCAAGCCGGCTACTCCAACAGCAACTATACCGAGTATGGCGTGGAGACGAGTATCAACTTTCCCAACTTTCTATTCCCCTTCCTCTCGTCCGATTTTCGGCGGCGCGTGCGCGCCACTACGGAGTTCGCCCTGCTATACAACTACCAGGTGCGACCGGAGTTCCAGCGAACCCTCGCTACCGCCTCGTGGAGCTACAAATGGAGCAAGCGGCAGAAGATACAGCACCGGGTGGACCTGCTTAACATCAGCTTCCTCTATTACCCCACCATCTCCGAGCGATTCAGGGAAGATTACCTCAACAAGGGCCAGAACCAAATCTTCCTCTACAACTACCAGAACCGCCTCATCATCAACATGGGGTACAACTACTACTACAACAGCCTCGGCAGCGCCATCGTCAACAACACCATCGCCTCTAACTCCTACTCGTTGCGCTTCAACTTCGAGTCGGCAGGCAACTTGATGTACGTTATCTCGCGCGCCACGAACATACGCAAGAACGCCGACGGCGAATATGCCATCCTCGGACTGCCTTTCTACCAATACCTCAAGGGGGAGTTCGACTACTCGCAGAACGTGAGCATCGACGACCGTAACTCCGTGGCTTTCCATGCCGGGGTGGGCATCGCCGTACCGTATGGCAACGCCAAGGTGGTGCCTTTCGAGAAGGAGTATTTCGCCGGTGGGGCCAACAGCGTGCGTGGCTGGACCGTCCGCAGTCTCGGCCCGGGTTCTTACTCGGGGCCGAGCAACCTGTACGACCGCTCGGGCGACATCAAGCTCGACGCCAGCATCGAGTACCGCACCAAGTTGTTCTGGAAGTTTCAAGGTGCCGCTTTCATCGACGCGGGTAATATCTGGACTATCCGCAGCTACGACAACCTGCCGGGGGGTGTCTTTAAGTTCGACAAGTTCTATAAGCAGATTGCTGTGGCTTATGGGCTGGGGCTTCGGCTCGACTTCGACTTTTTCATCCTACGTCTCGACGGAGGTATGAAAGCCATCAACCCCGCCTACACCACCAAGCGCGAGCATTACCCCATCGCCTACCCCCGCTTCAGCAGGGATTTCGCCTTCCACTTCGCCGTGGGATACCCGTTTTAAGTGATTAGTACTGGTGGACTCATCACTGCTCAAGCTACAGTAGGTGGGGGAATGGAAATATACCTTTGAGGGACGCAGGAAACGCTCGGCTCTATCCCAAGCGTTCGAGGTAGCTCGTGAGGCTCTCTTCGCGTTCCAGCCCCAGCTTCTTGCGGATGCGGTAGCGGATGGTCTCTACGCCGCGGATGGAGATGTTCAGCAGGGGGGCAATCTCTTTGGTGGAGAGGTTCATCTTGAGGTAGGCGCAAATCATGCGCTCGTTGAAGGATAGGTCGGGGTGGCGCTCCTGTAGGCGGGTCATGAAGTCGTTGTGCACGATGTTGAACTGCTCTTCGATGTGGCGTAGCACCTCCTCGGAGCTGGTGTTGGAGTCTATCTTGTTGCTCACTATCAGCAGTTGCTGGCGTACCTCCTTCTCGTTGCCGGCTTTCACGGCGGCCGTCACCTTGTACAGATCGCTCTTTATCTCGGCCAGCATCTCGTTCTTCTGTGTCATGTTAATCATCAGGTTGGCCATCTCCTGACTCTTGTATTGCAGGTCGCGCTCCAGCTTCTCGCGAGTGAGGCGGTTTATCTCCTGCTCCTTCTGGGCGTTGTCCATCTCCACCTTCTCTATCTGCTTGTCCTTCTCCATAGCCACTTGCATTTTCTTGCGCTTCACCCGCTTGTCATCCCAGCGGTAAATCATCCACAAAGTTGCCATGAGCAGCAGGAGGTAGGTTAGGTAGGCGTAGTTGGACCGATACCAAGGGGGGAGGATGCGGAAGGAGAACGTGTCGGAAGAGACGCGTCCGTTGGCAAACAAGGCTTGTGCCTCGAAGTGATACTTGCCTTCGAACAGGTTGCTGTACTCCTTGCTGGTGGCTGTGCCGGCATCCGACCATGCGCCGTTGTTCAGCCGGTAGCGGTACTCCACCAGTCCGCCATCGGCAGGGGCGAAGAGGCCGAAAGTTATTCGCACGGAGTTCTGTCGATAGGCTATCTGTGGGCTTACCGTCTGCTGGAGGAAGTTGGCCACGTAGAGCACGGAGTCCTGCGGATAGGTGGTTGCTACGGAAAAGATGTGCAGGGCATCGTCGACGGATGGTTGTCGTTCGCCGATGGTGACCGTGGCAAAACCGTCGTAATAGGGCATCAGTACGGTGGAGTCGTTGAGGGGGATGAGCTTCTCCGCCTCGGGCACCAGCTCGGGTACGGGGCGGCTGAAGGGTAGCAGGGAGGCTTTGCTGTCGGTGGGCGTGGCGATGGAAAGGCCGTCGGCTGTCAGCCCTATCAGTGTGTCCTGCCAGTGGGTGAGGAAGCTGAAGAAGCGCCTCTTGCCCAGCCGTGCGTTGAGGCTGTCGGCGGGCTGCATACGGCCGGTGGTGGCGTTGTAGCTGAAAAAGCCTTTTTCGGTAGAGAAGCATACCTGTCCGTTCGGCTTGTAGATGCGCATCTTGCCAGTGGGGAAACCGCCCGTCCCGTCGAACCGGCGACGTGAGACGACTTGTGTGAGGGTGCTGTCCAGTTCCACCCGGTAGCAATGGTTGAGGTCGGTCATCCACAACACGCGGGCGGACTCTTGCCTGAAGAACCGGAAGGAGTCCGAGATACCTTCCACGCGTGTACCTGTCCAGTGCCCTTCCCGCTGGGTGAGCAGGCAAAGCCCGTCGTACACTCCCACGAAGTAAGTGTCGGGATAGTGGTCGCCGCATACGGCTTGTCCCGTCCAGGCGCTTCCGATGTGGCTGACACGCTTCAGCGTTCCGTCTTCAATGAGGAACACTCCGCGGTCGTGGAAACAGAAAAGGTGGTGGCCAATGCGGCTGAGGCTCCACACCTGTCCGTTGCTTTGGGGGAGGAGCGTGAGCGCTACCTCTCCGTCGGCTTTAGGCGGATAGCTGAGGGCGTACAGCCCGCGGTTGGTGCCAAGGTAGAGCGTACTGCCCTCCAACAGTGCATCGTAGCCAGTGCCGTAGGAGTAGAGCGACGGGTGTAGCTTACCCCATGGCGACTGAAAACAGATGTAGTCGATGCCATTGTCCGTACCGGCCCATACGTTACCTTGGGCATCGAAGGAGAGCGAGAGGACTGTGTTATTCTGCAGGCCGGTGTCCTCGTCGAAGTAGCTGGCCTCGCCCGTACGCACATCGACCACCACCACGCCCTTACGGATGGTTCCGAGGGCGATATAGTGACCCATACTGGCGGCACAGAACACCTCGTTGCGTTTCAGGTACGGCTCCACGCCCAGCCGGTAAGGCTCGCAGGAGTGCCCGTCGCACCAGAAGAGGCCGTCGGCGGTGACCACCAGTAGTTTGTTTTCTCTCGACAGGAAGCCGCGGATGCGCCGGCCGTTGAGGCTGTCCGTGCCGTAGAGCGGGAGGAATCGGTTGCCTACCAACACCTTCACCCCTTCGCTGGTACCTGCCAGTAGCAGTCCGTTCACTACGCCCGAGCAGTCTATCTTGCACCCCACGTTGAGGGCGGTATAGGTGCCGTGCACATATTTCAGGAAGTAGGTGTCGCCTTGGAAGTAGAGCACGTCGTCCAGCTCATGTATACCCCAGATGTTGCCAAGGAAGCGCTCTTGCCCCTTGATGGAGTCGGACATGCAGACGTAGGACAACTCGCCGTTGGCGATGGGGGTGAGGTACCCAAATTCGGAGATGCCGCCCACGTAGATGCGTCGGTGGTCGGCCGAGGGGAGTACGGAGCGGCTACTCTGTCCGTTGTGTAGGGGGAAGAGTTTCCAGGCGTTGCCGTTGTATTGCAACACTCCGTCTTGGTTGGCAAAGTAGGTCCAGTTGGCATTGTAGCCGCGAATGGCCCATGTCTGGGCACCGGCATCTGTCTGCCGCTTGGGATAGTGGATGATAAAGCTGTTTCGAGCGCCGGCCGCACGAGGCAGGCCGACGCACGAAAGAATAACCAAAAGGGTCAGCAGGCGGGCTGACAAGTGGTGGTGTGTATGTTGTCCTCTTCCTCTCTTCATGGTTCTGAATGTGGTTTATATAGGACAAATATACATGATTGTTTCCGTTACTGCAACGCAAACTTCACTTTTCCACGTATGTCGGCAGCCGAAGCCCCTACCAATGCCTCGAAGTCGCCCGGCTCGGCCACCCATTGGTGGGCCTGGTCGTCGAAGTAGCTTAACGCCGTGCGGTCGATGGTGAAGCTCACCTCTTGGCTCTTGCCTGGGTCCAGCCGCACTTTGCGGAAGCCTTTTAGCTCCTTGATGGGGCGGGGCAATGCCGACTTCTTGTCGCTGATGTAGAGCTGCACTACCTCCTCGCCGGTGCGTTGCCCGGTGTTGGTCACCGTGAGGCGGACGGTCAGGCTCCCGTCGGCCGTCATTGTGGATTGGCTTACTGTGGGTCTGGAGAAGACGAACGTGGTGTAGCTCAACCCATGGCCGAAGGGGAAGAGGGGCGTGATACGCTCTTTGTCGGCAAAGCGGTAGCCCACGAAGATGCCCTCGTTGTAACGTACGTCGAGCGTGTCTCCTTGATGCCCGGGCTGCTTCATGCGCTCCAGCTCGGTGGCCCGGCCGGGATACTCGCCCAAGCGGTGCGCGCCTACATCGTTCAGGCTCTGGGGAAAGGTGAAGGGCAGGTGTCCCGATGGATTGACGTCACCTGTGAGCACGTCGGCCAGTGCATGGCCCGTCTCACTGCCCAAGTACCATCCTTGCATGATGGCGGGTACCTCTTTCACCCAAGGCATGGCCACGGCGTTGCCCGAGATGTTGACCACCACCAGGTGGTGGTTGGCCTTTGCCAAGGCGCTGATGAGTTTATCCTGTCCATAAGGCAATGCCAGGCTTAGGCGGTCGGTGCCCTCGCAGTCTTGGTGGTCGGCCTTGTTCAGCCCTCCTACGAATATCACGTAGTCAGCCTTCGTCGCCGCTTCCACCGCTTCGGCTTGCAGTTGCTCGGGCGTGCGGCTGTCGGACAGGTCCTGTCCGGAATGTACGCCGTTGTAACTACCTCCTACATCACCCACGTAGCCACGCACGTAGCTCACCTGTCCTTGTGTGCCGATACGTTGTTTCAGCCCTTCGAGGGGGGAGATTTCGTAGCGTGCCTTCAGCGAGGAGCTGCCTCCACCCACGGTCATCATCTTGATGGCGTTCTCGCCCACCACGAGGATGTTGGGGTGGTTCTCGAGGTTGAGTGGCAACAAGTTGCCGTCGTTCTTCAGCAGTACGATACCCTCATCGCCAATGCGGCGGGCGGCTGCCGAGTGCTCGGGGGAGTTCATGGAACCCATGGGCTTGGCGTAGTTCATGGCAGTGCGGAAGCCAAGGCGGAGCACTCGTCGCACCTTCTCGTCCAACTCCTTGGTGCTGAAAACGCCCTCTTGGATAAGCTTCAGGTAGGGTTGTGCCAGGTAGTAGGAGTCATAGGCGTTCTTGGCTCCGGCGCGCAGGCCGTCGGTGGCCGTACCGAACTCCATGTCGACACCTTGCGTCACCGTGCGAGGGGTGTTGTGCACCGCTCCCCAGTCGGATATAGCCACGCCGTCGAACTTCCACTCACCCCGCAGGATGTCGTTCAGCAGTCGTTTGTTCTCCGCCAGGTGTTGCCGCTCGTAGAGGTTATAGGCCGGCATGATGGCCCAAGCGTGTCCCTCCGTTACGGCGGCATGGAAGGCCGGCAGGTAGATTTCGTAGAGGGCGCGGTCGTCCAACTGTGCATTGTACTGGTTGCGGTAAGCCTCTTGGTTGTTGAGGGCGAAGTGCTTCACGCAGGCGGCCACACCGTTCTGCTGCACCCCTTGGATGTAGGGCACCACCATGCGCGAGGAGAGGTATGGGTCTTCGCCCATGTACTCGAAGTTGCGCCCGCCCAGCGGCGTGCGGTAGATGTTCACGCCCGGTCCCAGCAGCACGTCTTTGCCTCGGTAGCGGGCCTCTTCGCCGATGGAGCGTCCGTAGAGGGTGCTCATGTCGGGGTTCCACGTGGCGGCCAGACAGGTGAGGGCGGGGAAGGCCGTGCAGGAGTCGTTGCTCCAGCCGGCTTGGTCCCACTCGTCCCACAGCACTTCGGGACGGATGCCGTGCGGACCGTCGGTCATCCATAGCTCGGGGATGCCGAGGCGGGGTACGCCGGCTGAGCAGAACTTGGACTGCGCATGGATGACGGCAATCTTCTCGGCTGTCGTCATGCGGGAGAGTGCGTCGTCCACCCTCTTCTCGAGGGGCTGTGTCGGGTCTTGGTAGATGGGCTGCTGCGCCGCCGCCCCGAGGGCGGCGGCCAGCAAGAGGCTACCAAGCAAGGTTCTTTTTATCATATTGCTTAGATGTTGGTGAGTCATTACTATTTCTTCACTACCGAAAGCGTAGCCGTAGCACCTCCACCACTCGCATCAATGGTAAAGATGTAAGTAGCACCCGCTTCGAGCGTCACGCCGTCGGCCAGGTAGAGGTTGCCTTTGTCATGCTTTCCTGTGCCATCGCCTACAAGGACAAGGCCACCATTGATGGAGGAGAAAGTGTCGAACTCTACCGGGACGGTACCATCCTTACTGTCTCCCCATCCCATTTGGAAGTAGAACTTGAAGTTGATGACATCCGCCGTAATCTGCGTGCCAGCCACGAAGCTGATGCGGTAGATGCCGCCTCCCATAGGTGCCATGCAAAGCCCCTTCTCCGTAGTCCACCCCACGGTATTGCTCGCCAACGATGGCTTGCCAATGTTCTCGCCAATGGCCCAAATAGCTCCACTGCCGTCGGCTGTATGGAAGATGGCAGGTTGACCATCGTCACCGAGCGCATAGACGCGGAAGTACTTCAACGTCAGGTCGGCAATGATGCGGTAGCGTCCGCTGGTGGGTACAAAGGTATAATTTCCTACTGAGGTTTGCGCTAAAAAGTCGGGGTCAATCCACCAGTCAGTCAAGTCGTTGATACCTTCTACGCTGATAGCTTGGTTTTGCGTGAGGTCGACGTCAATCTGATAGTGTGTCTTGTCCACCATGCTCATTTGCGCGCTGTTGAGCAGAATCTCGAAGAAGGGCGAGGCGGCGTAGGTGAGGGTGTTGAACGTCACGCTGTACTTGCCTCCCACGGGGCTGGCAAATGGGATACTCTCCGTGACGCCTTGCGTGACGGCTCCGTTTTCCCAGCCGAAGGTCACCTCGTTGGCATTGTCGGTGAGCACGGGTGTCTTGATGTAGGCGGGCAGGTCGGTGGAGGGGAAGTACTCCGTGGCGGCATACTCGTTAGCGGTGCCGGTGGGCAGCATGGCGTACGACTGATAGGCAGTGACGAGTATGAGGTACGGGTACTGCCGACGGGTGAGGCTGATGTTGCTTTCCTTGGTGGCTTTGCTCAGGTGGGTATCCACCAAGGTAAAGGTGAGGGTGGCGTTGCCGTCGGGCACGTCCTTCAGGAAGGGTGCGAAGAGTTTGCCCGAGTAGGAGCCGGCCTCCTTGGTACGGAGGGTGAGGCTGTCCATCGCTTCCTCGCCGTAGAAGAGGCGGGCGGTGAGGGTGGAGAGAGGCACGTCGCCGCTGACGGTCACCGTGAAGGGGATGCTGTCGCCGAAGTTGGCGGCGGCGGGGGTCGAAGCTTCCAGCTGCGGGTGACTGGGTGAGTAGTCGAGTTGTATGTCGTCGTCGCAAGCTGTGGCGAGAGCGGCGGCGAGGCAGAGTCCCAACCCTGCGTTTCGTATTGAATGTATCTTTCTCATTGTTTTAAAGTCTTTAGAGGTGAGTTGTTACTTATTCCACGAATACGATACCACGGCACCCGCCGGAACGGTGTAGGCGAAGTGGTGTGTGCCGTCGGCCACGGTGATGGTCTTCTGCGCTGTGCTGTTGTTGAGCAGTACCAAGGCGTAGGTGCCGTCGGTATTCTCGAAGGCGGCGTAGGAGAGTCCCGTGGCTGCATAGCCCGAGGTGCCGATGCGGGTAGCGCCCGGGCGCACCACGGCTGCCAGGTGGCTGATGATGTAGTAGTGGGAGTTGCGGCTGATGGTGCGGTAGTCGCTGTTGCTGATGTCCACCGCTCCGTAGCAGGTTTGGCAGCCCCCTTCACGGTTGGGGCCGAGGTCGCTGTCGAGCATCAGGTTCCATACGATGACGGCCTTGCACCAATTGTTCACTGTGCCGAGTGCCACGTCTTCCATGTCGGCAGGCAGGCGGGTAGCCAAGTTGCGCCCGTCATTCCACGTGCCGATGGAGGTCTCGGTGAAGATAAGCTCCTTGCCGGGAGCCTTGGCGTGGATGTCGAGCAGCTCGTCGCGGTTGCCGCCGTAGTTGTGGTAGGCGGCTCCGGCTATGAGCGGTTCCTCATTGCCCGTCTGGTAGATGTGGATGGGGTAGTCGTTCTGGTCGGTCAACCCGTCGTAGTTGTAGTTGTGGTCGAAGAGGTAGATCTTCGTCGTCAGCCCGGCCGTCCGCAGGGCGGGGGCGAGGTGCTGTTTCACAAAGGCGGCCTCTTCGCTCCATGTCATGAAGAGGGAGGCAGAGTTGCCACGGTTGAGCGGCTCGTTCTGCGGGGTGATGGAGTAGATGTTCACGCCAGCCGACCGGAACGCCTGTATCCACCGCACGAAGTAGGTGGCGTAGTCGTCGTAGTAGGCGGGGTTGAGCTGTCCGCTGGTCCACGAGTCGAAGGGTTGCAGGTCGGTGAGGTTGTTCACCTTCATCCACTTGGGGCAGGTCCAGGGTGAGCCGAGCACCTTGAGGTTGGGGTTGATGTCGAGTATCTCCTTGAGGATGGGTATCACGTAGTCGTTCTCCTCGCTCGTGAGGTCGAAGTGCTCGATGCCCTTTGTGTCGCAGCAGGTGTACTCGCTCAGCGAGAAGTCCGAGCAGCCGATGGAGATGCGCACGTAGCTCCAGCCGAAGCCATCGGTGGGCGAGAAGGTCTGCCGGAGGAAAGCTGTGCGGTCGGCAGCGGTCATCTGCATCAGGTTGAAGCAGGTGGAGCCGGTGATGGCTGCCCCGAAGCCGTCCATCGTCTGGTAGCGGGTAGCGGGCTGCAGGGTGATGGTGGTGGGCGACATATTGTCCTTGCTGCTGAAGGCCACGCTACTCTGCGTCAGGTCGTACGAGCGGGAGGGGGTGGTGACCAGCAAATGGACCTCGCCCGTGGCCGGCTCCGGTACAGGGGTTGGCGTAGGGCCGTCGGTGGGCGATGTGCTGCCGCACGAGAGGATGGCTACGAAGGCACAAGGCAGTGCCAACAGGCGCATGGAGGTAAGTTTCAGATTCTTCATGGTGGTTGTCAGTTAAGGGTTTCTACATTCACGGTCATGCTGGCCATGTTGAGGGTGAGGCGATACACGCCCGCGGTGGGTGAGAGGGGCGCTATGTTGCCGCCGTCTATCCCTTCGAAGGCGTTGTCGCCCGTCCAAGTGAAGTCGGAATAGCCGTAGGGCGGGTCTTGCGTACGGCTCTGGTACACCTTGAAGGATACCCAGCTGTCGGCCTTGGCGTTCACCCAGAGGGTGAGCTGGTAGAGGTCGTCGCCGGTCTTGCGGGCTATAAGGTAGTCGCGCACGTTGCTGAAGCTCCACCAGCAAGTGGACTTATCGCCCTCTACGGGGCTGGGGGCGCCGATACCTCCGCCGGTGACGAGCATATAGTCGGGATAGGCGGCTGGTGTCTTGGGCAGTAGCGACACGTTCTGCCGCTGTACATTATAATATAAGGTGTAGTCGCCTGTGGCTCCGAGGAAGGTGAGTCGGTCGGCCGCCGTGCGGTCGAAGAAGTCGGCGTTATACATCAGCGTGGGGTTGGCCAGCTCGCCAATGGGTGCCAGCTTTTCGCCGTTGAACAGTGATATGTCGAGCGTGAGGAAGTCTTCGCCGGCCAGTTCGGTCGACTCCCATACGGAGGGGTCGAGGACGTCGCCGTTGATAGCGATGCCGTCGGCCGTCATCGTGAACGCTTGGGCATCGAAGGTAAGCTGTGTGATGAAGCTCTTGCCGGGAGCAGCTACGAAGAGGGAGCTACCATCTTCGTCTATCTGTCCGATGTGCCCACTTACGTCGCCCAGCACAAGGCCCGTATAGTCGGGCTGGTTGGCAGCGGTGAGGCGTTGGGCTATCTTGTAGCTGATGTTGTTGAGCAACTGCAGTCCTTGGGCGGTGTATTGGTCTCCGGTAGAGGCATTGAGGGTCAATACGTTGCCGTCGTCGGTGACTAAGTAGAACTTGTCGAACGAGGGGCGGGTAGCGCTCACTCCCGTCACATCCATGGAGGTAGATGCCTTCAACACGTTGGTGAGGGTGAGCTGCAGGTTGAGGTCACCGTTGGAGAGACCGGCGGTGAAAGGGATGGGCACGGCAATGACCAGCCCTTCTTCCTGCTGGCTGCTGAGGGGCACCAGCTTTGTGGCGATGAGGCGGTCGGCCACCCGCACGCCGATGGTGAGCTGTGCGAGGTTGGCTACGGGGTCGGTCAGCGTGGCAGTGAGGCGTAGCGTATCGCCATACTGTATGGAGGTCTTGTCCGGCGTCACCGATACGATGGTGGGCGGCGCTATGGTGTAGGAGTCGTCGTTATCGCACCCTGCAAAGAGAGTGGAGAGGCAACACACCGAGAGCAAGAGGTATAGTTTGCTTTTCATATTCTTCATTCTTAATTCTTCATTCCTGATTAGTATCCCGGGTTCTGTACCAGGTTGGGGTTCTGGTCGATGACGTTCTGCGGGATGGGCAGACGGTAGGAGTTGGCATCGTACGGATACACCAGCTCGGGACGTCCTTCATCCTTGAGGTTATTCATCACTTGTTCCACCAGGTTGAGGCGGGTGAGGTCGAACCAGCGCTGTCCCTCGAAGGCCAGTTCCAAGCGGCGCTCCTTGAGGTAGGCGGCCAGTAGGCGGTCTTTGTCGGACACGACCGATGCCGGTAGTGGGTCAAGCCCTGCCCGGGCACGCGTCTGGTTGACGATGGCGGCGGCACTGCTCAGGTCGCCCCGGCCGAGTATCAACGCTTCGGCCTTGAGCAGCAGGATGTCGGCATAGCGATACTTGATGATACTGTTGTAGGCACTGCGGTCTTTGTACATGAAGGCATAGTTATCCTTCGGGTAGTAGATGTTCCATCCACAGGAGTACCACACCACGCTCTCGGCGTAGCGCAGGTCGGTCTTCTCCTCGCTGTTGAACGCCTTCACGAGGTTGCGTGAGGGGGTAATCCACTTGGACCATTCGAAATAGTAATTATAGTTGTCCAGCGTGCGTCCGAACATCCAGGGTGCCCAAGCGCCTACGCTGGCATCGAACTGTGCCTCGTAGATGCTCTCTACCGAGTTGCGCAGGGTAGGGGCCAAAGCCTTGTTGTCAGCGCTGGCAGGCTTGCTGGGGTCTTCCAGTACCACGCCGAAGAGGTCGCCGTAGTTGGGTTCCAGCTTGTAGCCGTCGGCGGCCAGCTGGTCGGCATACTGGATTACCTTCTCGTAGTCGCGCAGGGGCTTCTCGGCGTATAGTTTAGCCAAGATGGCATAGCCTACGTCTTTGGAGAGGACGGCCTTGTTGGCCGGGTCGGTGGCGGGCGCATCGGCCACGCCTTCCAGCAGGTCTTTCTCTATCTGCTGGTACACGGTCAGCTCGTCGGTCTGTGGCGGGAAGTAGGCGGGATACATCTCTTCGATGTTCTCGGCGGTGATGTCGCCCGCTACGGTGGTGATGAGCGGCACATTGCCCCAGATGCGTACCATGTCGAAATAGACCATGGCGCGGAATATCTTGGCTTCGGCCTTATAGGTGGCACGCTCGGCGCTGGTAAGCGAGGGGTCTGGCACGGCATCGATGTTCTGTATCAGGATGTTGGCCGCCGCTACGTTGGTCATGTACACGTTCCAGTCGCGGTAAAGGTTGCTGTTGGACCCTTCGATGGAGTTCACCTCGAAGGGGGTCGTCTCTGCGCTGGGTGAGCCGGCGTAGGCGTTGTCGGAGTGGCTCTCGGAGAGCAACAGTTTGTCCAGGTACCAGGCTTCCTGCCCGTCGCGCCATTTGTAGTTGATGCTTTGCATCTGGTCGAGTACCGCTTTCTTGTCTTTCAGCGCCACGCTACTGGTGTCGTTTTGGGAAGAACCTTCCGTAAGGTCGGTGTAGCGGTCGAGTGGTTCATAGTCGAGCGAGCACGATGCCACTACCAAGGCGGCAATGCCTGCAAGGAGTATATTCTTATGTTTCATAGCCGTAATCTTTTAAAATTCTACATTGAGTCCGAATACCCA
>JAISIX010000138.1 GCA_031261805.1 Mediterranea sp. (in: CFB group bacteria)
CAGCCCATCGCAAAGTGAGGAACGAGCGACGCGTTGGGTTAACGTCATATTGTCCCTACGTAGTCGCCCTTTTAAGGGCAGCTTAACTACCTGACATTAAGCTGCCCTTAAAAGGGCGACTACGCAGGGACAATATGACGTTAACCCAACGCGTCGCTCGTTCCTCGCTTTGCGATGGGCTGGGCTAAGAGCCTTACAGGCAAAGGCTTTCAGCCACCTTGGGCCTTTCAGGCCACCGTCCAATGCACATACCGGTTGTGCGCAACCTACGGAGGCGCACGTTAGAATGCATACAAAACCCGGCAGCAAGCTGCCGGGCTATGAAGCTGTCACCCCTAACGGGGCTAACGGGGTGCTGACTGCGGCGGCTAATCACTAATCACTAATCACTAACCACTAATCACTAATCAGTAACCACTCACCACTAATCACTAATCACTAATCACTGCCCTGCTGCACAGCGACTTGTGCTTTTTGCTACATATACTTGTACTTTTCGCTACATGCGTTTGTACCTTTCGCTACATGGGCCTGTACCTTTTCACACAACAACTTGTACCATTTGCAACATGCTTGTACTTTTCGCTACACGCTGCTTAGGCACTCTTCTCTACCTTTGCCACGGGTTCGCTCTCCAGAAGGGGGAGGACCTTTTAATAAGAACAACTATTAAAAACCTGAAGAGAAGATGAGAACATTCAAACCTTGGCTACTGCTCGGCACACTGCTGGGCATAGCCGCAGGATGCGATCGCATGGAAGAAACGTCCACACATCCCAGCGCGGACAACGGAGACGTTTCTTTCGTGTTGAACATCGAAGAACCGACGGAGGCCAATCCACTCAGCCGAGTGAACACCTCCACCGATGGGAACTTTACCACCACATGGCAAGACGGCGACAAAGTCGGCGTATATGTGGTGAACTACTCTACCGGAGCACCCGCGCTGAAGAGTAACGGCAACTTCATCGACAACCGCCAGCTGACCTACTCCAATGGGAAATGGGTATTGGCCGGGGAGAAGATTACGTTCCCTTCCGACGGGACGAAGCTGGCTTTCTATGCCTACTTCCCCTACCAGGAGAACCTGGCTGACGCGCTGCACATACCCTACCAGATGGCGGCCGACCAGTCGGTGGCCGGCAAGGAGTACGACTTCCTCGTGGCGGCACCCTCCAAGGTGGAGCAGCGGGGAGGACAAGCCACGTTGGTATTCTCGCATAAGGTAGCCATCGCGCAGGTGCAACTGGGCGTGCAAGGCAACGCCGAGACGGCCGACCAATTCTCCAACGTCAGCATACCCGGCGTGCTACCCAACTTCTACGTCAGCATGGCCGACGGGAAGGTGACCGAAGCGGCCGGAGGCACTGCCGTGACAGCCAAGTACCAACCGATGGGCAAGGGGCTGTTCCGCCTCTACCTCCCTCCGCAGACACGGAAGGCCGGCACCATGTTGGTGCAGTACGACTATAATAGGGTAGCGCAGAATGGCAAGCCCTTGGATGCCGACGTGGCATTCGCCGGCGGAACGGCCTATACCTATAGCGAGAACATGCCCGCCGAGCAAATCAAGATCGGCACACTGGCCGACTTCCAGAAGATTGGCTTCGACGATAAATTCCCCCTAAGCGGCAACTACCTGCTGATGGCCAACCTCGACGCGAAAGGAACCTCGGTGACCCTCGGGAAGAAAGACACCATCTTCACCGGCACGTTCGACGGCGGGGGCAAAAGCATCAAGAACCTCAAGATTGAAGCTTCCGGATGGGTGGGTACCAACCGGGGAACCATCAAGAACCTGACACTACAAGGATCGGTGACGGGAGTTCAGAGAGCAGGTGGTTTCGCAGGAAACAATAGTGGTACCATCGACCGGTGCGTCAGCCAGTTAGTGGTAAAGGGAACCAGTTATGTAGGAGGAATAGCCGGTGACGGTGGAGGACGCATAACCAATTGCTTGGCCGACGTAAGTGCGGCAATCTCGAGTACCTATTTTGCAGGTGGTATAATAGGATCTCAGGGCGGCGGCTATGTAGGTGGATGTTGGTCGGCGGCGACCGTCTCCGGATACCAGTACGTAGGCGCTGTGTCAGGAAGCTGTAATGGTGGCGTTATAGAAGGTAGCGCAGCCGACAGATATGCCGTTGTAAATGGTACCGGCAGTAGTGGTGGACGTAACATCGGTGGCTTGGTGGGAAACGTTTCGAGTAATGGAAGAGTTTCAGGCTGCTATAGCTGTGCCGCCGTGAATAGCGCGAACCAATCGACCGCAGGCATACTTGTCGGAAGCTTGACCCGCGCAAATACCTATAGCAATTATTACACCCCTGGCGGGACTGTAGGCGACAAGGCGGTAGGAAGCTGGTCAGAGATGTCGGACCCGCAAGTCGTGAAGCTTGGTAATGGATGGCCCGACGCTACGAAGCAAGGCTGGGAAGTAGGTCCCGACAAGTACTGGCAATCGCTGGGGTCGTGGAACAACGGTAATCCCCTATACCCGCGCAACATAGCCGGCAACATGGCTACATACTAACAAACCCTCAATAAAGAACAACGGTTATGAAAACAAGAATCAACATATATATCAAGGCGGCGGTGCCCCTGTTGGCATTGGCGCTCTGGACAGGGTGTACCGACAACGAGAAGGAGCTGGGCACCGAGAAGGCCAAACCCGTGAGCGAGGTGAGTGCCGAGCTGTATGCCACCGACGGCGCACAGCAGACACGCGTGTCGGGCACCACTTGGAGCAACGGCGACGCGATAGGCCTCTTTATGGATGGAGGCGAAGGGTACGCCAACATGAAGTGGACGACCGGTGGCGACGGGAACTTCGCCCCCGCCGACGACACGCAACGGATGTACTATCCCTACAACAACCTGCAAGTGGGCTTCAAAGCCTACTACCCCTACCAGCAGAAGGCGCAGAAGCTGACCGATGCCTTGGCATGGGAAGTGCAGACCAACCAGCTGCAGGAGGGCTTGACGAAGTCCGACCTGATGTGGGCACAGGCCACAGGCGCCAGCAGCGCCAAGCCCGAGGTGCAGCTACCGTTCACCCACAGGCTCTCCTTGCTGACCGTAGAGGTGACCAAGGATGACGATGTGCCCGTAGAGGACCTCACCAACCTGCAAGTGAAGCTGGTGGGAGCTGCCATAGACGGCTCACTCAACCTCAAAACCGGCGCGTTCACCTTGGGAAGCAAACACTCGGACATCGACTTCAACACCGTGACCCCCCAGCAACGTTTCAACGCGGTGATACCGCCGCAAGGGGTAGCTACGACCGGCACGGTGAAGTTCGTCTTCACCAATACCTTGAACCAGAACACCTATACCTATATAGTGCCCGGTGGCAGTAAAGGTGGACATCGATGGGACGCAGGCGTCAACTATACCTACAAGCTGAAGCTCACCAAGGGTAAAGTGGAGCTGGTGGACAACACCTTCGAAGCGTGGAAGAAGACCGAGCTGGGTTCCTCCAACTTCGTGCGGGTGGATGCCTACAACATCACCGGACAGTCGCCAAGCCAATACGGCACAGTGAAAGGCATGGGCAACTACCCCAAGGGTAGCAAGGTGACGCTCACCGCCAATCCAAGTGCGGGCATGTCGGTGCTGAAGTGGCTTCCTACCGACAACACCGCAGCCGACGCGCTAAGCACGGAAGATGAGTACACCTTCACGGCCAACGACAACACCTCCGTGTACATCATGTTCAAACCCGGTGGGCGTAGTGAAGACAAGATATACATCACCTCCGCCAAGGAGCTGCAACAGATAGGCCAGGATCCTGCCTTCCCCCTCAATGGCGACTATGAGTTGGCCGCCGACATCGACATGGGCGGACGAGGATTCAAGATTGGTGGCGCTAATCTATTCACAGGCTCCTTCGATGGCAAAGACCACCGCATCTACAACTACAACTTCGACAACCAAGCCAGCAGCCACGACTTCACCGGCTTGTTCAACCATATCAGCGGAACAGACGAAGCTCGGGGCCTGGTGCAGAACTTCACGCTCGAAGGCAACGTGACGGGTAAGGACAACGTAGGCGCCATCGCCAGCTACATCTCGGGAGTGGCCTCTATCTACAACGTCACCTTCAAGGGGACAGTGACCGGTACAGGCTCCAGGGTGGGCGGCATCGTAGCCTATATAGCCTTAAACGCTACTACGGATGTGAAGATTGATAGATGCGTGGTAGACGGAACCGTCACCGGCAACGGCCCGTACGTGGGAGGCATAGTAAGTTCGATAGACAAGAATGCCCCCAAAGTGGTGATACAGGGATGTAAGGTCTCCGGAACCATCACGGGCAAGGATAGTTATTTGGCAGGCATCGTAGGCGATATACCCGCAGCGAAAGATATAACACTCAGTACGAACTCGTTCAAAGGCAACGTCACCCAAACGGCATTGCCCGACAAGGTCACAACAGCCTACGTAGCAGGCATCGTGGGACGAAACAACGGTGGCAAGCTGAACAACAACGATGTACTGAAGAATGGCAACGTCAACAGCAAGATTACCTCGCTCGGCTCCGAGAGCGGCGGCATGGCCGGCTATAGCTCGGGGAGAATCGCGGCCGGCAGCGTAGAGGCCGACATCACCGTAAATCCTATAGCCGAGAAGCTCAATGCCATAGGTGGCATCGTAGGCAAAGCGACGGCGGAAAGCATTAGCGGGGTTACCTACACGGGTAGCATCAATTCGGGCGCGATGACACAGACCGGCGGACTGGTGGGCTTGTTCCAAGGTACGACGCTAAGTGGTACGGTGGCCTCCGGCTCCTCTATCACCTCCGCCGGTGAGAATACCGGTGGTTTGGCGGGCTGGTTCCAAGGTACGACGCTAAATGGTAACTTTACAGGTACGGTCAACTCTTCCTCCAACAACGTGGGCGGTGGTGTAGGCTACCTCTCCACAGGAACGGTGAACAATGTTAAAGTGACTACAGGCAATATTACCGGATCGAGCTATGTAGGCGGCGTGGTAGGCTCAAGTGGCAACAACACCACCGTGAGCGACAGTAGCATCGACACGGAGTCAACCGTGACATCGACCTACAAGGCTCAAGACGAGACCGATGCTGAAAAGCTGAAGCAAGGTGCCGGAGGTATCATCGGTGTGTCCAGAGCTACACTGACAAACAACACCTCGGCTGCCAAGGTCAACGCCGTCCAATATGCAGGTGGTGTCGTTGGCGTGAACTACACCGCCATCACTACCCGGAACGTCGCCAGCGGAGAGATCATGTCCAGCGGCAACGAGGCCGGTGGCATCGCGGGCCTGATGAAAGCCAACATCAGCAACTGCGAATACACCGGTGGTAGGGTAAGTGCTTATGCGTATGTTGGTGGTATCGTTGCCGTGCTGAATAATGCCTCATTGGAGAACTGCAAGGTAAGTGGGACAACCCGTATCGTAAGCTGGCTTAGCGGTCAACAGAATGTATATATAGGAGGCATTGCCGGGCAAATGAATGGGGGTAAAATCCTTAATTGCAACATCACAGGCGATAATGTCACCGTGGCTCCCAACAACGGTGGATACGGGAATTTTGTAGGTGGCGTGACGAGCCAAATGCTCGGTACCTCATCCATCAAAGGCGGCTCGTTCAAGACTACCGTGTTAGGACGTAACTGGGTAGGTGGCATCGCAAGTACAGTGAGTGCCGGCAGTAGCATCAGCGATGTAACCGTCGAAGGTGAGGTAAACGCAGGCCATGCCACTGGTGGCGGCAATATAGGCGGCATCGCAGGTATAAACGAAGGTACGATAACCGGTGCCCGTAACACGGCCAACGTATCAGGAAAAGGTGATAACGTGGGAGGCATCGTGGGTAATAACCAGCGTTGGGGCAAAAGCGCCGCGGAGGTTGGAACAGTCACCAACTCCTCGTCAAGTGGTAGCGTCACCGGTCAAAGTAACAATGTGGGTGGTATTGCCGGATACAGCAACGGCATCATCATAGCTTGCAAAGCCTCTGGAACGAAGATAGTAGGAAAAAATAATGTAGGCGGATTAGTAGGAAAGTTAGAGAAGTATCAGGATGGAGGGTCAAATACATGGCAACCCAATATCATGGAATCGAAATTGGTGGATTCCTACTACTTAAATCTGCAAGGGCATATAGAAGCTACCAACGGATATGTGGGCGGAATCGTTGGAGAATTGGGTAACAACTATTTGGTACCTACCCCAGGTTTCGGTAAGATTCAGGAAGCAACTACCCTAAAAGGCTGTTTTGCATGGATGAAAGAACTTGTATTCCCGGGACAATATCCTGACGACATTGCCGGGACAATAGCAGGACATGTGCTTCTAAGTATCAAGGCCGTTGAGTCCTATGCGCAAGGCTTCTACAAGGTGTTTAATCGAGATCTTAGAAGGCTAAGTATATATGGTTATGGTAATACAGATGGGAAGGCTAAAAATGATTTCATACCAGGGGATGGGCTTTTCAGCCTTATGTGGCCCAGTTCTTCTTCTGCCTATGACGCCAATAGCTGGAAGAACTATGGCAACAGCACACTTTACAAGGAGGACAACCCGCCTTTGGATTGCTTCCCCAAGCTGAAATGGGAATAACCCTAAGCGCACAGCAAGTATAACATTTAAATATAGAAACGATGAAAACAAAGAAACAATACTTATATGGCATGGCGGCGGTAGCCGCCGCCATCTGCCTGGCGCTGGCCTCTTGTGGCAAAGACGAGCCTAAGCCCACCCCACCGGAACCTCCCCTGCCACCCGATCCTCCCGCGCCGGCAGCGATAACAGCGCACCTCACCGCGCAGACGGACGACGACCAGTGGACCTGGGGCGACCTCGACAACGTGGGTGTCTATATGTTCGACCTCGGCACCCTCAACGTGACGGGCGAATCCGGCAACGTGGGCTACAAGGTAGCCGCGGGCAAAGGGGCGCAAGCGCTCGCTCCCATAGAGGGGCAAGGCGCCATCATGTTCCCCCTGGACGAGCGACTGAAAGTGGAGTTTATGGCCTATATGCCCTACCAAGCCGGTTTGGCCGACCTCGACTGGCAGGTACCCGTGGATGTGAAGGACCAATCGTCACAACGCAGCCTCAACCTGATGTGGGCGGGCAAAATAGACAACGACGGCAAAGGCTACACCCGCCAACAAGGCGAGACACCCGTGCCCCTGAAGCTGCAACAGCAGATGTCCTTCTGGCAAGTCACCGTGGTGAAGGGTGAGGCCGGCCCCAACCTGAATGGTCTGCTGGTAAGCATCCCCGCCCTACCCACCCATAGCAACTTCGACGTACGCACCGGAACGATGGCCGAGGGCACGGAGATGCTGCCCATAGCACCCCTCACCCTACAGGCGCCCAACAACGCTCTGGGTACGTCGGGCATCTATGGCGCTACGCTCATCCCGCAGAATATCTCCGCCAACCAGAACATGGTGCAACTGACCACCTCCGACGGCACTGTCTTCAGTGAGAAGCTGATAGCCAGCGGCAACGCACTGGAGAAAGGGAAGCTGTACGAGTACACCATCACGCTCTATCGCGACAAGGCTGTCATTAGCAACGCCACCATCAAGGACTGGACAGAGTTCAGTGGCGCGTTGGGCGGCGACGCTTATTGATATAGTGTAACCTGAAGATTGAAGAGAGTCTGTTGGCAAGGCAGGCAGGTAGGCGCTGGGGAGGATCCCCCTTTCCTACCCTTCGGCCGCCGGCCGCCTTGCCAACTTCAAAAGAAAAAACAAAAGAGAAAAAGGAGTGATTATGGAAACGAGACGATATTATCACACGGCGCTATACATCGGCATGACGATGATGGCGCTGACCACGCTGCTCTTCTCCGCTTGTAGCAAAAGTGATGAGCCACAGCCGGAGCCTCCGCAGCAGATTGAAGTGAAGGTGCTACACGTGGCCGGACAGTCGGACAACTACGGCACCTTGACCGGTGGCGGCGTGTACCCCCAGGGTGCCAAGGTCACCATCACCGCCGAGCCGCAAGGCAACTACGCCTTCTACCGGTGGACAAAGAACGACGACGACGAGGGTGGCACGCTGTTCTCCATGGCCCAGAGCTACACCTTCGTGGCGAACGAGCCGGTGACCCTCTATGCCGTGTTCCAGGGCGACGGGGTGAACTTCCCCCGCTTCGTAGGCTCGGTGGACGAGCTGAAAGCCATCAACGACGACCTCACGAAGAAGTACAAACTGGTGGCCGGCCTCGACCTGGCCGGGCAGGAGGTGATGATAGGCAAGGACGGGAGCGACTTCTTTAGTGGCGAGTTCGACGGCAACAACGAACGCATCCAAGGCCTCACCATCAACTCGCAGACGGGCGAGAGCAGCATCGGCCTGTTCCGCACGGTGGACAAGACAGGCGTGGTGAAGAACGTATGGCTGTGGCATCCCAACGTGTTCGGCGCCAACAATGTAGGAGCCGTCGTGGGCAACAACAAGGGCCGGATAGAGGCATGCCAAGTGTCGGGAGGTAGCATCAAGGGCAACAACAACGTGGGCGGCGTGGCCGGCTACTGCGGCGACGACCAGAACAACTACCCACCCATCACGGGCGGCGAGATTATCAACTCCCGCTCCTCGGCCACGGTAGACGGCATGAATCACGTGGGCGGCATAGCGGGATACTTCCGTAGCGGCCTCATCAGCGGATGCCAGAACAGCGGCGCCGTGAGCGCCAGCCAGGGAGACAGCAAGGCCAGCCAAGTGAACGCGGGCGGCATCGCCGGGATGTTGTGGAATATGTATAGCACCATCAAGGCCAGCTACAACAAAGGCGAGGTAACCGCCGACAACTACGTGGGCGGCATCGTGGGCGACATGCGAGGCGACGTTTCGGGCTGCTACAACATCGGCAAGGTGACCGCCACCGAAGGTACGTACGTGGGAGCCATCGCCGGCCAGATGTACCTCGACCGCCACCTCTACGACAGCTACTACACCTACGTGGAAGGGCTGAAAGGAATAGGCTACAAATATGGCAACGGACAACACCTCGACGAGAGCCGACCCTTCGGCGACGGCACAGGTGGCACCGGATGGCCCGTATGGAACGAGCGCTGGACCAACACCGACTGGAAAGACCTGGGCGGATGGAGTCCCACAAACCCCAGGTACCCCACGCTGTTGTGGCAAGGCACCGCCTCCGCGGGAGACGAGAATGAGGAGTGATTAGTGATGAGTGATTAGTGATTAGCGGTGAGTGATTAACTGTAAGTGATTAGCTGTACATGATTCTGACACGTCGGTAGTAACTGAAGTCCTCCCCTCCCACGGAGGGGAGGTGGCCGAAGGCCGGATGGGAGGGACAAAAAAGCAGAATACCTATATAGCATGAAAAGCAAGCAGTAAAGAAGTATTGAGTGATATAATAGTAATACGCACGTTCATTATTTATCCCTCCCCTCCGTGGGAGAGGAGGATTTCAGTTACCACAGACGTGTCAGAATCGTGTACGGCTAATCACTAACCAGTAACATAAATGGGTTGATAAACGAAATAGATTGAAACGATAGTAATAGCAACAAGAACAGGTTGAGTTTCAGGGTATCATCTCTCTTTTTCATCAACCCTTTTAGAGGTGATAGACACCCAGGGAGTTTCTGGCTTGCGAAAGTCGGAAACTCTATTTTATGATTCGTTCTTTGGCATGTTGGAAGAGAGGAGGAGAAGAAAAAAGCCTCGATGGATGCTGGTAGATAGTTATTTCACTATATTTGTAGCAGAAATAAAGACTGCATATATGCGGCTGTAGTTAAAGATAGCGTTGCAAACTGAACATAACCATTTTAGTCCATAAATTAAAGTTTAGAGGACTATATTATAGTAAATAAATAGAGACCGATAGTAGAGGTGGCCTGAAAGGCCCAAAGTGGCTGAAAGCCTTTGTCCGAAGGACTCTTATCCCAGCCCAACGCAAAGAGAGGAACGAACGACGCGTTGGGTTCTGGTTGGGGTGTGTGACAAATCGCCCTTTTAAGGGCAGCCTAACCATTTCCGAATTAAGCTGCCCTTAAAAGGGCGACTACGCAGGGACAATATGACGTTAACCCAACGCGTCGCTCGTTCCTCGCTCTGCGTTGGGCTGGGATAAGAGTCCTTCGGACAAAGGCTTTCAGCCACCTTGGGCCTTACAGGCCTTCCGGTTGCGAGGGACTATCTCTCTTAGGTCACATTTTGCAACGCTATCTTTAACTACAGCCATATATGCTACTAACGTTCGACAAAGAAAGATGGAAGCAATATCTCACAAGCCAGTTCCGTATCGCCCCGTTCATCCAGGAGAAATCCTGAACGATGAAGTGGAGGAACGTGGCCTTTCAGTACAACAACTGGCGGAGCAAATGGGCATAGACTATATTGAGCTGGATGGAATACTCCACGCCCAACGTCCAATCACCCCTGAAGTAGCGTTGCTCATAGAGGCCACACTGGGGCTGAATGCTGACACGCTGGTTAATATGCAGACAGGATACGACATGCAAGTTGCCCGTAAAGACAAGAAACTGCGCTCACGCATAGATAGTATACGCCGACTTACCGCCATCATTTGACGGACTTTTGTTAGTTCCTCCCCCTTCCAACCTGTCTCCAAAGCAGATGATACACCTACAAGATTCTTAGGTTATCATCGCTTTTATCTTTACTAAAGAAACAATAAGCGTACGGTAACTGTTCTATATATAGTTGAGGTAGAGTGATGCTGTACACTAAATGGACAAGAGACATGAGAAGAGATATGAGAAAGGAAACTTGGATGGCACGACGGTTGGCGACAATGCAAACCTTATGGAAACGACTTGCTACAGGAATAGGGTTGATAGCAGGGGTGTTGTGTGTCGCTCCATTGTCGGCTACAACGGTGGAGAGTTTTTTTGAATCCATACGTGGCAAGGCGTATGGCAAGTACGCCACGGAGCTGTACATGCGCGAGAGCGCGCTTCGCAGCAAAGAGGAGTACTTGGACTTTATCAACCAGCTGGACAAGGCCATCCGCCATGGAGGGCGAGTGCTGGAGCTGGAGCGTGAGTTCATGCAACTACGCTACCGGCAGGAAGTGCTGGGCGAAGATGCCGCCGCCATGGCACACCTCTTCATCAGGCTGGCCGACCAGGGCGAGCACGAACAACTATACCCCTTCAGTCTGCACAGCCTCTACCTCGCCTTCGAGGAGTATCGCATCCACCTGCGCGACTATGCCGCCCTCTTCAAGGTATGCTATCGCATGGAACGGCTGCTGAAAAGGGTGAACGTCCCCGACTTCCCCTACTCCCTCCACATCCGGGCCATGATGGCCGAGGCCTATTTCCACTTCGACAACTACGACCGCAGCTTCGAGTTGCTCACCGAAATACTGGACCATACCCGCCTGGCCGACCAAGTAGGCTCCCTACCCTCCGCCTACAACACCATGGGCCTCATCTACGCCGAACGTGGCGAGCTGGAGAAAGCGCGGCGCATGTTCAGCCTTATCCTCAGTCGCGACCTCATCACGCAAATCAGTCCCGGCAATAGCTTTCGGTGGAACGCCATAGCGCGGGGCAACATGGGCGACATGTACTGCCGCATGGGCAAGCATGACTATGGGATACCCCTCCTGAAGATGTCCATGGACAGCATGGCCATGGCAGGCGACTATCGGTATGCCTGCGGGCGGGCCATCGACCTCGTGCGTGCCTATACCTATAAGAAGGACAAGGCACAGGCCAAGCAATACGTCGACCTGGCCCAGCAATACAACACCATCTCGGATGTGAAACGCAATGTCGAGCTATTCTACGCCTTGAGCCAGTTCTACCTCCTGATGGACAACCCGGAGAAGGCCTATGCACTGCTGGACTCGGCCGTCACCTATGAACATCGGGAGAACGAAGAGTTGCGCGACCTTAGAGTGGCTTTCACTAACATAGGCAAATCGGAGGAGGCATCCTCCATCAAGAACGGGACGACACGGGCAACCAGCTCCTACATCGCCTGGATGCTATTGCTGACAGGCGGATTGATGCTAAGCTTTGGAACCATCGCCTTGTTCGTTGTGAAACGCCAGAAGTATAAATGGCAACGCGAAGCGGTGACCAAGGTCATGGCCGTAGAGAGGCAAAAGAAGGCCCACCGTGAAGCGGATATGGAGCAGAACCTCTACCAACGGATGACAAGAATGCTGGAAAGCACGAAGATATACACCCACCCCGATATTAACCTCACCATGATGGCGCAACAGTTGGGGGCGGGACGCACACAGCTCTCCAATGCCGTCAACCACGTGGGACAGTGCAACTTCAACGAGCTGGTGAACCACTACCGCATATTGGCCGCCATCGACCTGTTGCAGAACCACGGCAAGCAACTCACCATCGAGACAGTGGCTGCCGAGGTAGGGTTCCGCGACCGCTCCGTCTTCTACCGTGCTTTCAAGAAAGAGACCGGCAAGCTACCATCGGAATACGTGAGTCTGGACGACAAAACATTGGAAGAGATCATTGAGTCATGAGGCGGCAGTGATTAGTGATTAGTGGTGAGTGATGAGTGATGAGCCGTACACAATTCTAACGTGCACCTCCGTAGGTTGCGCACAACTAGTGTGTACGCAGGGCGGCGGCCTGAAAGGCCCAA
>JAISIX010000001.1 GCA_031261805.1 Mediterranea sp. (in: CFB group bacteria)
TCTGCAAAGTAGGGTCGTCGTTGGGTAGGAGGAGGACCATGCTGTACGTGCCGTTCCCGTAGTTGAGTTGTACCATTTGCAGGTCGTCGTCGGCATAGTACGGGTCGGAGCGTTTGTCGCCTGTCAGCATGTTTACCTTGCTTTTACTACCATCTTGATTGGTGAAGTCCCTGTTTGGAGTGGTGGTGAAGGGTACTTTCCATACGCCGTCGAAATAGAGGGCATTGATAAGGTACATCACGTCGTTCTCCGAAATCTTGTCCAGCATGTTGGGGATATGACCGTACGTCTTATCGCTCACCCATTGGTTGATGGCTTTCAGCGTGGCGCTGTTGAAGTCGGCGGTACGGACTTCAGCAGAGTAGTTGTCTTTGTTGACGTTGATAAAGTCGGATTGCACGGGATAGCCGGTCTTTACCCAGATGGAATTGGCCAGCCCGAGGATGGTCTCCCCGTCGGCCTTTTGGAGGTAGGTAGTCAGCTTCCGATAGAAGTCGTTCACCTCATTCTGCGTATAGCTGTCCAGCCCCAATACATTTTTCATTTCGGTCAACGTATTGCCGGCTGCCCCATTGGCCGTCATGTTGAGCGCATATGAGGCACTGATGGGGGAAAGGAAGAGGTTCTCCGTAGGCTTTTCCGCTGCCACCTCCTTGAAGAGGTTGAGCGAGAACGTCGTATTGACGTCGGCCATGGATTGCTGTACGGATGTCAATTCAAGAGGTGCGTAAGGCGTTGCCTTGCGGTTAGGATTGTTGTCCTCCGCCCCTTGGTCGCAGGCGGCCAGGCACAGAAAGATGATAGGATAAATGCAGTTCTTCATAAGGCGTTGTTATATATGTATGTTCGGGAATATTCTTTTTCTAAATTGGAAGTTGTAGGGTGTTCCTTGGTGTGCTCTTGTTGCCGTTTCAACAGGACTGTTCAATATAAGGCTTCCGTAGCAAGAGGCAAAAAGTGGCAATGCAATAGCCATCAATTTAAATACGTTCATTTTCATAATTTTGGTTTCTCTAATTAATTGTCTGACAAAGATAGGCAAATATGACTATTATCACAATGATACTTAATATTTTATACTACTTTAAACATTGGGGACGAGCGTTACTTTTGTTTCTTTCGAGGAGACGTAGGCCAGATTCAGGACGACAGCTGCCGCAACGACGAAGCGGTTATAGGCATAGCAACGAAAAACACCCTCTTGCGCAGGCAAACGACGATACGGTTCGTTTGGGCATAGCGCAAGGGGGTGTCGCAAACACCTCCGGCAGGAGGATAGGTCCGAGTTGCTATTTATTGACGGATGCCATGTGGGCAATGAGGTCGAGCAACTTGTAGGAGAAGCCAATCTCATTGTCGTACCACGCCAATACCTTTACAAAGGTGTTGGTGAGGGCGATGCCTGCTTTAGCATCGAAGATGGAGGTGCGTGTGTCGCCGAGGAAGTCGGACGAAACAACAGCGTCTTCGGTGTAGCCCATGATGCCTTTCAACTCGCCTTCGGAGGCCTCTTTCATGGCGGCGCAAATTTCTGCGTAGGTGGCAGGCTTAGCCAGGTTGACGGTGAAGTCGACGGCGGATACGTCCAAGGTCGGTACACGCATGGACATACCCGTCACCTTGCCGTTCAGCGCGGGGATGACCTTGCCCACTGCCTTAGCGGCACCTGTGGTGGAGGGGATGATGTTGGCCGAAGCGGCGCGACCGCCTCTCCAGTCTTTCATCGACGGGCCATCGACGGTCTTCTGGGTGGCCGTGGTGGAGTGGATAGTGGTCATCAGGCCGTCGGCGATACCGAACTTGTCATTCAGCACTTTGGCGAGGGGAGCCAAGGCGTTAGTGGTGCAGGAGGCATTGGATACGAAGGGGGTGCCCTTGATGTATGTCTTCTCGTTCACGCCGCAAACGAACATGGGGGTGTCGTCTTTCGAGGGACCCGACATCACCACGTATTTGGCACCGGCATCGATGTGTGCCTGCGCTTTCTCCTTGGTGAGGAAGAGGCCGGTAGACTCTACCACGTATTCGGCTCCTATGGCATCCCATTTCAAGTCGGCCGGGTTGCGTTCCATCGTCACGCGGATGGAGTGGCCGTTCACGATGAGCTTGCTACCCTCCACATCGGCCTCAATGGTGCCGTCGAAGTGGCCATGCATCGTGTCGTACTTCAGCATGTATGCCAAGTAGTCGGCTGGGCAAAGGTCGTTGATACCTACGATTTGAATATCGTTTCTGTTCATTGCAGCGCGGAATACGAGGCGACCGATGCGCCCGAATCCATTGATACCTACTTTAATCATCTTGTTTGTTTTCTTTTATTATGGGTTATAACATCCGTCCTGTTTGGAACGGTCTATACATAAAACAGTTAGTGGTGTGTTTTGTTTCGGCGTTTTTGCGTTAAAAAGCAGGGTTGTAAGTTTAATATGTATTAAAGCAAGAAGGCCGCTACGAGCAATCGCAGCGGCCTTCAGTGGTCTATAACTTATTTAATAACTTAAAATGAAAAAATTCTAAAGTCATTTAGCCGTTTACCTGAGCCATGTGGGCAATCAGGTCAAGCACCTTGTTCGAGTAACCAATCTCGTTGTCGTACCAAGAAACTACCTTTACGAACGTGTCGGTCAGGGCGATACCAGCCTTAGCGTCGAAGATAGAAGTACGAGTGTCGCCCAAGAAGTCAGAAGAAACGACTGCATCTTCGGTGTAGCCCAGGATACCTTTCAGTTCGCCTTCAGCAGCCTCTTTCATAGCGGCGCAGATTTCTGCGTACGTAGCGGGCTTAGCTAGGTTGACAGTCAGGTCGACAACAGATACGTCCAAAGTCGGAACACGCATCGACATACCGGTCAGCTTGCCATTCAGAGCGGGGATTACCTTACCTACAGCCTTAGCAGCACCAGTAGAAGAGGGGATGATGTTGCCCGAAGCAGCACGGCCACCTCTCCAGTCCTTCATCGACGGACCGTCAACAGTCTTCTGCGTAGCGGTGGTAGAGTGAACGGTGGTCATCAAACCGTCGGTGATGCCGAACTTATCGTTCAATACCTTAGCGATGGGAGCCAAGCAGTTGGTGGTGCAAGATGCGTTGGATACGAATTGAGTGCCCTTTACGTAAGCGTTCTCGTTCACGCCGCAAACGAACATGGGGGTATCATCTTTCGAGGGAGCCGACATAACTACGTATTTGGCACCGGCTTCGATGTGAGCTTGAGCTTTTTCTTTCGTCAAGAACAAACCTGTAGATTCTACCACGTACTCTGCGCCTACAGCGTTCCATTTCAGGTCGGCGGGGTTACGCTCTGCCGTTACGCGGATAGACTGGCCGTTTACGATCAGCTTGCTGTTCTCAACGTCTGCTTCGATAGTGCCTTCGAACTGACCGTGCATCGTGTCGTACTTCAGCATGTATGCCAGGTAGTCTACGGGGCAGAGGTCGTTAATACCAACGATTTGAATATCGTTTCTCTTCATTGCAGCGCGGAAAACGAAACGTCCGATACGTCCGAATCCATTAATACCTACTTTAATCATTTTGTTTAATCTTTAAAGAATTTATAAATATTTGTTCTATAAATCGTTATTCTTCGTAACCTTTTTATCTCTGTATTTGTTATATTTTCAAATGCGGTGCAAAAGTACTAATTACTTTTAGAATAACGTATTAAATTCACATTAAATAATTAAAAAGATGGGGAAGAGTACCTTTCTACAAGATTTTAAGGCGTTCGCCATGAAGGGCAACGTCATCGACATGGCCGTGGGCGTAGTGATAGGTGCGGCCTTTGGCAAGATTGTATCGTCACTGGTGGCCAACGTGATAATGCCTCCGGTAGGCTTGCTCCTGGCGGGTGCCAGCCTCACCGATCTGAAGTGGGTGATGAAGGCCGCCGAGGTGGGGGCCGACGGACAAGTGGTGACCCCTGCCGTGACGCTGGATTACGGCCTGTTCCTACAGGCTATCCTGGACTTCCTCATTGTAGCATTTTGTATCTTCCTGCTACTGCGTGGGATGATGAAGCTGAGTGCAAAAAGGAAGAAAGAAGAAGAGGCGGCACCCGCAGCCCCTCCTACCCCCACCCGGGAAGAAGCCTTGCTGACGGAGATTCGCGACTTGCTCAAAGAGCGGTAGGCTACCGTGCGGCATGGATATAAAAATAGGTACAGATTGCACGGATTCCGAGATTCTCCTTCCAAGAGGAAGAGAGGCTGTGAATCCGTGTAACCTGTACCTAAAACGCTGTAACGCGGCGGTTACTTATTTCTTGCGGTTGCCGTAGCGGCTCATGAACTTATCCACACGTCCGGCGGTGTCTACCAATGTCGACTTACCGGTGTAGAACGGGTGCGAAGTGCTCGAGATTTCAATCTTCAGCAGCGGATAAGTCTCACCTTCAAACTCAACCGTTTCTTTGGTTGCTACCGTGGAGCGAGACAAAAACATATCGCCGTTGGACATGTCCTTGAACACTACCGGGCGGTACGATTCGGGATGAATACCTTGTTTCATTGTCAGTATCTGTTTTTTAATTATTATATTCGTACTATTTTGGTAAGAAATAGCGTAATGGTCTTTTTCAGGCTGCAAAGATAATCCATTTCGCTGAATTAGAAAAAGAAATCTCTGATTTTTGATTTATTAGTTGTTCCCCTTTCCTTTATTAGTCAAGAATGACTACTTTTGCGGTTGGATTATCATTCACTAACAATAAACTTTAAACAAAATGGTAAATTACAAAGATTTAGGGTTGGTAAACACCAGAGCGATGTTTGCCAAGGCCATCAAAGGTGGCTATGCGATTCCGGCATTCAATTTCAATAATATGGAGCAGATGCAGGCCATCATCAAGGCCGCAGTAGAGACTAAGTCTCCGGTGATTCTTCAGGTTTCCAAGGGCGCTCGCGAATACGCCAACGCTACGTTGCTGCGCTACATGGCACAGGGTGCCGTAGAGTACGCCAAGGAGCTGGGCTGCGCTCACCCCGAAATCGTGCTGCACCTCGACCACGGCGATACGTTCGAAACATGCAAGTCGTGCATCGACTACGGTTTCTCGTCGGTGATGATCGACGGCTCGCACTTGCCTTACGAGGAGAACGTCGCCCTGACGAAGAAGGTGGTTGAGTACGCTCACCAATTCGACGTGACGGTAGAAGGCGAGCTGGGCGTGTTGGCCGGCGTGGAAGACGAGGTTTCGGCCGAACACCACACCTATACCGACCCCGAAGAGGTAATCGACTTCGCTACCCGTACGGGCTGCGACTCGCTGGCTATCTCTATCGGTACGTCACACGGCGCTTACAAGTTCAAACCCGAACAATGCCACGTAGATCCTCAGACAGGCCGCTTGGTTCCTCCTCCCTTGGCTTTCGAGGTGCTGGACGCTGTGATGGAGAAACTCCCGGGATTCCCCATCGTGCTGCACGGCTCTTCTTCTGTTCCACAGGAAGAGGTTGATACAATCAACAAGTATGGTGGTAAGCTGGAAGCCGCTATCGGTATCCCCGAGGATGAGCTGCGCAAGGCTGCCAAGTCGGCTGTTTGCAAAATCAACATCGACTCCGACTCTCGTCTGGCTATGACGGCTGCCGTACGTAAGGTGATGGCCGAGAAGCCCGCCGAGTTCGACCCGCGCAAGTACTTAGGCCCGGCTCGCGACAACATGGAGAAGCTGTACAAGCACAAAATCCTCAACGTGCTTGGTTCGGACAACAAGCTGGCTCAGCTCTAATCGGCAAGCAGTAAATATCCGCATAAAGAAAAGAGAGGCTGCCCTTGCATGGGGCAGCCTCTCTTTTTTTACTTGATTTCGATTTCTTCCTGCATGTCGATTTCCTCGTGGTGTTCGTCGTAGAACACATATTGTAGGAAAGCGAGCTTCTGGTTAGGAATAACCTTGATTCCAAATCCGTACTGCATCTGCCATTTTCGTTTAAGGGACACAAGCCCTTGGTTGATGTAGGCAGCAACGTACGGATGGACGTGCAGCGAGAATTTCTTTGTCTTCAGCTTGTTGACTAAGTAGTCAATCTTACTCTCCAGTGTATCTGTAAAGAGAATGGACGACTTGATGGTGCCTTTGCCGAGGCAAGTAGGGCAAGTCTCGGCCACGTTGACATCCATGGCCGGGCGTACCCGCTGGCGCGTAATCTGCATCAGCCCAAACTTGCTGAGCGGCAGAATGTTGTGCCGTGCCCTGTCTTTTTGCATGTTGGCACACATCCGTTCGTAAAGCTTCTGGCGGTTCTCCGCCAAGCTCATATCAATGAAATCGACCACAATGATACCACCCATATCGCGGAGTCGCAGCTGGCGTGCCAGCTCATCGGCGGCTCCGAGGTTCACCTCCAGCGCGTTCCCTTCCTGCCCGTTGGCGTTCTTGGTACGGTTTCCGCTGTTGACGTCTACCACGTGTAGCGCCTCGGTGTGTTCGATGATTAAGTAGGCGCCGCTTTTGTAAGACACGGTCTTTCCGAATGCCGACTTAATCTGCTTGGTGATATTGAAGTTGTCGTAGATGGGAAGTTTCCCCTTATACAGTTTCACGATGCTTGCCCGTTCGGGCGCTATCAGTGCAACGTAGTCCCTGATTTCATGATACACCGGCTCGTTGTTCACATAGATGTTCTCGAACGAGGGGTTGAAGAGGTCGCGAAGCAGGCCTACGGCACGGCTCGTCTCCTCATAAATCAAGGTGGGGTACTTAGTGGCCTTTTGCACTTTGGCCATCGCGTCTTCCCAATGTTTCACCAGCACTCTAAGCTCTCCATCCAGCTCGGCCACGCGTTTGCCCTCCGCCACTGTCCTGACGATGACACCGAAGTTTTTCGGCTTGATGCTCATCAGCAGTTGTTTGAGGCGGGCGCGTTCTTCGCTCGATTTAATTTTTTGCGAGACGGAAACTTTGTCGTTGAAGGGGATGAGCACCAAGTAACGTCCGGCAAAAGAGATTTCGGATGTCAGGCGTGGCCCCTTGGTCGATATGGGTTCCTTTACAATTTGCACCACTACTTCTTGTCCCACCTTTAAAGAAGTGGCTACGGTGCCATCCTTGTCGAGGTCGGGAAGCAGGGTTGCTTTGCCTATCTGAGGCGTCTTTTTCTTGTCGCTTAGAGTCTGCTTTACAAACTTCTCAAGAGAGTTGAATTGAGGACCTAAGTCTAAATAATGAAGAAAAGCGTCTTTCTCGTAGCCGACGTCCACGAAACATGCGTTCAGTCCGGGCATCAGTTTGCGAATGCGGCCCAAATACATGTTGCCAACCGAGAAGGAGATGTTTCGTCCTTCGCTTTGAAGCTCCACCAGGCTCTTGTCTTCGAGCAGGGCGATGGAGACCTCTTTGGGTTGCACGTCAACGACTAATTCACTTGTCACTGTTTTGTCTTCTTATTTATTGATAGAATCTCAAAATACATGAAACAGTTCCTTGCCGGAAAAGTTCATGGGAACGGGTTTAAACAAAGAACAAACTTGAAAGGCTACGTAGTATGTGCTTTGCAAGTTTGTTCATTCATTCTGTGTAAGAAAGGTAGGCGAAAGCTTACTTTTTACTCTTATGTCTATTCTTTCTTAGTCTTTTTTTACGCTTATGCGTAGACATTTTATGTCTTTTTTTCTTCTTACCACTTGGCATAGTCTCTACGAATTTATATGGTTAATACTCTTATCCTTATGAATTCTTCACGTCGAGCGTGAAGGTCTTGGCAGGTTTGAATGCCGGAATGTTGTGCTCGGGGATGATGATGGTAGTGTTCTTAGAGATGTTACGAGCAGTTTTCTGTGCTCTCTTCTTCACAACGAAACTACCAAATCCCCGTAGGTAGACGTTCTGTTCGTTAGACAAAGATTCCTTAACGGAATCCATGAAAGCCTCTACGGTTGTCAGAACCGTTTGCTTGTCAATTCCGGTCTTCTTCGCAATGTCGTTTACAATATCTGCTTTAGTCATTTTCCTTTGAAAAAAATATTAATACTACTTATTAGGATTGCTAATTTTTTGGACTGCAAATATATAGCTTTTCCGGTGGCTAAAAAAATAATTCTATGCTTTTTTATAAAAAAGTAATAGAAGGGCCGGTTATTGTAGCCAAAAAATGTATTTTTGCGGCAATGGACAACTTTGCTCAAACGATTGAAACATGGTATGCCGTGAACAAACGCGAGCTGCCATGGCGCGATATCTCCGACCCCTACCTGATTTGGATTTCCGAAATCATCCTGCAGCAGACCCGTGTGGCGCAGGGATACGATTACTACCTCCGTTTCGTCCACCGCTTTCCCGACGTGCGCACTCTTGCTGAGGCGGAGGAGGACGAAGTGATGAAATATTGGCAGGGGTTGGGCTACTACTCCCGCGCCCGCAACCTGCACACCGCCGCCCGTAGCATGGCCGGCGGTCTTTTCCCCCGCACCTACCAAGGAGTGCGCGCCTTGAAAGGAGTAGGCGAGTACACGGCAGCGGCCATCTGCTCCTTTGCCTACGGCATGGGCTATCCGGTGGTGGACGGCAATGTATATCGTGTCCTCGCCCGCTACTTTGGCATCGACCTCCCTATCGACTCCACCGAGGGCAAGAAGCTCTTCGCCACTTTGGCTGCCGAGATGCTCGACCGCAACCACCCCGCTCTCTACAACCAGGCCATCATGGACTTTGGTGCGGTACAGTGCGTCCCACAATCACCCGACTGCCCAGCCTGTCCCTTGTCGGCCGGTTGTGTAGCACTGGCCAAGGGATGTGTGGCATCGCTACCCGTCAAACAGCACCGAACGAAGACCACCAATCGCTATCTACATTATATATATGTACGCGCAGGCGCGTACACGTTCATTCGCAAACGTACCGACGATGACATTTGGAAGGGGCTGTTCGAGCTACCGCTGATAGAGACCCCCTCGCCCCTGACCGAAGAGGAGCTTCTCGGCCTGCCTGCTTTCCGGGAGCTGTTTGCCCCGGGCGAGCAGCCTGTCGTACGCCTGATTCGCCAAGGGGTGAAGCACGTCCTCTCCCATCGTGTCATCTACGCCGATCTCTACGAGGTGACCCTGCCCGAGGCGACTGCCTCTTTCCCCTCCTACCTGAAGATCCGACAGGAAGAGCTGGACAACTATGCCGTACCACGGCTGGTGCAACTGCTGTTGCAGCCATAGATACCTCTTGTACGCAAGATAGTACCCGAGACAGTCGTAAAACGCAACAACTCATCCAACAGGTCCATACACCCCACCTACTCCGCCAAGCAAAAGTACGCCACGGCTATGCCCCACTTAAACAGCTCTGTTTCAGCAGATATATTTTTTCGCAGTTTTTCTGGTGCGAAATTTTTTTTTCGCTTCAGCGAAACTTTATTTTCGCTCCAACGAAAACTTATTTTCGCTACAGCGAAAAAGTATTTTCGCTGCAGCGAAAATATATGCCCGTTTGAGGAAGGCTGAGAAGAGGGTGCTAACGCCCTAAATAGATTTACTATTTACCTTTCTATATTTTGTCAGGGATGGCTCGGTGTTTGCATCCTCTCTTCCACAGATTCTTGTGCCGATGCTTGATTCGTATCGTCAATTCTGCGTATCTTTGCCCGCCTATTATAATTTTCCCATTGGACAATGAGCAACGAGAATAAGAACAAGATACAGAAAAAGTACCGTTTGCGGGGGTGGTGGACGCTGAGTCCACTGCTCGTATTTCTGGGCGTGTACGTCTACCTGATGAGCCATCTCAGCGCCGATAGTAGGGGGCACCTGCCCATCACCGTGGCCTTTCTGGCAGCGGCCAGCTATGCCGTGGCCACTACCCGCGGGGTAAAGCTGGAGGAACGTATCCGGCAGTTCTCTGCCGGAGCAGCAGACAAGAACATCCTGCTGATGATATGGATCTTTGTACTGGCGGGGGCCTTTGCGCAGAGCGCCAAGGAGCTGGGGGCCATCGACGCTACGGTGAACCTCACCCTGCACATCCTGCCCGACAACCTGCTGTTGGCGGGCATCTTCCTGGCTTCGTGCTTTATCTCGCTCTCCGTAGGCACCAGCGTGGGCACCATCGTGGCCCTTACGCCCGTAGCCGTGGGGCTGGCCGACCGTACCGGCATCGCCCTACCTTTTATGGTGGGCGTGGTGGTGGGTGGTTCGTTCTTTGGCGACAACCTCTCGTTTATCTCCGACACCACCATTGCCGCCACCCGTACGCAGGCGTGCGACATGCGCGACAAGTTCCGCGTCAACTTCCAGATTGTGGTGCCCGCCGCCCTCATCGTGCTGGGCATCTACGTGTTCAAGGGCCTTGCGGTGGGCGCTCCCACCGAGGTGGAGAGCATCGACTGGGTGAAGGTGATACCCTATATGGTAGTGCTGGGCACTGCCTTGGCCGGCATGAACGTGATGTCCGTGTTGCTGATAGGTATCCTGGCCAACGGGGTGATAGGCATCGGCACGGGTACTTGGGGCGTGTTCCGCTGGTTCGACGCCATGGGCGTGGGGGTGAATGGCATGGGCGAGCTGATTATCGTCACCCTCTTGGCCGGAGGGATGCTGGAACTGATACGGTACAACGGAGGCATCGACTTTATCATCAAAAAGTTCACCAAGCACATCCAAGGCAAACGGGGGGCAGAGCTAAGCATCGCCGTCCTGGTGAGCTTGGCCAACCTCTGCACAGCCAACAACACCATCGCCATCATCACCACCGGCCCCATTGCCAAGCAGATAGCCGACCGCTACGGTCTCGACCCCCGCAAGAGCGCCAGCATACTGGACACCTTCTCCTGCTTCGTACAGGGCATCATCCCCTACGGGGCGCAGATGCTCATGGCGGCCGGACTGGCGAGTATCTCGCCGCTGAGCATCATCGGCAACCTCTACTACCCCTTCACCATGGGAGCCTGCGCCCTGCTGGCCATCCTCCTGAGGTATCCCCGCAAGTACTCTTGAGATAAAGAAAGGAGACCCTCCTATAGAAAGAGGGCCTCCTTTAGAGAAAGAGATTTCTAAAAGAGTCAAGCTCTAACCTTGTTTCACAACACAGCTATGCTCCTTTTATAATCGTTTGCAAAGGTGCGCATATTCGGTAGAAGATGGCTGCGGAATGCACAATGGTTCTGCCAAAACGTGTGCTATATCGGCAAATATTCTGCCAAATACGCAATTGCACCGAGAGATAGGGTGCCAACCTCTTGGCACTCCCGACAGAAATGTCTACGTTTGCTGGGCAATTCAGTACATAACAAAGGAAAAGAATATGAAAAGAAAGGGCTATTCGGCACTGATACGTGTCACGTTGGCGTTTTTTGTATGCTTATCGGTAGGACAGGCTTACGCTCAGACCTCCTACCAAAAGGAGCTGGACTCGCTCCGCCAAGTAATAAGGACGCATGATGGGAAAGAACGGCTGGCCGCATGGGAGCGGCTGCAGCTACGGGTAAGCCAACGCACGGCCAACCCAGACACGTTGCGGGCTTACTACGAACAGGCGTCGTCCGAGGCTCGCCGGCAAGGGAGCGATGCCTGGACGAGGATGTTCGTCTACTACATCGAGGCGTTGGGCAACGCCGGGCAGGACAGCGTGGTGATTCGCATTGCACCTTCCGTGCTCGAGGAGATGCCTACGGACGTCAGTTACTTCAGGGGAGAGTCGTCCTTGCTGTACAGCTACTATCGCCTACGGATGTTCGCCACCATGATGCAGGAGGCAAAGCGGACATACGAGGTGGCCACCCGTGTAAACTCTGCGCAGGGGATATGCTCCTCCCTCGTAGCAATGGGGGTACTCTATAGCACGTTGCACCGGCCGGAAGATGCCATCGACTGTTTCCGGAAGTGCATCGCGCAGGCGCAAGGCTCACCTGCCGTAAGACACTATCAGTTTTTTGCCTACGAGCAGCTGTGTATGGTACTGTCCAAGCTCAAACGTATTGACGAGGCCAAGTCTTATTTCCCCCGCTGGGAGAAGGTCGTGGAAGGGATGGAGGGTGTTGACCCCAACTACCATTATCCGCGTTTTCACTTCTACAACACGCAAGCATACGTGTACATCGCCGCCAAGGAGTTCGACAAGGCAGAAGAGGCCGTGAACTTGGCGGAGAAGATGGGGCCGGCCGACGAGTTGTCGAAGGCGAGCCTCACCAGCTTCAGAGGCATGATAGCCGCGGCGCACGGCAGGTATGCAGCGGGCATCCAAGGACTGGATGAGGCTTATCGGGTGGCAGTCAAGCACGGGCAGGAGATAGCGAAGGAGGATATTTTAAAAGCCAAGTTGCAGGCACTGGCCGGCTGGGGTGCTCACAACGACCAAATCTATCCGCTGTTTGAGCAGATAGAGGCACTGAACGACTCACTGAGGCAGAGCAATATTGACGGGATGATTGATGACCTGAACGCCCGCTACAAGGTCGATGAGTTGAAGCATGGTAAACAGCTGGCCCAGCTCCATGCCGTCATAGCCATCAGTGGGTGCTCGTTCCTGCTTATCTTCGTTGTCCTGCTGGTGCTCTACAACCGGAAGATCCGAAATAAGAACCATGCGCTCTATCGGCGCATCAAGGAGATAGATAGCTTGCGGGAACGCCATGCGAACATCGATATGGAAAACCTCGAGATCCCCAACATGGCAGAGACAGCGGAAGAGGTGACGGCCGATGTCCGATTGGTGCAGCAACTGGAGAGTCTTCTGCTGGGAGGGGAGCGTCAGCTGCCGGACAGCCTCACTGCCGAAAGCCTCGCCGCCGCGCTGCAGAGCAACCGCACCTCCCTCCGGCAGGCTGTCAAGGCGGTGACGGGGAAAACGCTGAACGACTACATCCGCGACATACAGTTGGACAACGCCCGCCGCAAACTGGAAATGGACGAGAATCTCACCATCGAGGCTATCGCCTCCGAATGTGGATTCTCGTCCATGACCACCTTTTACCGGTTATTCAAGGAGAAATATAACATCTTGCCCACGCAGTACCGCCGGATGGCACAGAAGGACAAGAGGGCGTGAGTGTGCAGGGCTTAATTATTGTGGATATTCCATACGCATCCGCCGCAGTAACGTTTGTAGAAATTGGCGAACCACTTATCGGGTTGCTTGCTTAGCAGGACAATTGCATAGGCACATTCGTCGTTGCCGATGATGTTAAAACGCAAGCTCCAGGCCCGTCCCGACCAGTTGGCCGATTGGTTCGACCAGTAGAAGCCAAACTCCCCGTAGTTCTTCAGTCCTTTTTCGCCGTGCACATATCCGGCGGCCGGGAGGAATACATACTTGCCTGAGCTGCGAATCTCGTCCGTGGCTTGCTGGAGGGCGAAGGCAGCCTCTACGTTCGCGTCTTTGGTAGGATACACCTCGGTGGCCTCCGACCCTACGGTCCAATACTCATACTTCAGTACCCACAGGCCTACCCTCTGCACACTTTGTCCTTTCACTTGCCACGAAGGACCTTGAGTGTCCGTATAGAAGGCGTTGGGCTGCTGGAAGAGGCGGTTCAGCTGCCCCGCTGTGGGGCAACCTTGGACGGGGCTGCCATTCGTGAGAAGGTGCTTGTTCTCGCCGCTGTTGTCCCAGTACATCGAGCTGGTCGAAGAGAGGTTCGCGTAGCCCTTTGTCACGTCGTCCAGCGGCTGCATCCCGCCCCAAGTGTAATACAGCCCGTCCCACCCCGAGAATTGCGATTTGATGGTGAGATTGATGGTATAGCTTTTCTCAGGCTGAAAATATTTATAAAACCGGTTGGCTGCCACTGTTTTCGTCTTTCCCGCAATGGTGAGGGAGGAGAAGGTCAGTTGGTAACTTGATTCCTGATTGTCGGCGATGAAAGTGGCATAGTCGGAAGTGAGCGTGTTGGTGGTGCCCGTAGCCGCGGCATTCAACGGCACCTTGGCTGACGAGTTGTTTGGCGTATAGCGGGTGACATCCCCGGTCTGGATGCTGGCAGTAGTGGAGGCTCCGCTGAGTGTGCCCTGGAACTGTTCAATGGCTCCCGCTTTGCTTTCAATGCTTACCCTTACCTTGGGAAAGGCGTGTTGAAAAGTCACCGTGTTCTCAAAGCGATTATCACCGGTTGTCAAGTCCGAGAAAGTCCACCCGTCGACGTTTCCTACCTTTGCCCCCATCAGGTCGGGTGTAAAGTTGGTTTGGGAATCAATACTGAATTTCCACCATCCACCCGATACGACGTTCCCGCCAACGGGAATATCGTCCACCGTGGGACATGACGTTTCGGAATTAAATGTGTAGAACAGCACCTGTATAAAAGGCATGTCAGTCGGGATGGAAACCGATAGCTTGTTGTCACTCACCACTAAGTCCTGTTTGCTGAGAACAGGATGATTCTTGCCGCCCCCGGAAGTATCGTAGACGATAGCCAACACCCGTATGCCATCACGGATAGGGGTATAGGTGGAGCGAGTGTTCCTTTCGTCTTCTTTCACTACCATCTCCAGTGCCAGTCCGTCGCCTAAGTCTTGGCGTACCGTATCGGGCACTTGGCGAGCGCCGCGTGTGGACGATTCGGCTTCTACGGGTGCATCGCCCACTTGGAAAGTGACGATTTCAAACTTTCCTGTGTAGTCCTCGTTGGGAGAACTCACCTCTTGGGTACAGGAAGCGTTCAGCGTGATGGCGACCAGCGACAGGGCGGCCGCCCATAAATCAATCTTTGTCATTTTCGTTGCTTACTTTTTAGATTATTACCAGCCCATCTCACCGTTGTCTACCGTTTCTTCTTCGTATTCTTGCTCTAATGCGCTACCGGTGTCTCTGACGGAGTCGGCAATTACGCGTTCCAAGACTACATCTAATCGAGTGATTGTAGGGGGTTCATACTTCTCTTTTTTCTCTTCTTTTTGGAGTCTTTTTCTCATTCTCATTTTTCTTTTTTGTTAGGTTATCAATACACATGACGGAAATACATTTTCCTTCTTCGTATTCGCTTGCAAAGATGGGGCAAAGACTCCTCCGACGTTTTACCAAATCGGCAATGTGTGTGGCAAGAGGTATACCATATCGGCCAAAGTTATGGCAGATGAGCAATTCTTCCTCTTCGGGCTGCGCCCAATTGCATTCTTTTCCGTACTTTTGCGCATTGTTTTATTCAGAAACACACCTAATTTAATATGCAGGAGAAGATAGTTATTCTTGATTTCGGTTCGCAGACTACGCAGCTTATCGGCCGTCGGGTGCGCGAGCTGGACACGTACTGTGAGATTGTCCCTTACAACAAATTCCCAAAAGGCGACCCGAGCGTGAAGGGCGTCATCCTGTCGGGAAGCCCCTTTTCGGTGTACGACAAAGATGCTTTCAAGGTAGACTTGGGCGAGATACGTGGCCGCTACCCCATTCTGGGCATCTGCTACGGCGCGCAGTTTATGGCCTACATGGGCGGCGGACGGGTAGAGCCTGCCGGCACGCGCGAGTACGGACGGGCACATTTGGCCTCGTTCTGCGAGGAGAACCCCCTCTTCAAAGGAGTGCGGAAGAACTCGCAGGTGTGGATGAGCCACGGCGACACGATTACCGCCATCCCCGAAGGATTCAAGAAGATAGCCTCTACGGACAAGGTAGAGATTGCCGCTTACCAAGTGGAGGGTGAGCCGGTGTGGGGCGTTCAGTTCCACCCCGAGGTGTTCCACAGCGAGGACGGCACACAGATGCTGCGTAACTTCGTGGTAGACGTGTGCGGATGCAAACAGGACTGGTCGGCGACCTCGTTTATCGATAGTACCGTGGCCGACCTGAAGGAGAAGCTGGGCGACGACAAGGTGGTGCTCGGGCTGAGCGGCGGGGTGGACTCGTCGGTAGCCGCCGTGCTGCTGAACAAGGCCATCGGGCAAAACCTCACCTGTATCTTCGTGGACCACGGCATGTTGCGCAAGAACGAGTTCAAGAACGTGATGCACGACTACGAATGCCTGGGACTGAACGTGATTGGCGTGGACGCTTCGCAAAAGTTCTTCGCCGAGCTGGCCGGAGTGACCGACCCCGAGCGGAAACGCAAAATCATTGGCAAAGGCTTCATCGACGTGTTCGACGAGGAGGCGCACAAGCTGAAAGACGTGAAGTGGCTGGCACAGGGTACTATCTACCCCGACTGCATTGAGTCGCTCTCCATCACGGGCACAGTGATAAAGAGCCATCACAACGTGGGCGGACTGCCCGAGAAGATGGACCTCAAGCTCTGCGAGCCGCTCCGCCTGCTGTTTAAAGACGAAGTACGTCGTGTAGGACGCGAGCTGGGCATGCCCGAGCACCTCATCACCCGCCATCCCTTCCCGGGACCGGGGTTGGCCGTGCGCATCCTGGGCGACATCACCCCGGAGAAGGTACATATCCTGCAGAATGCCGACGACATCTTCATACAGGGCTTGCGCGACTGGGGACTGTACGACCAGGTATGGCAAGCCGGCGTCATCCTGCTACCGGTACAATCGGTAGGCGTGATGGGCGACGAACGTACCTACGAACGGGCCGTGGCGCTACGCGCCGTGACATCGACCGATGCCATGACGGCCGACTGGGCACACCTACCCTACGACTTCTTGGGCCAGGTGTCCAACGACATTATAAATAAGGTAAAAGGAGTGAACCGTGTGACGTACGACATCAGTTCGAAACCACCTGCTACGATAGAATGGGAATGAACAAAGCCAGCTCCGGGATGAGTATCTCCTTCCGGTGCAGCTCCAGCAGACCTTCGTCCTGCAGCTCGTTGAGCACCCGTGAGGTGTTGAGACGA
>JAISIX010000108.1 GCA_031261805.1 Mediterranea sp. (in: CFB group bacteria)
TTTAATAAAGAACGCTTTTCTAATTCAAACTCGAAGGGAAGGAATTCTTGCGAGTAATCTTCTGTATATGGGGAAAAAGCACCAGCTCCTTGCTTTTTCATACTATTGCATGATGCACAACATGGTATCAAATTGAAAAACGACGTGCATAAAAATGGGTAAGTGCTTTTCGCATTAATATGATCTAAAGTATACGTAGCCAAATTATCGACTGACGTTATAGCAAATTGAGCATTGCAATACACACATGCCTTAACCCCTAATTCGGGAACATATTTCACAAATTTCACTCGAGCATCATCATATTTCATCGCCAGCACTATAAGTTCCCAAAACTTTTTATTGCTAGCTCTGCCTTTAGGCTTACTGCTAAATGGATTTCTAAATTTCTTATTCAAATCCTGCTTCGGTAAGTTTAGAGGCGCATGACTTGATTGATACGACAGCATAACCGACGGCTTGAGTGTAACAATATCATCATAGTTGTTAATTATGGCATCAATATACTCTTTGTATTTGTTTTGCTTCATGCTTCTTTTCAAGCGTTGCAACCTGTCCAAAGGTGTTTCACCGTTCATAGCGCACAGATCCTGCTTATATTTATCAGCAACTAATTTCAGTTTATCAGTTATCAGTATTCTCTTCATTTTGTCTCCTCCGCCTTTGTTCTCTTTGAAGTTCGTCTATCCTATTCTGAATTTCTTGATCATCCATCAGACTCTTATTAGCATGATAAAGAGATTGCAACAACGATTGAATCATCGGTTCTCCTATCATTTTTATAACAGCTTGAGCATCCGATGGTGACCAAGTACGAATATAGCCAGATGGTGGGTTTCCTCTTTCTGGAGCTATATAAGAAAATAGAGATGCTATTACATTCTTGGCAAATTCGCCCATAAATCCTCCTTTTAGGAAGAAACTATCTTTGATAATATCATTTATATTAGCCGCAAAAGTAAGGCTTTCCACCTTGTCATTTACAACCTTACCCTCTTCCAAGAATAATATATTCTGTTTAGGTATATCTGATAACAGGAAAGGAGAATGAGTAACAAGGCAGATATTAATGCTATCTATTCCCGTAAGCTTTAGTCCTTTAATAGAGTCCAATAATCGATTCACAAATTGGCGCTGATATTCTGGATGATAGTACAGTTCTACTTCATCCATGATAATATTGATATTCCCATAGTGTAACGTACATTCTCCACTTTCAACACTTTGGAGATTCATCAAATGATATAAGACAGAACTAAGACTATACAAAAACTGTCGTTCTCCCGAACTCATTTCTGTAAAAGATATATCTTTACCTTCTCTGTTCGTAAGGAGGACTTCTGACTTATAAATAGGTGGAAACAACTTCTCAAGTACATCATCCGCACTCTTTATGGTATCCCTACTGCCAAAATCATCTTTGAAGTTTATATCTCTTGGATTCAATTGTGGTAAGAGCTTATCATCCGAACGTAATAATCTATTCTTGAGATTGTATATTGTCTGTCTTATTTTTAAAGTAATATGAGTATTATCCTTCTTGATGTGTTCAAATAGAATATTTATTTCTTCTTCATTCTCGAATTTTGTATAAAAATTGGGATATTTAGAGCCAATTGAGGATGTCTTGTAGGCAAGATAAATCAAAGATGATTGTATTTGGATTATTCGATTGTTTAACCCTGTATCACCTTTTAAGAAAGACTTCATATTTTCTGCATCCAGTTCACAAAGATTAGACTTCCCAATATTACTACTATCTTTTAACACATTCAATTTATTTATAATAGTAGCTACATCTTTACCGTCAATCAATTCTTTCCACCACCAATGATATAAGTCTGCGATATGTTCATAATATTGCGTTTCATTTCCAGGAAACCATGACATCTGTTTGCTTATTTTATCTTGAATGATTTTGATTTGAAAGGTTATTTGTGTTTTGCTAGATTCATAACCTGCAAGAAAGTCAGATTTCAACACAAACAGGCTTAGCAATCTTTGCTTCGTTAACGCTTCTTCGGTATTGACATCATAATTGCCTTCCGTACGCATAGGATTGAGTACGATAGGAGTCAAATACCCATCGTTCTTATGAAAAAGCCCATTCAACCAATGCTCATAATAAGGGAGTTTATACTTATGTTCTTTACCATTATTATCTTTATAATACAAATCATGCCCTCCAACCTTTTGAGTTACAGGCCCCTTCTCTTTTACATCAGCGTAGTCACGAACATTGAAAGCATAAATAGAATAGTTAACAAAAACAGAATAGAAGAATCGTTCCAACAATTTTCTATTTTCTTTTAACGTTTGACTATCACTGAACGAAATAGCTTTTTCTCCCAATACAATAAGTTCATTAGACCCCAAACAATAATATTTATCCTCAATTTTGTAGAATAAAGCAGCATTTACCCCTTTCGCTTCAAGTAAGTTAAGTTCTCCTCCAGTATCACTAACGGCCTTAAATGCGAGATTATTTATTATACGAACAAGAACATCAAGGAGCGTACTCTTTCCCGATCCGTTCTTTCCAACGATGGCATGAAGGGATATTTGGGGCCTTTCATCACTCTGATTATACAAATCCGCATTAGCGTCCCTGCACTCCTTATCTTTCTTCTTTAACTCCACCAACAGTTTATCATTATCATCCCAATTGGGCAACTCCAAATCCTTCATGCGAAATCGGTCGAAAAATGGATACCACTCTGATGAAAGATTCTTTCTCACGCTTTCATCCGTACCTTCCTTATTAATTCGTATTCCTATCAAGTTCATACACAATTCATTTTCTGGCAAAGATATAGATTTTTGCAATATTCTAAACAAAGAAGTATAATTTTATTATATCTCAATTTTCCGCATTGATGTTTCTATGTATCTCTAAATAATGATATATAGAGGTTCACATGTTAAATGCAATCTGCCTATTTCAGGGGGATAAGTGATTTTTCCTTGAGACAAATTTCCTATTCTATTTGGAAACTATCCGTAAGTTACCTACCTTTACGCCCTATTTTTAAAAATTGAATATATGCATATAGACATCATTTCTTAAGCCAGTAAGAACTTTACTGTATTGTGGAAGCAAAACTACTACGTAGATAAAACGAAGTGTTTTCCCTATTTTAGAGAGAGGTAAACTTTTCAATGAATAACCACGTTCAAACAGCCAAATATATAATGAAACGACAAGAAATAACAACCATCATAGAAATAGCAGTCTGCATAATACTGATGGCAACACTTTTAATACTCATGTGGGGTCATGAGGAAGCCAACCAAACAACAGGAGTAATCGGAAACCTTGCGACCACTATGAGTTTCGTTCTATTCGTTGTTTTCCAACGCATGCAGACTATAAAAGCTCAAAAAGAAGAAAAGAGTTCTTCATTGGACAGAGAATTTCAAACAATCTTTTTTAGTCTATTACAGAACCAATTAGTTATCCGCAATAAAGTTTTCGGCAATATCCCTATCATAAACGACTCCAAGAGTGTACAAGAAGCATACTTTCAAGGATTATGTTTCTTTTCAGAGGCAAAAAAACAGTTATCTCTTATCTATAGAGTCTTCAATAAAGAACAGCCAACAGAATGTGATGAAGAGGAAGAAGATGACATGTGTCAACTGCAATATATCAGTGAATTATACGGGATAACTTCGGAAGCGATCAGGGAATATTCTGAGGCGCAAACATCATTGGAGAAAGCCCAAATAGAGTATGCGCACTTTCTACGAAGATATGATTCCATAACTTCCTATTATAGACATTTATACAAACTTCTACAATATGTAAGGAGGGCTGAAGAAGAATATAGTTCCGTAGATGATTATCCTCAAAGGACTCATACATACTTCGAACAATATGCACAATTGACACAAGCGCAAATGTCTATAGATGAGCTAACACTTCTGTATTATAACTGCGCCCTCTTCCCAAAGTTTCGTGAGTTAATTGTCCACTTCAACGGGCTTGGTGCATTACATAGAGACTTATGATAGCCATGTCAGCCTCCTTTCGCCAACCTCTCTATATCTTCTACGGGCAACCCCGTGTACTTGGAGATTGTCTCGAAAGGAAGCCCGTCAGCAATCATTGACAGGGCGACTTTTGCCACGCCTTTCTTTTCACCTCTCGCTTCACCAATCTGTTCGCCTCTTCTTTCACCTTTCCTCTCCGCGCTGCTCATCAACGTTTTCTCCACGCTGATGATGTCCCAGAACTTCTCGTATCCGAGGAGTTGCGCATCGGTAAAGGCCGACTCCTCAATCACTGTCACAGCTTTCTTTATCTCTTGGTTGTCCAGCAATTCGGCGGGCACCTCGTTGGTGCGCCCGTCAATCTCCGTGAGGAAGCGGAGCCAGAGCACTTTCATCTTCTTCTCTTGATAGGTGCAAGGGTTGTATTTGGGAAGCTCGACGAAGACCAGGTGCAGCCCTTCTATCACTTTGTCGCTGTGCTCCACGTGCACCATCTGGTAGTAATGATAGTAGCCTGGAAGCTCGGGTTCGAAGACCTCGTTGACAAGGTTGAGGGAGTAGACCGGCTGGAGCAGGTTGTAGTTGCTGCCCGTACCTATCTGACGCACATACGCCTTAGAGGCATTGAACAGGACACGTTGTTTGAACTCCGGCGACCAAATCATCTGCATCTCCACGATGAACTGCCGGCCGTGGTTGTCGCGGCAACGCACGTCGACGATGCTATTCTTGCGCAACGGATTGTCGGGTACCATCTCCGCCGGAAGGTACTCTATCTCTTCTATCTCTTGCCCTTCTTCCAACGGGAGCAGGGCGTTGAGGAAGCTCCTCACTAAGTCGGGATGCTCGCCAAAGACACGCTTGAAAGTCAAGTCGGCTTTGGGGTCTAAGTATCTCATAACGCTTGCATATAGGGGTTTACTTTGCAAATGTAGGCAGTTTCTCGCAGATTGCCAACCTGTCAGAAGGAATAAAATGCAAGAAGGGCGCTTCCCACTATTGGAGAAGCGCCCCTCTCTATTTTACAATTGAGTCGGAGGACTGTGCAAACGTTAGTTGCGACCTTTCAGTTGTTTGAAGAAGTCGTTACCCTTATCATCGACAAGGATGAAGGCGGGGAAGTCTTCCACTTCAATCTTCCAAATGGCTTCCATACCCAGCTCGGGATATTCTACACATTCGATGCTCTTGATGTTGTTTTGGGCAAGGATAGCAGCCGGACCGCCAATGGATCCGAGGTAGAATCCACCGTACTTCTTGCACGAATCGGTGACTTGCTGCGTGCGGTTGCCTTTGGCCAACATCACCATGCTGCCGCCGCGGCTTTGGAAGAGTTCAACGTACGGGTCCATGCGATTGGCTGTCGTCGGCCCCATCGAACCGCAAGCCATACCTTGGGGTGTCTTGGCCGGGCCGGCGTAGTAAACGGGATGGTCCTTGAAATATTGTGGCAGGTCTTCGCCACTGTCCAAGCGTTCTTTCAGCTTGGCGTGGGCGATGTCGCGGGCCACAATGATGGTGCCGTTGAGCGACAGGCGCGTCGATACCGGATACTTCGTCAGCTCCTTCAGCACCTCGGGCATCGGACGGTTGAGGTCGATGCGCACCACGTCGCCCTCGCCAGCTTGGCGGAGTTCGGCAGGAATCAGCTCACCCGGGTTGGAGTCGAGTTTCTCAATCCAGATACCCTCTTTGTTGATTTTACACTTGATGTTACGGTCGGCCGAGCAAGAAACGCCCAAACCTACGGGGCACGAGGCGCCATGACGCGGCAGACGGATGATGCGTATGTCGTGCGCCAAGTATTTACCACCAAACTGCGCACCGAGACCTATCTTCTGTGCTTCCACCAGCACCGTCTTCTCCAGCTCTACGTCGCGGAAAGCACGGCCATACTCATTGCCGGTGGTGGGAAGGTTGTCGTAGTACTTGGCCGATGCCAGCTTCACCGTCAGCAGGTTCCGCTCGGCGGAGGTACCACCGATAACAAAAGCGATGTGGTAAGGCGGACAAGCTGCCGTGCCCAACGATTTCATCTTCTCTACCATGAACGGTACGAGCGTAGCGGGATTGAGGATGGCTTTCGTCTCCTGATAGAGGTACGTCTTATTGGCCGAGCCACCACCCTTGGTGATGCAAAGGAACTCGTACTCCATGCCCTCGGTCGCCTCAATGTCAATTTGTGCGGGGAGGTTGCACTTCGTGTTCACCTCTTTGTACATGTCCAGCGGAGCGTTCTGCGAGTAGCGGAGGTTCTCCTCCGTATACGTTTTGTACACACCGAGCGAGAGTGCTTCTTCGTCACAATAGCCGGTCCATACCTGTTGCCCTTTCTCGCCGTGCACGATGGCCGTGCCGGTGTCTTGACAGAAGGGCAACACGCCCTTGGCTGCCACTTCGGCATTGCGCAGGAAGGTGAGTGCCACGTACTTGTCGTTGTGGCTGGCTTCGGGGTCGCTCAATATCTTGGCTACCTGCTCGTTGTGCGCACGGCGCAGCAGGAACGAGACATCACGGAAGGCCGCATTGGCCATCGCCGTAAGGCCCTCTTTTTCCACTTTCAGGATGGGCTTTCCTTCAAACTCGCCTACCGACACATAGTCCTTGGTAAGCAGATAATACTCAGTGGTATCCTTGCCCTTCTCAAACATGGGCTGATACTTGAACGGAGGTGTTGTTGCCATAATCTTTGTTCTTTATTACGTTTATGTTCCAATTACCTATTTCTTTGCTTCCCGCAAAGGTACGAATTTAACCCGCTACTTGTTCCATTCGTTCTATTAATTCGTTGCCAAGGGCGGTCTTTACGTCGACATGCTTCAGCACGGCGGTAACAAAGGGGCTGCTCTCGAAGTCGCCGCGCACCTGTTCGAAGTCAAGCCTCATGTCGTCGTGCGAGCCGTCGGCACCGAATCCGGTCATGGAGGAGAGTGAGAACTCCTTTTTAGCATCCTCGTACACTTGCCGGTCGAGGTTCACTACCGCCTTCTGCCAAGCTTGTACGATGGTAATCACGTCTCGGGCGGTCATCGTTTCGGGATCAAAACCATAGAACTCCCGTATCTTGCTGTACGCCCATGTCCACTCGTAGGTGTAGTAGTTGGCGTGCATCTCGGCAAAGGCAGCGTTGATACCTTTCAGCTGGTTGATGGCACCGGTCTCTATGCCGTCTATCAGGCGGTCTATCTCGCTCTTAGGGGCTATCAATCCGGAGATGTCCACCCATTCGCCCAAGCCTATCTGGGTATCGGGTCGCAGCCTCCGACGGATTTCCTCGTCGCTATGGAAGTGAATGCCTTCCAAGCGTTTGATGAGTGAGTTGCCCAGGAACTTGTGGATGGCTATCTCGTAAAAGCGGAGGCCTTTGTTGAGCGCCGAGCTACGAATCTTGGCACTTTGGTAAGAGTATATCTCCGAGGTCTCACCCGAGACGCGCTTCAGGTCTTTGAGGATGCGACATCCTGCAAACATCTTTTGGATGGTGTAAGGGCTGAGCAGGTTATAGTTGATATAATCCAGCCGGTTAGGGTCGGTACGTTTGTCGCGTTTGGGCCACTTCTGCGCGTCGCGGATGGTACCCACACTACGGAGGTTGACGCCCGGCACCAAGTAGGTGGTGTTACGGTCTTCTATGAGGTAGGAAAAGGGCAGGTTGGTGGTATCGGCGTGGTTGACGTGTCGTCCCATCACCAGCGAGAAGGCACCCACGCGTGCCGGCCAGAGGATATAAGAGTCCGAAGTAGTCTTCGCCCCCCGCTCCAACGTGCCTTGGTGGATGGGGCCGAGCTTGTACATGTGATTGCTTTGGTTCGATCCCGAGCCTGCATTCATAAACGAGAACATGCCGGCGATAAGCAGGGTGGACTTATGATGCGTCACGGTGAAAGGGCCGGCAAAGATGGCACAAGCCTCACCGTTCTCGCCTTGGCAGTTGCTGAAAAAGAGGGAGTCGGAAGCCGAGTAGTTGTGCCCCAGCTTACAAGCTTGCCCCACGAAGCAGCGGGTGAGCATCGTACCGTCGTCGACGGTAGAGCCGGAGGAGATGACGAAGTCGTCGCAGATGACACCGTGCCCAATCTCCACCGGTGCCGCTTCGTTGCTGTTAATGCTTCCGTTGGAAAGGCGGCAGGCCCCGCTGATGTGGCAACAATCGCCGATGCGCACGTTTCGAAGCGTGCCGGAGTTGAGTATCATCACATGGTGGCCGATGGTGCCTACCGAAGAGGCATGTTTGTTAGAATAGAAATCAGCTATCTCTTTCATGCGGCTGATTAGCTCGGGACGGTGGCGATAGAGGGCGAGAATATAGGCTTGATGGGCCGACAGCTTGTCGTTGATGAGTACTTCGCGCCCACCTGTCTCGTTGAGCACCGCCACCTCTACGCCGTTGCCAAACGTGCTCACCCCTTCTACGAGAATGGAGTCCACGTTTTCGATAAGCGTATCATCACCTATCTCGTAGTTGGCGATGTAGTTCTGGATGTTCTCTATCAGGCAGTTGTCGCCCACTGTCACGTTGTGCAGGAGCACATGGTGAAGCCCCGCATGTTTCCTTACCCCACCGGGCAGGGTGAAGTCGGCCTCAAAGACACCCAGCCGCACCTCACCCGAGAAGCGCGTATGTTGTACATAGTCGCAAGCAAACCGCTTGTCCACCCACACCGCGTCCCAGTTCTCCGCCTGGCATGACTGCGCCATCAGCCGAAGTCTTTCGTCTTCGGTCAGTTTTCGATATTCTTTCATAGATCCTTGTTTGTTGAAGTAGTTCTTTTAGCAGTTAAGTAGTCAAGTCGTTTGACTACTTAACTACTCTTCCGACTACTCCAATGGTTCATCACTTTCTTCTTCCTCGTAGTTCTGAAAAAGGAAATCGTTATAGGGGTATTTCTGCACGTGCAGTTCCTTGACGCGGGCATATATCATGCGTCGCATCTCCTCTATATTGATTCGCTCGCGGGCGGAGATAAAGAGGCAGTTGTCCTCCATCTTTGCCATCCACGTCTTCATCAGTTCTTCCAGTGTTAAGTTTTCTTTGGTTCGGGGGGTAAGGTCGTCGGGCGCTTTCTCCACATAGGTATAAGCGTCTATCTTGTTGAACAGGAGTATCATGGGTTTACCGCCGGCACCAATGTCGGCCAACGTTTTGTTCACCACCTCTATTTGCTCCTCAAAAGCAGGGTGTGAGATGTCGACCACGTGCACCAGCAGGTCGGCCTCGCGCACCTCGTCGAGGGTCGACTTAAAGGAGTCGACCAAGTCGGTGGGCAGTTTGCGGATAAAGCCTACGGTGTCGGACAGCAGGAAGGGTAGGTTCTCGATGATGACCTTGCGCACGGTAGTGTCGAGCGTAGCGAAGAGTTTGTTTTCGGCAAACACCTCACTCTTGGCCATCAGGTTCATCAGCGTCGACTTGCCCACGTTGGTGTATCCTACCAGCGCCACACGAATCAGGCGTCCACGGTTCTTGCGTTGCGTCGTCTTCTGCTTGTCTATCTCCGCCAGGCGCTCCTTCAGCAACGCCATGCGGTTAAGGATGATACGGCGGTCCATCTCCAGCTGTGTCTCGCCCGGGCCACGCAGACCTACGGAACCTTTGCCGCCACCAGCTCCCGAGCCACCACCTTGGCGCTCAAGATGCGTCCACAGCCGTTGGAGGCGAGGCAGCATGTACTTGTTCTGCGCCAGCTCCACCTGCGTCTTGGCGTTGGCCGTCTGGGCACGCATGGCGAAGATGTCAAGAATAAGCGAGGTACGGTCCAAAATCTTGATCTTCAGCTCGCCCTCAATGTTGCGTATCTGCTTGGCCGACAGCTCATCGTCGAAGATGACCATGCCCACTTCACGTTCCGCCTCTTCCTCATCCTTTATATATTGCTTAATCTCCTCCAGTTTCCCTTTGCCCACGTATGTCACCGAGTTGGCTGTAGGCAGCTTTTGGGTGAAGCGCTTCACCACCTCCGCCCCTGCTGTCTCGGCCAAGAACGCCAGTTCGTCGAGGTACTCATTCGTCTTACGCTCGTCCTGTGTCTGGGTTACCAGACCGACAAGCACCGCAGTTTCCGCCTTGACTTCGGATATTACAAATTCCTTCATTCTTTTCCTTTTCTTCTTGATAATAATACAGTGAATGCAAGCGCAAATATAGCGATTTATCTATATAAACAGTTACGGAGTCTCGTTTTTACCACATAAAATGACTAAGTTTGCCTCTCTTTAAAAAGCAAGCGAAGATGAAGAACTTAGTTATTCTGACAGGTGCCGGCATGAGTGCCGAGAGCGGAATCAGCACGTTTCGCGACGCGGGCGGGCTATGGGACCAATATCCTGTAGAGCAGGTGGCCACCCCCGAAGGCTACCAGCGCAACCCCACCCTGGTGACAAACTTCTACAACGAACGGCGTAAACAGCTACTCACCGTACGGCCCAACCGTGGGCATGAGTTGCTGGCCACCTTGGAGCGCCAGTTCCACGTCACCATCATCACCCAAAACGTGGACAACCTACACGAGCGGGCCGGCAGCACCCACGTCGTCCACCTCCACGGCGAGCTGACCAAAGTGTGTTCCAGCCGCGATCCCAACGACCCACGCTACATCAGGGAACTCAAGCCCGAAGAATACGAAGTGAAGATAGGCGACCTCGCCGGCGACGGCTCACAGCTACGTCCCTTCATCGTATGGTTTGGCGAGGCCGTGCCCCAGATAGACATCGCCATCGGCTATGTAGAACAGGCCGACATCCTCGTCATCATCGGCACTTCACTCAACGTCTACCCCGCTGCCAGCCTACTACACTACGCACCCCGCCAAGCTGAGGTCTACCTCATCGACCCCAAACCAGTCGACGCACACACCTCCCGCCCGATACAGGTGATACAGAAAGGAGCTTCCGAAGGAGTGGCCGAGCTAATAGAAAGGATGGTGCCCTAAGCCGATTACAAACCGCCCACGCTGAACGTCTATGTCTATATATAATAAGGTATATAGACCATGAAAGAGAAATATCGCATCGGGCTGGTGATGAAATCCCTACAAGCCCAGTTTTTCCAAGTGATGCAAGCGGGAGCCGTAGAGTACGCAGCCACGTTTCCCGACGTAGAGCTGACATGCGTAGGCACCGACACCCAGACCGAAGTGGAGCGCCAAGTGGAGTTAGTGCGTAGCCTTGTGACCACTCCCGTCGACGCCATCGTCCTCGTCCCCATCGACTCAAAAGCCTTGGTACCTCCCGTCATCGAGGCGGCACGGGCAGGGATACCCGTCATCAACATTGACATCCAGCTGGATGGGAGGCTGCTGGCTACCGCTGGCGTCAGCTCCGCCTTCGTAGGCCCCGACAACTTCACCGCCGCCTACCTCGTGGGCCGTAAGCTTGCCGAAACTTTATGCCCCGGCGATGCCGTTTGCATCCTCGAAGGGATAGTCGAAGCCGACAATGCCCGACAGCGCAAAGAGGGCTTCCTCCAAGCCATCAATGAGCGCGGTCTACATCTCGTAGCCTCTGCCTCTGCCCATTGGGAGACGATCGAGGCCGCTACCCTCTATGACGACATCGCCACACAACATCCCGAACTCAAAGCCGTCTTCGCCGCCAACGATGCCATGGCACTGGGTACCCTACAGGAAATGGAGCGCCGCCAACGCTTCCTCCCCATCGTCGGCTTCGACAACGATGCCGCCATGAAGCCCTATCTACAAAACGGCCGGCTACTCGCTACCGTCGACATCTTCAGCGCCCGGCTGGCCATCCGTGGCATCGAATATGCCTTGGCCGTACTCCGAGGCGAAAAGGAAAACCACGGCGTGCAGGCCACTGATTTTGAGGTGATAGGATGAATGCTCACTCCTACTAAAATTAAGTCACACTTGTTCGACAATTAAGGATATAGTATGCACAATTTAGTTCTTCCGACTATAGTCTTTCTTTCTTCCGACTATAGTCCTAAGAAAGGAAGACTATACTCATTCTTTCTTCCGCCTATAGCCAAAAGAACTAATTTGTGCATACCGAAGGACTAATTTGTGCGAAGCAGACAGGTAATTTGTGCGAAGAAGAAAGATAACTTCAAAGGAATCGATACCTTTGTGAATCGAATAGCAAAATTAAAAAGAGAGCAAATGAGCAAGGATTACGACTTAAACCGCTTTGTCGAAGCGCAAGAAGCAAGTTATCAACAGGCCCTGCGAGAGATAAAGCAGGGAGAAAAGCAGACGCACTGGATTTGGTACATCTTCCCGCAGTTGAAAGGGTTTGGCTTCAGCTACAACTCCGAATACTACGGGATAGCCGATGCCAATGAGGCCCAAGCATACCTGGCACATCCGGTACTGGGAGCCAGATTAAGAGAAATTACGGAAGTGTTGATAAACCTCTCGGAGAAAGCTCCCGCATTATCACCCGACGTAATATTTGGAAGCTTGGATGCCATGAAAGTAAAATCGTGTATGACTTTGTTCGAACAGGTCTCCCACGAGGCTATCTTCGGCCAAGTACTCGACAGGATGTACGGAGGCCAACGCGACAAGGCTACGCTGGCAAAGTTGGCATAAAAGGAGCTATCTCTTCGCTGCAAAGAACTCCTTCATTAGCCGGGAGCATTCATCGGCGAGGATGCCACTCACCACTACGGTCTTGGGATGGAGCGCTTCGGCAGCATAGCGTTGGAAGCCCCGTTTTTCATCGGCGGCACCGAAGACAAGACGTCCCATTTGTGCCCAAGCGATGGCACCGGCGCACATCACGCACGGTTCCACGGTCACATAGAGCGTACATTCGTTCAGGTATTTGCCACCAAGGACGTTGGCGGCGGCAGTGATGGCTTGCATCTCAGCGTGGGCGGTGACATCGTTGAGCGCCTCGGTAAGGTTGTGGGCACGGGCCACGATGCGCTCCTTGCACACTACTACCGCCCCGACGGGAACCTCGCCCCGAGCGGCTGCCTTACCGGCCTCTACCAAGGCTTGCTTCATAAAGTAAGTATCGTCCAGCTGCATCTTATCGCCGCATGTCATGCTCGCCAAAGAGCGTTGGGTAATCATCTTCCATATTCTTATGGATAAACATGAGAATGGTTTCGCGAAGCCAACGCGACTTGTTCGTTATCTTATACTTATCCAGATAACGGTCTACGATTTGCTGCTCGTCGTCGCTCAGCAAGATGCTCATCCGCCGCTCCCGCTTGGAGGGTTCGGAAAGCTTTTTTGGCCTTTTATTCATTGCTTTTCCCATATTTTGGGCAAAATTACTTTTACTTCGGCAATTACAAAGAATAAAAGCTGTATTTTTGCGAAAAAAAGATGGCAAGACACAATGAATTGGGCAAAGAGGGCGAGGATGCCGCCGCAGCCTACCTCGAAAAGCGAGGTTACCTCATCCGCCACCGCAATTGGCGCAGGGGACATCTTGAGCTGGACATCGTAGCCGTGCACGAAGGTGAGTTGGTGGTGGTAGAAGTCAAGACACGTACCAACACAGATTTTGGCAACCCCGAGGAGGCCGTTACTCCCATGAAAATCAGGCGAACGGTGCGAGCGGCGGACACCTATATCAAGTTCTTCGACATCGCCCTACCCGTCCGTTTCGACATTGTCACCGTGGTAGGCAGCGCCGCTCCTTTCACCATCGAGCACATCCCCGACGCCTTCCTGCCTCCGATGTTTTAAGAGGAGCATCTCTGACTTTTTACGAAATTATCTATCTAAATAAATATAACCGAATGTTTACCAACGAATTACCT
>JAISIX010000166.1 GCA_031261805.1 Mediterranea sp. (in: CFB group bacteria)
CGTAGGCGGCATCGTAGAGGATGAGGGTGTCGTTCTCCAAGGCGTAGTCCACCCATTTCTTCAGCTCTGCTTTGGACAGCGTGGTGCCGGTGGGGTTGTTGGGGTAGCAAAGGTAAATCATGTCCACCCGTTTGTCCGGTATGGCGGGGGTGAAGTCGTTCTCACTGGTGCAGGGCAGGTAGGTAATGTTGCTCCACTTGCCCGTGGCAGCGTCCAGCGTTCCGGCTCGTCCGCTCATCACGTTGCTGTCTATATATACCGGATATACGGGGTCGGTAAGGCCTACGCTGTTGTCCAGCCCAAGGATGTCGCCAATGTTTCCGGTATCGCTCTTCGCTCCGTCGCTCACAAACACCTCCGAAGTGGAGAAATAGATGCCGCGGGGGGCGTAGTCGTTCTTTATAATCGTCTCAATCAAAAAGTCGTATCCTTGCTCGGGTCCGTATCCACGGAAGGTCTCCTTGTGCGCCATCTCCTCTACTGCCTTCTGCATGGCTTGGATGCTGGCTTGCGGCAGGGGTTGTGTCACGTCGCCTATTCCCAAGCGGATAAGGTCTTGTTTCGGATGCGTAATCTTGAATGTGTTTACCTTCTTCGCGATGTCCGAGAATAGGTAGCTTCCCGGCAAGGCTAAAAAATGCTCGTTTACTAATGCCATATTGTTTTTTGTTTTAAGTTTATTCTTTGTTGACTACTTACTGCTACTTTGACTACTCCTTTATCACTCCGTCGAATACCTTGGTAGCGGGTCCTGTCATAAGCACGTGCCCCGTGGCTTCGTTCCACTCGATGGTGACGGTGCCTCCATCCATGATGACATCGCTCTTTCGTCCAGCCAACCCTCGTAACGAGGCGGCTACCGCTGTGGCGCAAGCGCCGGTACCGCAGGCCATGGTGATGCCCGAACCTCTTTCCCACACCCTCATGCGGATGGTGCCGGGGGCTACTATCTGCGCGAACTCTACGTTTGTCCTGTCGGGGAAGGCGGGATGGTGTTCCAGCTTGGGACCGATGACGGGGAGTTCTATCTCCTTGATGTCGTCGACGAAGGTCACCAAGTGCGGGTTGCCCATCGACACGCGGGTGGACCCTTGCGGGAACGCTTCGCCAATGCTCATCTTCTCCATGTCGGAGGGGCTACCCATGTCTACTGTCACGGTGTTCACTTGTCCGTCTTCGACGTGAAGCTTCAGAATCTTGATGCCCGAGAGGGTGTCGAGTGTCACTTCCGTTTTGTTGGTCAATCCATATTCGTACACGTACTTGCCCACGCAGCGGCTTCCGTTGCCGCACATCATCGCTTCCGAACCGTCGGCGTTGAAGATGCGCATACTGAAATCCGCTTTGTCCGAGGGACCAATCAATATCAGTCCGTCACTGCCAATGCCAGTGTGGAACTTGCTCCATTCGATGGCCTTTTCTTCAGGGTTGGCGATGGGGTATTTGGCTATGTCTACGTAGATGTAGTCATTACCTGTTCCATGCATCTTAGTGAACTTTATCTCTTTTATCATTTTACTCCTTATTTATGGTCTGTTATATCCTTTTGCTTTAATTATGTCGCAAAGATATATCCTTTTGGAATATATAAAGCATTTAAAGCTATCTTTTTTCTATTTATTTTCGTCCGACTTACACTTGCCTTCCTTATAGGTCTGTTTGCTTACAAAAAGGGTGGAAATAGGCTTCTTTCTTCTCGAAGTGTTATGGATGCACCCTGTTTTGCATATTCTTTCGTCTTATATAAGGCTTGTGGATGGGGTTTGAGGCTTGTTATGGCCTTTCTTTTGTCGAAAACCGTTTCCTTGAGCTGACGAAGTGAAAGCAAAGTGGACTTTTTGGTGTCATTTTGCGCTATTCATTCCGTAGTTTTTGGAGAAGGGTGGGTTCATTGGTGGTGACGAAGTCTACTTTATGTTCGATGGCCCATCGGAGGTCTTCTTCTTTGTCTACCGTCCAGACATTGACCTTCAGGCCCAGTTGGTGGGCTTCGTCAATCCATTGGGGATGCTTCTTGAAAACATTGAGTTGATAGTCGGGACCGGCTGCGCCGAGGTCTTTCAACTCTTGAGGCGAAAGTTCGCCATTGAGGTAGTACACTGGGGTTCCTGCGGGGGCTTGGGCTATCAAGGCTTTCAGAGCATGGAGAGAGAAGGTGATGTAGACCATTTGTTTCTCCATATCGAGGCTTTTCACCAAGGACACGATTTCTTGTACGGCTTTGGTCTCTCGTTTTTTGTTCCGATGTTCTTTGAGTTCGAGAACCATTCGCACCTTGCAGCGTTTACCCGCTTTCAGGTACTTCTCTAAGCTGGGTAGGTACTCGCCATTGGAGAGTTTCAGGCCGGTCAGGGCGTCTCCCTTGGAGAACTCCATGGGTAGCATTTTGTAATAGGGGTCGTGATTGACCACCAGTTTGTTGTCTTTGGATATCCAAACGTCAAATTCGGAACCGTAGCAACCGATAGAGTCGGCCTTCTGCAGGGAAGCGATGCTATTCTGTGCCGCTCCTTTGGCTTTCCAGAATCCACGATGCGCTATCACCTCCGTTTGTGCCTGCAGGCTCCATGCCATAGTGACGAATAGAGCCGAAACCAATACTCCTTTTGCCTTCATAAGATATTATCCTTTTGATGATGTTTTAGAGTTTACGCCCCAAAAGTAGTCATTAAATGGAAAATTGAGAATTAAAAATTAAAAAATAAATGCTTCGAGCTACCTATACATCCGTTTTGGGTGCTGTTTTGCTATGGCTATCATCCCTGCTTAGGTACTCCGACTTATAGTACATTCATTTTCTAATTCTCAATTCTCAATTTTTAATTTATCAAGCGTAAGCTTCTTCGTGCACATCCTTCACCGCCCGTCCACTGGGGTCGTTCATGTTTTGGAAGGCGGCATCCCATGCCAAGGCCTCGGCGGTAGAGCAGGCCACGCTGGGTACGCTGGGCACGGTACGTGCGGCGCTGTCGCTGGGGAAGTGCTCTTCGAAGATGGTGCGGTAGTAGTATTCCTCTTTGTTCATCGGGGTGTTGATGGGGAATCGCTCTGCTGCCGTGGCCATCTGCTCGTCGGTGACGGCGGCGGCGGTCACCTCTTTCAGCGTGTCGATCCACGAATAGCCTACGCCGTCGCTGAACTGTTCCTTCTGCCGCCATGCCACGCTGGGTGGCAGCATGTCGGCGAAGGCTTCGCGTACGATACGTTTCTCTATCTCTTTGCCGGGGCACATCTTTGCCCGTGGGTTGATGCGCATGGCTACGTCAAGGAACTCCTTGTCGAGGAATGGCACGCGTCCTTCCACACCCCAAGCCGAGAGGCTTTTGTTGGCTCGGAGGCAATCGTATAGGTGCAGCTTGGAGAGCTTGCGCACCGTCTCCTCGTGAAAAGCCTGTGGGGTGGGAGCTTTGTGGAAGTAGAGGTATCCGCCGAACACTTCGTCGGCCCCTTCGCCGCTTAGCACCATCTTGATGCCCATCGACTTGATGACACGTGCCAGCAGGTACATCGGTGTAGATGCCCGTACGGTTGTCACGTCATAAGTCTCGATGAAATAGATGACATCGCGGATGGCATCCAGCCCTTCCTGTACGGTGTAGTTTATCTCGTGGTGCACGGTGCCGATGAAGTCGGCCACTTCGCGTGCCTTGATGAGGTCGGGCGCCCCTTTCAGTCCTACGGCGAAGGAGTGGAGCTGTGGCCACCAAGCCTCGCTCGAACCACCTGTCTCAATGCGCTTGGCGGCATACTTTTTGGCTACGGCAGAGATGACGGAGCTGTCCAATCCGCCCGAAAGCAACACGCCGTAGGGCACGTCGCTCATCAGCTGTCGTTGTACGGCATCCTCGAGTGCTTCCTTGAGATTGCTCACGCTGGCCTCGTTGTCCTTCACGGCATCGTAGTCTTTCCAGTCGCGGGTGTACCAGCGTTTCATCACCCCTTCGCGGCTGTAGAGGTAGTGTCCGGGGAGGAACGGCTCGTACTCATCGCAGAACCCTTCGAGGGCTTTCAGTTCGCTGCCCACGTAGATGCGTCCCTCTCGGTCCTTTCCTATATATAAAGGTATCACGCCGATGGGGTCGCGGGCGATGAAGAACTCGTCCTTCTCCTCGTCGTAGAGCACGAAGGCGAATATGCCGCTAATCTCTTCGAGGAAGTAGATGCCCTTGTCGCGGTAGAGCGCCAAGATGACCTCGCAGTCGCTTCCCGTCTGGAAGTCGTACCTGCCGGCGTAGCGGGCGCGTATGTCGCGATGGTTGTATATCTCACCGTTGACGGCCAGCACCTGTTTATGGTCGGGCGAGTAGAGGGGTTGCCCTCCGCTCTCGGGGTCGACGATGGAGAGCCGTTCGTGCACCAGGATGGCGCTGCCCCCCACGTATATACCGCTCCAGTCAGGTCCACGGTGCCGTACTTTCTGCGCCATTTTCAGCGCTTTGCCTCTCAGCTCTTTACTCTGTTCTTTGATGTTGAGTATGCCTGCTATTCCACACATACAGTTGTAGGTTTTTGGGGGTTAATAATCCGTGTCTATATAAGTCACTTACTCAGGTACGCGTCGATTTTCGCGGCTGCTTGGCGACCTTCGGCCATGGCGTGTACTACGAGGCTGGCACCACGTGCCGCATCGCCGGCCACGAATACGTTGTTGCCAAACTTGGGCTGCTCGGGGCGTAGGAATCCCATGGCCAGCAGCACCATGTCGGCGGCTATCGTCTCTTTCTTGCCGGTAGGCTTCATGGTAGGTCGTCCGCCGTCGGCGGCAGGTATCCATTCCACCTCTTCTACCTCTACGCCGGTCACCTTGCCGTCCTTGCCCACGAACCTCTCGGAGGTGAGGCACCAACGGCGCTCGCATCCCTCTTCGTGACTGGAGGTGGTTTTGAAGACGATGGGCCATTGCGGCCACGGTGTGGCGGGGTTCTCGCCTACGGGTGGTTTCGGCATGATTTCGATTTGCGTC
>JAISIX010000189.1 GCA_031261805.1 Mediterranea sp. (in: CFB group bacteria)
GCTGGTTTATAGTCCGAATGCCCGTCCGGCATTTCGTTCATATCTTCACTCATAAGCTCGTATATACTCTGATTATTTTCGCATGCGCAGGCAAAAATACAAAAATAAATAAAGAGTTGGAGGAAAAAGAGGATTTATCCCTTACCTTTGCTGCTACAAATAGTTTTATCACCCTCAATTGACGATAAAGACAGATATGGCCATTCGATACCTTTAAGCGTGAAGGAACTTAGATTGGTATCCCAAGAAAAGTGCGCATTTTACCTGAATATTCGTCGAGAAAAGTGTAAATTGCGGCATAAATAACCTCCCCCGTCATCCGAAACAAATCCCCATCCGTCGGCCTTGTACCACGAGGTCGTGCTCCTCGCTCACCAGCTTCAGGCGGCCAGCCACCTCGCTCAGGGGGATGGACGAGAACACCCCACCTTGCAAGGCTACCATGCGGCCAAACTCACCGCGGGCTATCAGCTCCGTGGCGTGGCCTCCCATCTCGGTGGAGAGGTTGCGGTCGAAGGGTGTAGGGGAGCCGCCGCGCTGCACGTAGCCCAGCACTGTCAGGCGGGTCTCGATGCCCGTCTCATCTTCTATCTCCCGGGCGATGTATTCGCCGGCAGGACGTCCGTCGGGTGTGGGCAGCCCCTCGGCCACCACGACGATGGAGTAGGGTTTCCCCTTCTTGAGGCGCTGGACGATGGTGTGGCCGATGTTCTTGATGTCGTAAGGCAGCTCGGGCAGCAGGATGACGTCACCCCCGCCCGCCATGCCGGCGTACAGGGCTATCCAGCCTGCCTTGTGTCCCATCACCTCAATCACCATCACCCGCCTGTGCGAGCTGGCGGTGGAGTGCAGGCGGTCGATGGCCTCGGTGGCGATGCTCATGGCCGAGTCGAAGCCGAAGGAGAACTCCGTGCCCCAGATGTCGTTGTCGATGGTTTTGGGGATGCCCACCACGTTGACACCCAGTGCCGCGAAGCGGGCGGCGTTCTTCTGCGTGCCGTTGCCGCCGATGCAGACGATGCAATCCAGCCCCAGCTCCTCGATGTGGCGGAGGATGAGCGACGGCTTGTCCACCCCATCCACCATCCCCCCTTTCTTGAAGGGTTTCTCGCGCGAGGTGCCCAATACGGTGCCGCCCAGGTTGAGCAGGCCGGAGAGCGATTTCTCGGTAAACAGCTCCACCTCCTTGGTGAGCAAGCCTTGGAAGCCGCTATAGATTCCCATCACCTCCATGCCGTAATGGTGCATGGCCGTCTTTCCCACGCCACGGATGGTGGCGTTGATGCCGGGGCAGTCGCCGCCAGCTGTTAGTATTCCGATTCTCATTGTCGCATCTTTAGTTAAAACACCTCAGAACTCGTCGAATATCACCGCTTTTAACGATTATTTCCGTCGTAAAGGTAGGAAAAAAAGATAAATGAGCTACTTTTGCACGCATAAACTTAAAATAGACAAAGGGTTAATGAATGTAACTACAGTCATCCGCAGGGTTTTCGATTCGCGCCTCAAAGAGATTGACCTTTACACCACGCAGGCTGGCGAGCTACAGCAGCGGGTGTTGGGCCGCCTGGTGGGCCGGGCTTCTAATACAGAGTGGGGGAAGAAGTACGACTTCGCCTCCATACACGACTATGACACGTTCCGCCGTCGGTTGCCGATACAGACGTACGAGGAAATAAAGCCTTACGTGGAGCGCCTGCGGGCGGGGGAGCAGAACCTCTTATGGCCGTCGGAGATACGCTGGTTTGCCAAGTCATCGGGCACCACCAACGACAAGTCGAAGTTCCTGCCCGTCAGCAAGGAGTCGCTCAAGGATACCCACTACCGCGGGGGAGCGGACGTAGTAGCCCTCTACCTGCGCAACAACCCCGAAAGCCGCTTCTTCTCCGGCAAGGGGCTGATACTGGGCGGTAGCCACAGCCCCAACCTGAACTCCAACCACAGCCTGGTGGGCGACCTCTCCGCCATCCTCATACAAAACGTCAACCCACTGGTCAACCTCATCCGGGTGCCCGGCAAGGAGGTGGCGCTCATGGACGAGTGGGAAAGCAAGATAGAGGCCATCGCCCGCGACACCATCCATCAAGACGTGACCAACCTCTCCGGCGTGCCCTCGTGGATGCTGGTGCTCATCAAGCATATCCTCGAGAAGACAGGCAAACGGACCCTCGAAGAGGTGTGGCCCAACCTGGAGGTGTTCTTCCACGGAGGCGTGGCCTTCACCCCCTACCGCGAACAGTACAAGCAGGTCATCCGGTCGTCGCGGATGCATTACATGGAGACCTACAACGCCTCCGAAGGCTACTTCGGCACGCAGGACGACCCCACGGACCCCGCCATGCTCCTGATGATAGATTACGGTGTCTTCTACGAGTTCATCCCCCTGGAAGAGGTGGAGAGCGAGCAGCCGCGCGCCTACTGCCTCGAAGAGGTGGAGCTGGGCAAGAACTACGCCATGGTCATCAGCACCTCGTGCGGGCTGTGGCGCTATCTGATAGGCGACACGGTACGGTTCACGAGCAAGGACCCCTATAAGTTTGTCATCACCGGACGTACCAAGCACTTCATCAACGCCTTCGGCGAGGAGCTGATAGTGGACAATGCCGAGAAGGGGCTGGCCAAAGCCTGCGCCGAGACGGGCGCGCAGGTGACCGACTACACCGCCGCCCCCGTCTTTATGGACGAGCGTGCCAAGTGCCGCCACCAATGGCTCATCGAGTTTGCCCGGATGCCCGACTCCCTCGAGCGCTTCGCTGCCATCCTCGACGCTACGCTGAAGGAGGTGAACTCCGACTATGAAGCCAAACGCTGGAAAGACATCGCCTTGCAGCCCCTCGAGGTCATCGTGGCGCGCCCCGGACTATTCCACGACTGGCTGGCGCAGAAGGGCAAGCTGGGCGGACAACACAAGGTGCCCCGCCTGAGCAACACCCGCGCGTATATGGAGGAGATGCTGGAATTGAACCGGGCAGAGGGGCTTTAGGCATCAACCTCTATAGGCTTCTTCCCTTGTTTGGCATATTCGGTAGGCGACACCCCCTCCTGCTTCTTGAACGCCCGCCAGAAGTTGCTGCGGTCGGCAAAGCCAACCTCCAAGGCCAAGGCATCAATCGACAGCTTGGAGCCTTGCACGTTGTTCATCAACTCGATGGCGGCGTTGATACGGTAATGGTTGACCATGGAGCGGAAGTTGCGTTGCCCGATGTGGTTGATGGCGGCTGAGGCCGACTTCGTGTTAATGTGCAACGCCTCACAAAGCTCCTCTATGTCGAATGTGGGGGAGAGGTAGGGCTTCTGTGTCTCCATATAGCCCATGATTTGCCGATACTGCTCCACCTCCCTTTCGATGCTGGGCACTCGTTTCTTGGCAACCATCCGTGACTTCTTCATCAACTTGTAAGCCCAGAACATCAACAGCGGAATGAGGATGAACAGCCCGATGGATAGGTCGGTTATCACTCTGTCGAACAGGGAGAAAGGCTCTTCCTGCTCCACCGGCTCGTCATCCTTCCAGTTTCGCGGGGTACGGCGCACGTTGACCAGCTTGATGGCATTGAGTTCCTCCATCCGTTCGGCCACCTCCCTGAAAGCCACGATGGAGGCGGCTTGTGAGGCGCCGATATTGCCCTGGGCCAACTCGTACTCCGAGACGATAAAATGGAGAAGCCCCCAGCGCAGACGTGCGGGTTTGGCCATGGAGTAGTAGGTGTCGGCCTCGCACAGGTAATAGTAGGCCGAGTCGGGACGCGCCATCTTGGTGTAGGCATATCCCAGCCAAGCGGCATATTCACCAGCCGACTTATAATGCCCTCCTTGCGACAACCGCTCCACGCTTCCCCTAAGCAGGGTAGCCGCATGGCGATGCCGCCCTTGCATGAAACGAATCACGCCAAGCCCGCACATCCCCTTGTCGGCCCACACATCCGAGCCGGTAGAATCATTCACCACTATGGACCGATGGTGCACGGCGAGCTTGAGGCTCCCTTCTGCCTTGCCGAATTGGCGCGTCGTGAGGTAGACCACCCCCAGGTCGTAGTAGGCACGGCCCAATGTACCCGCCTGCTCCGCCAGGCGAGGGTGCGCCAGCACGTGCTCCAGCAGATTGATGCTGTTCTCATAGTCGCCAAACTCGTAATAGAGCCGTGCGATAGCCGTATAATAATATAAGGTAGAAGGATATAGCTCCGTGCCGGGTTGCTGGCTCAACCGCTCTATCTCATTAGCGCACTCGAAAGCTTTCGGGTACTCGCGCTGATAAAGCTGGTACGCATTGAAGGCGTCAAACCACAACGCCATGGCTTCATGCGTCTTCTGATTATGCTCAGCAGCCTTCGCTTCTCGCAGAAGCTGTTCGATAGGCATCAAGGCAACCTTGTCCGGGCCTGTGTCAGCCTTCAATGTGGATGGTAAAAACAAGATAGAGCATAGCAGCCATCCAATCATAAAAAGGTAGTAGCAAGGAGGTTTCATCTCGTTCTAAATGGTTATTGACACAAATATACAAGAAAGTGGGCAGACGTTGGTTGTAAAAGAGGAAAAAGGGCAAAATAACCTGTTTTGCAACCGTTTTTCCCTATCTTTGCCGGTTCAGAGCAAAATGTAACAGAAGAGAGGCTGCATGAACGAACAAATCATCATCGTCTGTACCGAGCACCCTGTATTGGGGCCGCTACTGATTCCTTATCTTGCTATCCCCGCGGGAGCAGACGTGTTGCGTACCACCGAGCAGGCGTTTCACGCCTCCGAGGCCACCATCGACCGCATGAGCGAGGCCGAGCGGGCGCTCATCCGCATCGCCGCCTCCTATACGGAGAAGAACCTCATGAGTGTCTACTCGCGCGAAAAGGTGGTGGCCACCTTCCTCCGCAAGCTGTCCGAAGACCCGGAACGGCTGAAGAACGTCGTGCGGCCCTTCATCGAGAAGAAACTACTGGAGATGCTCACCCTCGTACGCGAGCACTCCCTGCCCGTCTACCAGAAACAACCGCGTAGCCCGTTGCTTTACGACTACCACGCCTACCGGATCTACCCCCACGACACCGAAATCCACTTCTCCTTCACCGCCGACGACCGCCACTTCAGCTACCAGCTCCAGTGCTACTACGACGGCGAGCCGTTCTCCCTGCGCGAGAAGAAGCCGGTAGTGGTGCTCACCACCTCGCCCGCCACGCTGATGCTGGGCATGGAGCTGCGTTTCTTCGCCCACATCGAGAGCAACCGCCTGCTACCCTTCGTCAAGAAAGAGAGCATCAGCACGGACATCGCCCAGCTGGACCGATACATCGACAACATCGTGATTCCTATTGCCCGTTACCACGAGATAGAGACGCACGGGCTGGAGATTGCCGAGGAACAACGCACGTGCGAGCCGCTCCTCTCCATCGAGGAGACGGTGATGGACCAGCAGGAGCTGCGGCTGGAGTTCCGATACGGCGACCGCACCTTCGTGCCCGGACGCCTCACCCGCATGAGACGGGTGGTGTACAAGGATGCCGACGGGCAGGTGCGCTTCTTCCAGCGCGACGCCGTGGGCGAGGAACAGGCGCTCGCCCTCCTCCTGGAGAGCGGCCTGCGGCGTGTGAGCGACGTGCTCTTCCGGCTGTCGGCCGAGGCGCCGGAGAAGAGCCTGTCCGAATGGATAGCCAACCACCGGGAGATGCTGCAAGACACCTTCAGCCTCTCCGGCAAGATGGGTAAGGCACCCTACTGCCTGGACGAGATACGCGTGGAGCAAAGCTACGACGACACCCCCGACTGGTTTGAGTTGCGCATCACCGTCGCCATTGGCGACCTCCGCATCCCTTTCTCCCGCTTTCGCAAGCATATACTGGAGGGGCGCCGTGAGTTCCTGCTGCCCGACGGCCGGATGATACTCCTACCCGAAGAGTGGTTCTGCAAGTATGCCGACTTGCTGGAAGCGGGCACCCCCACCGAGAAAGGCCTTCGCCTGAAACACGTCTTCGTGGGTGCCGTGCAAAGCGCGCTGGAGGGCGAGGAGGGCCAACGACATCTGCCCACCAACGAAGAGAGGCTCAACCGTCCCGTACCTCCCGAGATAAAGGCCACCCTGCGTCCCTACCAGCAGAGGGGATACTCCTGGATGGCCCTCCTGTGCGAACAAGGCTTAGGCGGTTGCCTGGCCGACGATATGGGACTGGGTAAGACACTACAGACGCTCACATTGCTGCAATCGGCTTACCCCGCGGACTTGGAAGAGGCGGACGGCGGGATGGAGCCTGCGGACCACATCGCTCCCCCACCGACAGGTGGCGTGGAGGACGACGGACAGCTCTCACTCTTCTTCTCCGACACCCCGTCCGCTCCCGCCAAGCAGCGGCAGCCCAAGAAACCGGCCAGCCTCGTCGTGGTTCCCACCTCCCTGCTGCACAACTGGCGGCTGGAGACTCGCCGCTTCACCCACCTCGTGGCAGGCGAGTACAGCTCCGGCACCTCCCTCAACCTGCTGCATCCCGAGCGTTTCTTCGGACGCTACCAGGTTGTGTTCACCTCCTACGGCATGATGCGCAACAACATCGAGGCGCTCAGCACCTATCCTTTCGAGTACATCGTACTGGACGAGAGCCAAAACATCAAGAACAGCGACTCCCTCACCTTCCGGGCCGCCATCCGGTTGCAAGGACGCCATAAGCTGGTGCTCACCGGCACACCCATCGAGAACTCCCTCAAGGACCTCTGGGCACAGTTCCGGTTCATCCAGCCCGACCTGCTGGGCACGGAGGCGGAGTTCCAGCAGAAGTTCATCACCCCCATCCGCCAAGGCAACCTCCGCATGGAGAAGCGGCTCCGGCAGCTCACCGCCCCTTTCATCCTCCGCCGCAGCAAGCGCGAGGTAGCCCCGGAGCTGCCCCCACTCACCGAGGAGAGGGTGTACTGCGAGATGTCCGAGGCGCAACAGGCCATCTACAAACAAGAGAAGAACAGCTTGCGCAACGCCCTGCTCGACAAACCGGCGGCCGGCGACCGGCGCCCCACGCTCAACATACTCAACGGCCTGCTACGCCTCCGGCAGCTGGCCTGCCACCCCCGCCTCATCGACCCCACCTTCATCGGCGCGTCGGGTAAGATGGAGCAAATCATCGAGACCTTCGACACGCTACGTAGCGAGGGGCACAAGGTGCTCATCTTCTCCTCCTTCGTCAAGCACCTCGAGCTGCTGGCCGACACCTTCCGCCAACGTGGCTGGAAGTACGCCTTGCTCACCGGAGCCACCGACGACCGTCCGGCAGAAATCGCCCATTTCACCGAGCAAGAAGACGTGCAAGCCTTCCTCATCTCCCTCAAGGCGGGCGGCGTAGGCCTCAACCTCACCCAAGCCGACTACGTCTTTATCATCGACCCTTGGTGGAACCCCGCCGCCGAGGCTCAAGCCATTGCCCGCGCCCACCGCATCGGGCAAGAGAAGCAGGTCATCGCCTACCGCTTCATCACCCAAGGCAGCATCGAAGAGAAAATACTCCACCTGCAAGCCGAGAAGAAACGGCTGGTAGAGACCTTCGTCACCGACACCGACGCCCTGTCGGCGCTGACCGACGAGGAGTGGGCGGAACTGCTGGAATAAAGGGAGGGGGTGGTGAGTGATTAGCGGTGAGTGATTAGCCGCCGCAGTCATCACTCATCACTCATCACTACGCAAAGGAAGTTATAATCAGCCCCATGAATGTAAAAAGCTGGTTATAATATCTTTATAACTTCCACTATCTGTAGCTAAAGATAGCGTTGCAAAATGTAACCTAAGAGAGATAGCCCCTCGCAATCGGAAGGCCTGTAAGGCCCAACGTGGCTGAAAGCCTTTGCCTGCAAGGCTCCTATCCCAGCCCACCGCAAAGCGAGGAACGAGCGGCGCGTTGGGTTCCTGGCCGGGGTGTGTGACGAACCGCCCTTTTAAGGGCAGCTTAACTTAAATGAAAAGATATTCCTCATTGTAAGGGATGCCGTACTCCTTGAGGAAAAGCACCACTTCTTCTCGATAAGTCCGTTTCTTGTGATGTTCCACTTGGTGGTATATATATAGTTGGGTCTTTTCTATGAGGGAGGCGCTCACTGAAAATCCCGCATAGACTCATTGCCAAGCAAAGCAATGATAGCGAGCGCCCTTGCCCTTTATCCAGCGGCTGCTGTGGCGTTTCACCTCCTCAACGAGCTTGGACAAAGCTATGTTTTTGGAGAGTGTGCATAGTATGTGTATATGATCGGGCATACCTCCTATTTGTATGGGATGGCATTGGTTGCTCTTGAGTACACTGCCTATATAGGCATAGAGTTCATGGGCATGTTCGGGCAGAATCGTAATATCATCCCGTTGGATATGGAAGATGATGTGGGTGTATAGTTTCGATAAGGATTGTGACATAGTGTTTTTGAGTTTATATCTTCGCGCGAAGATAATGATTTTCGGTTGAACGGTCAACTTATCTGGATATCAAGCTGCCCT
>JAISIX010000191.1 GCA_031261805.1 Mediterranea sp. (in: CFB group bacteria)
CAAAAAAGCAGAATACATATTTAACACAACAAACAGGCAGAGAAGGCGTATTGGATGGTATAATATAAATATGTACGTTCATTATTTGTCCCTCCCCTCCGCCTTTCAGGCACCTCCCCTCCGCGGGAGAGGAGGATTTCAGTTACCACTGCCGTGTCAGAATCGTGTACGGCTCACTACTAATCACTAACATAATAACCTCCAATTTATAGGTGAACCATGTTGCGCAAAACCATCTCAATTACCCCCTTGCGCACGCAAAGCCCGATGAACAAACGGTGGTAGAGGTGCGTAAGGGGGGGGTGCACAAACTCCCAGGTAAGGGAGGGGAAAGGTGTACCCCAAACAACTCGTAGCTTGCACCCCAATCTACGGGTACATTGCACCCCAATCCACGAGTACTTTGGGGGGCAATGTACACGTTGTTTGGGGGTCAATCCTCCCGTATATTGGAAGCAACTCTCCCGTACATTGGAGTAGGGTTGTCATTCCTCATTTTTCGGTGTTGAGGAGAATGGGCACGGGTTGTTTATGGAACATTAGACAGGGTGAAGCTGGTGAAGACCCAAAACGTCATTTTTCAGTTTGCTTTCACTCGCTATCTCCATCCTGCAAGGCGTTTCGTGAGGTGGTGAAACCAGTGAAGGCTATAAATGCAACATACTGTGTAGACGGTGAATTTTGGTGCGGTTGCCCTGCTTACTTCCGCATCGTCCACCATCGGTATAGCATCAGTAGGTAACTTCCTACGAATATTCCTGTGGTAACCCATGCAAGCATTGTGTGGGACAGATTTGTCAGCAGCCCGCCTACACCTACCAAAGCCGCTATAAACGCTGTATAGATAAGGGTTTTGGCTTGCTGGAGAAGGAAGGGCCGGTTTATACTCGGCCTGTTGCTGGCGTATCCTCCTGCTATCGGCCAAACAAGGGCATAGTAAAAGATGAGTGTCCATTTCAATGAAGGGACATTCATGAAACAAGTGTTGCCAACCATCAGGGCCGCAAAACCTAAAAGGCAAAGGACGACGATGATATGCTTCGGCTTGAAGGTGAAAAGTTCACGTGTAGACATTAGTGCATGGAATTAGGGCGGGGATATCATATTCTTAAAAAGAGAATCGGAAAGTACCCCCATACTTTCCGATTCAAAACAGTCACAAATCGACCTTAATCAATTTATTAACTTAACACGCTGCAAATATACAAGCTTTTTTGGATATACGCATAACTTTTCGTTAAAAAAATGAAGCGCTGCCTATTCTTTTGTTAGAAGTAGGCGTGTAGCGTGTAGCAAAATGAAAGATTTATTGCTCTGAAGTACCTCGTTTCGTCTGTTGGTGGATGTAGTTTACCATTAGCAGGCAGCCGGGGGCATACATGCCGCCGTGGTCGAATCCTTGAAGCTCGTACAAGTGTGTGCGGGTGTTGCCCACCTCGCGGAGCACGGCGTCGAGGTGTGCGTTCTCTTCGTAGCGGGCAGCCATCTCCAAGTGGCGGTCGCCAGTAATGAGGTAGATGGGTGGTGTCCCCTTCCGGGCGTTATAGATGGGGGCGTAACGGTCGATGATGGGTATGCCTTCTTTCAGGTGTCGTTCGGCACGGATGGTATAATGTGTCATTGTCTGTCCACTCAAGGGGAACCAAGCTGCTACGTTGTCGGCATCTACTCCCCATTTTTGGAGATAGTCCTTGTCTAATGCCAGCATCAGCGTGAGATAGCCACCGGCCGAATGGCCCGATACATAGATTTGCTTGGGGTCGCCACCATATTCGCTGATATGTTTGAACACCCACGCCACTGCTTCGGCGGCATCTTCGGTGTAGGCCGGGTTGGTGGCTCGGGGGCTAAGGCGGTAGTTGACGGCTACCACGGCGATACTCTGCTCCTTCAGCTCGCGGGGGATGGACTTGCTGCCACCCGTCAGTCCGCCGCCGTGAAACCAGACGACGGTAGGGAAACTCTTGAGATGCTCCGGATAGTACACGTCCAGCTTGCAACGCTCCAACCGATAGGCGTCGGTTTCGTGCTCCGTGAGCAGGTAGGAGACGTCGCGCGCCTCCTTATAGCCCGTCTGCGCCGATAGCGCGAGGGACAGACTTACGAAAAACAAAAAGATAACTTTCCTCATAGCATAAGTTCTTTTTTGAGTATTGATAGAGTTTGAAGCCCGAAAGTTAGCCAAAAAAGACAGAGAATCAAAAAGATAGACACTAAATGAGGGGGAAGCGGGCCTTCGGTAGGGAAGCTGTCAAAATATGTTTAGCAGCATAAATGAGTGCTTTTAACACAATAAACGGATGGCTATTCCGTGGTAACATCTATATTTGCGTTCGACTAACACATAAAAACAAGGTTTATGAGACACTTTTTATTATCAGCAGGGCTTGTACTCCTATCGAGTACAGCCTACACACAAACAAGTGACAAGTACACAATCGTTCAGCAGGAGAGTGGCCCTACGTTGGGTTATTCGCCCCAATCGGGGGTGAAGATACTCACCGTGGACGGACTGAAGTTTAAAGACCTGAACCGGAATGGAAAATTGGACAAGTACGAAGATTGGCGTCTCCCGGTAGAGGAGCGTGCCAAAGACTTGGCCAAGAAGATGAGTGTTGAGCAGATAGCCGGCTTGATGCTCTACAGCGTCCACCAGGCTGTCCCTTCCAATGAGAAAGGCTTCGCCGCAGGCACTTACAACGGCAAGCCGTTCTCGCAGAGCGGTGCCAAGCCTTGGGACCTGTCCGACGCCCAGAAGAAGTTCCTGAAAGACGACAACCTGCGCCACGTGCTCCTCACCGCCGTACAGAGTCCTGAGGTGGCAGCCCGTTGGAACAACGAGATGCAAGCTTATGTAGAGGCTATTGGGTTGGGCATACCCGCCAACAACAGTTCCGACCCTCGCCATTCGGGGCAGGTAGCCGGTTCTACCAAGGCCGAGTTTAACGCCGGGGCGGGAGGCGACATTTCCGTCTGGCCCGACGAGCTGGGCATGGCAGCTACCTTCGACCCTGCCTTAGTGAAGAAGTTTGGGCACATCGCGGCCCAAGAATACCGGGCATTAGGCATCGCCACAGCACTCTCACCACAAATCGACTTGGCTACTGAACCCCGCTGGTATCGTTCGGGCATGACCTTCGGCGAAGGGCCGGAACTATCCACCGACATGGCACGCGCTTATGTGGATGGCTTCCAGACCTCCGAAGGGAAAGCCGAGATAGCCGATGGCTGGGGTTACCAAAGCGTGAATGCCATGATTAAGCACTGGCCCAGCGGAGGTCCCGAAGAGGGCGGACGCGACGCGCACTTTGGCTTTGGTAAGTTTGCCGTCTATCCGGGCAATAACTTCGAGATGCACCTGCGCCCCTTCACCGAAGGAGGCTTACACCTCGACGGGAAGACGAGCAAGGCATCGGCCGTGATGCCCTACTACACCATCTCGTACAACCGTGCGCCGGACGGCTCGAACGTAGGCAACGGCTTCAGCAAATACCTTATCACCGACCTGCTACGTGGCAAGTACCACTACGACGGTGTGGTATGTACCGACTGGCTGATTACGGGCGACGAAGGTGTCACGCCGGGCGACTTCGCCGGCAAGCCTTGGGGAATGGAGGACAAGACCGTGGCCGAAAGGCACTATCAAGTGTTGATGGCCGGTGTAGACCAGTTTGGTGGCAACAACGTGATGGGTCCCATCCTCGAAGCTTACCAGATGGGAATCAAGGAACATGGAAAGGCATTCATGCGCAACCGGTTCGAGCAGTCGGCCGTGCGCCTGCTGAAGAACATCTTCCGGGTAGGCTTGTTCGAGAATCCTTATCTCGACCCGCAAGCAAGTGCCAAGCTGGTAGGCAATCCCGACTTTATGCAAGCCGGCTACGACGCGCAACTCAAGTCCATCGTCATGCTGAAGAACAAGCAACACGTCATGCCTGTCAAGGAACGCAAGACCGTCTACATACCGCCCATCTATACCCCGTCCGTAAAGAACTGGTGGGGAGAGTGGTCGAAGCCGCGTCTGCAAGTGCCGGTCAACCTGGAGCTGGTGAAGAAGTACTACGACGTGACCGATGACCCTACCAAGGCCGATTTCGCCATCGTTTTCATCAACGGCCCGTACACCAACAACGACGGCGGTGGCTATAGCAAGGACGACCGCAAGGCTGGAGGCAACGGCTACCTGCCCATCACTCTCCAGTATGGCACCTATACCGCCACCGATGCCCGCGAACACAGCATCGCCGCTGGTGACCCCGTAGTAGACCCCACCATCAAAGACCGCACCTACCGGGGCAAAACGGTGACCGCCTCCAACACGATGGACCTCAATACCGTACTGTCGACCAAAGACATGATGGGCGACAAACCCGTCATCGTGGTGCTCAACGCCTCGCGCGGGTTTATCGTCAGCGAGTTTGAAGGGAAGATTGACGGGCTGCTGGTACGCTATTCCGTAGGTGAGCAGGCTGTGCTCGACATCATCTCGGGCAAACATGAGCCGTCGGGCTTGCTGCCTATGCAAGTGCCCGAAAACATGTCGACGGTGGAGAAACAGTATGAAGACGTACCTTTCGACATGCAATGCCATAAAGACACCGAAGGCCACGTGTACAACTACGCCTACGGCCTGAACTGGGAAGGTGTGATAAAAGATGCTCGTACCGCCAAATACGGAATCAAGAAGTAAAGGGAACGAGAAACACTATTCAAGAGTTTTATGAGAAACAACATACAGAACATCAGCCTCTGCTGCCTACTAATCCTTTCGGGCAGCGGAGGGATGCTCCGTGCACAGGAGCATGCCAAAAGGGATACAATAAAAACAGTGGATGTCGAAGAACCTAAAAGCGACCGTAACGTGATGCTCAACGCCGCCTCGGCCAATACCGGCCCCCGCGATGTGAACATCGGTTTGCCAGCCAGCGTGGGAGGTACCACGGTGATAGAGAACGACCTGCCCGTAGTCTACTTCTTTTGGCCCGAAATGCCATATAAGGCGTGGCGCATGGATGCCATGACCAATGGCGTGAAGCTGCTCGACCTGGGGCAGACGGCTGTCAACATTGGCGACGTGGGCTTCTCGGTAGGCACCTACGACAACCTCGGTACCGACAAGTTTGGAGGGAGCGTGGGTTTCAACTCCAACCATTTTGGACTGCTGAACGGGACGGCCAATATCAGCGGTCCCCTTACCCGTAGCGGACTGAAGTTCTCCGTGGGGGGCTTCGTGAACTACGACCCAGGTACCTACAAAGCGAAGAAGAACAATATAGACCGCTACTATGCCGACCAGACACAACTGTACAAGGTAGCCCTCACGCAGGACTACAAGATAGGTGGACACGGCAATGGCTCGGTGTCTGTGTTCTACAAGTATGCGAAGTCTAATTCGCTGGGATCCAACCTGTATGCGCCCTACATCTATCACCTCGACGGTTCGGTGTCCGAGTTGCCCGGTTTCAAGATAGGTAGCGACAACTACATGGTGAGCCAGATGGTGACGCTGAAGGATGCCAACACCGGGAAGCTGGTGCAGCGTGACGGACTGAAGGACTATGGTGCCGAGAGCCATACGTTGGACATCTCGGGCAAGAACCGGTTCGACAACGGGCTGCACTTCAACTACATCGTGCGGCTGCATAGCGGCAAGTCGGGTGCCTACCTGAACGCCATGACGGGCATCACCGAGCAAACCTATAAGGATCCGGACACAGGCAAAGAGGTGACCGGCAACGTGCAAGGTGCCATGATACTAGCCTCGCGCAAGACCCCAATCAAGTCGATGACCAGCTTGATGGAGCTGGGGAAGAAGTCGGGCAATCACGAGTGGAAGATTGGCTTGAACGAATGGTTGTACAACATCGACAAGTTCGTGACCGAAGGGGTGACCTACAACCAGACCATCGAGGCCAACCCCAAGTCTCTCGGCGGCGAAGACTATAGTAAGTATGAGTACCACAACGGCACGGAGAACAAGACGGCGGTGATGCTGACCGACAAATGGGACATCGCCAAGGTGTTGACCCTGAACCTCGGCGCCCGCTTGGAGTACCAGAGCTTGCGGGGCGACTTCATCAACAACAAAGACGTGAAGCCCGACATACCCTACCTGTCGAACAAGAAGACGGACATCAAGAAAGACTGGTTCAACAAGGCTTTCATGGTGAGTGCCGTCTACAAGATGACCCGTAACTTCGGCTTGCTGGGTGAGGCCTCCTACAACGAACAGGCCGGCCACCTTGAGAACTACTCGGCAGGCAACGACCCACACCTGAAGAAGTCGAAGATTCCCGAAGGCGGCTTCGGCGTGTTCTACAACCACCCGCTCTTCACTCTCGTGTCCAAGGCCACCTATATACAGCGCGATGAGTATCGCTCCACGGTGAACTTCTCCAACAGCACCACCGGCGAGATTCAACGCGAGCTGGCCTCCTACGAGATACAGACCATCGGATGGACGACCGATGTCGTGGCCACCCCCTTCAAGGGCTTCAACTTCCACTTCCTCTTCACCCTGCAGTCGCCCAAGTACAAGGATTACGCGGGTACCGTGCACTTCAAGCAGAACAACGAGGACGTGAATTACGACTTCGGTAGCAGCTATGTCACCGGCGTGTCGAAGGTGTTGTTGGAGATAGACCCCAGCTACCAATGGCGCGGCTTGCGGGTATGGGCCAGCTTCCGTTACTTCAGCAAGCAGTACGCCAACCTCTCCAACACGCTCTTCTTCAAGGGCCGTTGGGAGACGTTTGCCGGTGCGAAGTACGCCTTCACCAAAAACTTGGAGGTTAACGTCAACGTGGTGAACCTCCTCAACCAGCGAGGGGCCAAAGGCACTATCTCGGGTACCGACCTGTATACCAAAGAGCAGGTGGCGAAGAAAGAGGGTGCCATCATGTCGGGCACGTATATCCGCCCGTTCACCGTAGAGTTTGGCGTGAAGTATAAATTCTGATACCGAGAGGAAGGGGGATTCAACCCGCTTCGAGGTTACTGAAAAAGGCGTTGAATATTGGCTCCTCAGTTTCACTGAAGGCTACCGATATTCAACGCCTTTGACGTTGTCCGCCAGACTTATGATACACCCAAGCTTCCTATTTCGGCACGATGCCTTGTATATCCTTCATCGACAGGTCTCCTCTCACCACGATGACGGACAGCTCGTCCTTCTCATCGCTGATGAGCACAAACTCCCGTTTACCGGCTTTGAGTTGCTTTATGTAAATGGAGGTCGACTCGCCGTCCTCCTTCGTCCGCATCAGCTGTTCGTACCCATTCTTAGGACTTACGTACCCCAGCTCTTTACGCATACGGGCGATGACGGATTTTGCCTCCGAACTCAAGATTTGAATGTTGTCCAGCTTGCCGGTGATGGAGCCTATATTGACCCCTTCCGTTTTGATGTTCGGCATCATGCCAAGCATCGCCTTGGAGATGTAGACCGATGAGACACCCTCCCAGTCGGCAAACCTGTCGAAAAAGTTATCGTCGCTCTGCGCATAAGTAGCCAGCGAGCAAAATGTCAGTAATAGGGTGATGATATAGGTACGTTTCATTGCCTGGTGTTATTTATTCTATTCAATTGATCGATTACGTCTTTCTGCGCCTTGGCGGCCATGGCGTGGACATCTTCCACCCCTTCCACTCCCTTGTTCAGGGTGATTGACAATTTCAGCAATGCCTTTTGTGCCTGCGCATACGCTTCGGTGGGGGTGGCGCAGGTGTCTTGTGGCGTCGGGGCAGGTGTCGGGCGGTAGAGATAGCCCCCCACTGAGAGCAGGAGCAGCAATCCGGCAGCTACGCCACCTATCCATCGCAAGCGGAAGATGCGGACTCGTCTGTCGACGAGGCGGCTGAGCCGTTGTTCCATCCCTTCGGGCATCTCGGGTACTTCGGCACAAGCTGCCAGTTGCCGGAAGTACTCCTTCTCCACCTGCAAGTGGGGCGGCAGTCCGTCGGCTTCCGCCAGTGCTTGCCGGAGAGCCTTTTCCTCTGCCTCGCTGCTTTCGCCGTTGTAGTAGCGGTTCAGCAGTTCTTCTGTCTTTTCTATCTCACTTCCTTTCATTTCTTCCGATTGCGTTAAATTGTTCACGTATCTTTTTACGGGCGCGGCTGAGCAACGCGCGGATGTTGATGGCGTTTAGCCCGGTGGCCTGTTGTATCTCCTCGAAGGAGTAGTCGTTCACGTCGCGGAGCGTCATCACCAGCTGTTGCTGCTTGGGGAGCTGTTTGATTAGTTGTTTCACGCAGTCCACCTCGTCCCGTCGCTCCAACTCGGTCGCTTGGTCGGTGTCCGTCGGTAGGCTCAGTTCCTCGGGCGAATGGTTGTCCCCCTCCAGCTGCGTACGCCTCAGGACATCGAAGCACAGGTTCTTGAGGATGACTACGCTGTATGCCTCGGCGTTCTGCACCTCGTCCAGCTGGTCGCGCTTGCTCCATAGCTTCAGGTAGGCCTCCTGCACCATGTCCTCCGCGTCTTGTGCGTTGCCCATGAAGCGATAGGCCACTTGGAAGAGTTTCCGATGGCAAGGCAGGAATTGTAGCTTAAAGGTCGCTGCGTCCATCCGCTCCTCTTAGTCGTTCATCGCCACCAGTTGGTTCACATCCTTTTTCGTTATCTGGCCTTGCGCCTGAATCAGCGTACAGTCATCCTTGCCGTACTTCAGCAGCAGTATCTCGTGCACTACGCCTTTCTTCTGCTTCATCAGTATCCGTACGCGGTCGTCATCGTCCTTCACGCGCATCAGTTCCTCGTAGCCATCCAGGTTTATCCGTGCGGCTTTCCGACTAAAGCGTTCCTTGGTACTTGGCAAGCATTCGTCCATGTCCAATACGCGTATCGAACTTACATTGGCTGTCCATCGGCCGTTTGTAAGGGGAATCATCTGTCCTACCCACTTAATGACAGGCGACGATATGGTGATGCACTCTGCGTTCTTCTCGGTGGCAAACTCCTTGAACAGGTCGTCGGCACTCTGTGCATATACGCCACAACCGACGCATATCAATAGTAGGGTCATTGCTAACTTCTTCATTTCATCTTCTTTTTCAGGTTCATACTAAATTCATCTCTTGAAGCGCTTCGTATCCTATAGACGAAGAAGGGGAGGGAGATGTTGCGTCGTTCTCCGCACTTTTTTCATCTTGACCTTCCAACCTTGGGCGCATGAAATAGAAAAACACGGCCGTGAACGAGTCGGTTCACGGCCGTGTTTGTATCGGCGTCAAGAGAGTTGCCGGTTGGGCGTTGTAGCGAACCGTTAGGGGAACTTCGGGTATTGCTTGAAGTTCGGTTTCCGTTTCTCCAGGAAGGCGTTCTTCCCTTCCTGCGCCTCGTCGGTGAGGTAATAGAGGAGGGTGGCGTCGCCGGCCAGTTCCTGGATGCCGGCCTGTCCGTCCAGCTCGGCGTTTAGCCCGGCTTTTATCATGCGGAGTGCCAGCGGGCTGAGCAGCATCATCTCCTCGGCCCATTGCACATACTCGTCTTCGAGCTGGGCGAGGGGGACTACCTTGTTGACTAAGCCCATCTCGAGGGCTTCCTGTGCATTGTACTTGCGGCAGAGGAACCAGATTTCACGGGCTTTCTTCTGTCCTACCACACGTGCGAGGTACGAGGCGCCAAAGCCGGCGTCGAAGCTGCCCACGCGGGGGCCTGTCTGTCCGAAGATGGCATTCTCGGAGGCGATGGAGAGGTCGCATACCACGTGCAGCACGTGTCCGCCACCGATGGCGAAGCCGTTGACGGCCGCGATGACAGGCTTGGGTATGCTGCGAATCTGTTTCTGCACGTCGAGCACGCTCAGGCGGGGCACCCCTTCTTTGTCGATGTAGCCGCCACGTCCTTTCACGTTTTGGTCGCCACCCGAACAGAAGGCTTTGTCGCCCGCGCCGGTAATCACGACGATGTTGATGTCGGCCTCCTCGCGGCAGATGCGCAACGCGTCGCTCATCTCGGCGGTGGTGGTGGGAGTGAAGGCGTTGCGATAACGTTCACGGTTGATGGTAATACGGGCAATCCCGTTATAGTAGTCGAACAGGATGTCTTGGTATTCACGAATGGTGGTCCATTCTCTTGGGGTTGACATACGCTTTATAGTTGTTTAAGTTGATAATAATATTCTTTCAGGAGGCGGGCGTCCTTGTTCTTGTTGGTCACCACCTCGAGCAGGAGGGGCTGTTCAAGGCTCTCGGGACGGGTAAACTCCGCCATGGCCGTGGCCAGCTCGTCTTCGTCCTCGGCATGGAGGTAGCGGAAACCACGCTCCTCGGCCCAGCCTCGGGCGGAGGTTTTGTGCACGGCGGTGATGAACTTGTGCGAGGTGCCCGACATGTCGAGGTCGGGCAGGGTGTGGAAAATCTCCCCGCCGCCGTTGTTGAGCAAGAGGATGCGCAGGTTGGGCCGTACGTTGGCCATCCACAGGGCGTTCATGTCGTAGAAGAAGCTGAGGTCTCCTATGGCCACGAAGTTCAGCTTGTCCGAGGCGGCGGCATAGCCGATGGCGGTAGAGAGCGAACCCTCCGTGCCGCTGGTGCCCCGGTTGCAACACACCTCCACGTCGTGTGGTAGGGTGTAGAGCTGTGCGTAGCGCACGGCGGAGCTGTTGGCCAGATGCAAGGCGCACGAAGGGGGCAATGCCTTGACCAGCGCCCCCACGGCCGACATCTCCGAATAGGGGAGTTCCGGCTCGGGGATGGTTTTGCAGTAGTTCTCCCACGTGCGTGGATACTCGGGCGTTTCGGCATTGATGAGGCTGGCTATCTTCTCGAGGAACTCGAAAGGGTCCATCTCGATGAGGGTGGTGAGCGAGCCGAAGAGGTCGACCACCTCGCCGTCGGCCGATACGTGCCAGTGCTCCTTGGGCGGATGGTTCCGGAGGAACTTCTTCATCCGCTTGGAGACGATGTGACCACCGTAGGTGATGAGCAGTTCGGGGGCCATGTCCTCCATCTGAGTTTCTGTCAGGGCGTTGATGGCCGAGTCGAAGTTCTTGATGGCGATGCCCGGCACGGTTTGATTGCCGAGATGCTCGGTGAACCAGGCAAAGTGCTTGTAGAGTTGCTTGGTATATCGTTTCTCGAAAAGGTAGATGAGGTTCATCTGCCCCACGAGGACCATGCGCTTGCGGTAGCGGTTGAGGCGGTCGATGAGGCTGTCGTACTCCCGGTCGTACACGTTCAGCCCTTGGTAGCGGGTGATGACCCGTACCTCGGGTAGCTCGGACACGGTGAAGTGGAAAAGCGGCTCGGAGAGGGGCACGTTGATATGCACCGGTCCCTTGCCGTGGTGGTGCGTGGCGAGGAGTGCCTCGTTGATAAGTCGGTTGCAGTACCAGCGGTCTTCTTCCGTCCGTACCTCGGGTAGGTTCACCGCTTTCTTCACCAACGAGCCGAACACGCCGGGCTGTGGTAGTGTCTGCCCGTCCATCTGCCCTATCCACGCGGCGGGGCGGTCGGCCGAGATGACCACCAGCGGTACTTGCTGGTAGAAGGCCTCGGCTACGGCTGGGTGAAGGTTGAGCAACGCCGTGCCCGAGGTGCAACAGACGGCCGCCGGACCGCCCCCACTGAGGGCCAGCCCGATGGCGAAATAACCCGCTCCCCGCTCGTCGGCTGCCAAGTAGCAGGTGAAGTCGGGACAGGTGGAGAGGGTGTGGACGATGGGTGCGTTGCGGCTGCCAGGGCAGAGGACGACCTTTGTAACGCCATGCGCTTTGAGCAGCGCGGCTAATTCAAGTATGTTTTCTTTTTCGGAGTACACGTTTCTTCCTTATTATAATATTCATCAAATATATCCTTATAAGGTACTGCCCGCAAGAGGCGTCCCATCGTATAGGATTTCTTTTCCGCCTCTTTCCATTCTTCCTCCATATCGGCACCCTCTATCAATCCGCCTCCTGCATAAAGACAAATGAAGTCACCATTGGTAGTCAGGCAGCGCAAGTTGACGTAAAGGTCCGTAGTGCCCTCCAATTCGATGCTTCCTACAAAACCGGAATAATAACGGCGGTCAAATCCTTCGTTTTCCAATATAAAATGGAATGCCTCCTCCTTGGGCAAGCCACAAACGGCCGGCGTGGGATGGAGTAGTTTCAGGAGGTCGGTGACAGAGGTGCTTTCGGGGAGTTTGAAGGAGAAGTCCGTCCGCAGGTGCGACAGTAGGCCGGCCGGTACGGGGTAAGGACCTTCTTCTTCGGCTTGAATGCCGATGGAGTTAAGTTGCTCGCGGATATAGTCGGCTACATAAGCTTGTTCTTTTCGGTACTTCTCATCCCACTTCTTCGGCAGTTTCCCGTTCTGCAAGGGCTGTGTACCGGCCAGAGCCATGGTATGCCAGTCTTCTTCCTCGCCAGAAAGCAATACCTCGGGGGTGGCACCCACCCACAGGCCTGTTTTCGGCGTGTAGAACATGTAGACAAAAGAGTGGGGACAGTAATGACAGGCTGCGTAAAACACGTCCTCATAGGACATCTTACTCTTTTTTCCCTCTTCCTCCGACACCGCCAGACCAAATACGGTGGCAAGTACCAACTTCTTAAACCGGTCATCCTGCAACGCTTTCATGTAAATGGCAAAAGCTTTCTTGTACTCCTCAAGGACGGGAACGTCCAATTCTGGTGTGGGATACGCTTCGGTGAGCATCGTCAGGTAGTTATGCTCCGCCATGAATGCTGCCATGTTATCTGTGTGGGTAAAGAGTGGACTATCGCCAAATAGGGCGCAATGGTTCTCTTGGGTGTAATGGAACATGACGATGGGGCATTGCTCTGTGACCTGAAACGGTGCAAAGACAAAGCCATCCTGCCCGTTCAGTTTACTCAAATCGTGGTAGTAATCTATGTCTTGTTTGTCGGGTGTCACCAAATAGATGTTCTTTCCGTCGGGATGGCGGTAAATGGCGAAGGGCTTTCCTATTTTCACATACTCGTCAAGCATCTTCTTGGCTAAGAAGAACTTTATCATTTCTTTCACTTCGTCGTCTTGTCTCTTTTTCATCTTTTCTTCATTACACTGTTTACTACCCGTATAGTCGATACTAATTTGTTGGTGGAGGTGAACACGTCGACATTCCATACATGCGAGGAGCGTCCCTTGTGTACGATGGTAGCTACGGCACGTACCGTGTCGCCCTCGTGGGCGGAGGAGATATGGTTGCCGCTCACCTGCATCCCCACCACGAACTCGTCGGGCTGGCAGGCTATCATCGACCCCAGCCCGGCCACCGTCTCGGCCAGTGCCAGCGTGGCTCCGCCGTGGAGGATGCCGAAGGGTTGGCGGGTGTGTTCGTCCACCGGCATGGTGGCTTCCACCCGTTCCTCGGAGGCGTAGGTGTACTGGATGCCCAGCGTACCCATCAGCGCATGGCGTGCTTGGGCGTTGAGCTGGTCAATGGGGATTATCGATGAGCGTACCTCGGCGATAATCATCTTCTCTACCGCCATGGCCACGCCATCTTCTTCGTTGGAGCCAGTCACGTAGTCGGCGCATATCTTTACCGAATCTTCGGCATGGCCCATGGCTACGCCCATGCCGGCCAGCTGAATCATTGTCACGTCGCACACACCGTCGCCAATGGCTATTACCTCGCTGCGTTTGATGTCGCACAGTTCCATCAAGGCACCCAGCGTGTTGGCCTTGTCGATGCCACAGGGTACTACTTCGAGAAAATAGGGTTCGGATCGGAAGACGTCCAAGGCACCGCTTAACCTGCGTTTCCAATGGTCTTCCAAGGAGGTGAGGGCTTCGGCATCGTCGCTCACTAACACGCATTTGCAGGGGGCGAAGTCGATGCCGGCGGAAAATTCAGGTTCTATCACCTGCCGTAGGCCGTTCAGTTGGGTCTCGTCGTCGATGTGCTTGTTCCCTATGGTGTCCGAAAACAAGGTCTCGTCGTGGTAAGTGAAAAGGGCAAAGTTGTTTTTCCGGGCTTTCTTCTCCAAATAGGGAATCATCTCGGGATTGATGCGGCGTTCGAACAACACCTGTCCATCAGAGGCACTGATAATCTGGCAACCATTATAAGAGAGGAGAAAACCTCCGTAGTTTCCCAGTTCCAATGTTTTGGCCAGTGGCATCAGCCCGTAAGTGGGCCTTCCCGATGCCAACACGATGCGTACTCCCATCTGCTGGACCTTGAGCAAGGCTGCCAAGGTGCGTTGAGTTATTTCTTTTGCGTCGTTCAAAAGCGTTCCGTCCACATCGAGCACTAATAGTTTGTACTTCATGACTACACGATTTTTTGATTTCTGACGCAAAGATAACAAAAGAGAGGGACAACGGGCGAAGGTCCTTAACAATTAACAATTGTTCTTCGTCCGTTGTCCCTCTCTTTAGGGAGGTGTCAGGCCGCGTGCCGGCGGCGTACTTTCCAAAGCAGTGCCATTGCGCCTATCAGCATCAGTGCCAAGGCGGCGTAGGCGATGCGTTCGGTGACGTGTATGCTCTGTGGGTCGAACCACATTTCGATGGTGTGCTCGCCGGCGGGAACGTTCATCACCCGCAGGATGTAGTCGGCACGGGCAATGTCGGCCGGCTGTCCGTCGATGGTGGCCTGCCAGCCGGGGTAATATATCTCGGAAAAGACGGCTATGCCGGGATGGGCCGACGTGGTCTTGTAGACAAGCTTATTCGGCTCGTAGCTCTCCAGCTGGATGGTGGAGAGGGAGTCTTTGTATCCCTCGGTCACTCCCTGCAGCATCTTCTCGAACTTGCGGTCTACCACGGCCGTCTCGGTGGGGAGGATGTGGTGCAGGGCATCAATCTCCTCGTTGGCATTGGCCACGTAGTCTACCTTATTCACGAACCAAGCGTTACCATTTGCATAAGGGTTCTTGGCCGGCACGGTCTCGCCTTGTCCGGCAGGGAAGATGAAGTACCTGGTGTTGAGCATGTTCAGTACCGGTATGGCAGTGGGGGCGATGGAGTCCATCTGGCCGCCGGCTTGGGCTATCACCCGCATCTCGGGCGAGATGTAACGCTCTATCATCTCCTGGTAACGGCGGAGCTTGGCCGCATGGTAGCCGCCGATGCTCTTGTGCCAATAGGAGGTGTTGTTCTCGTTGAAGGTGTCGCCGGCGAAGTTCAGCACGCGGTAGTCGAGCGTCTTGTCTTCCAGAATGGCCTTGTCGGTTGCCGTCTCCACGAAGCTGTTTCTTGTCTCGGCCTTGGTGATGAATTGGTCGTCGCTGAGGTAGCGTTTGTTCACGCTCCACATGTCTACCAGGCAAAGTAGGGCGATGCCTGCCACGGTGAGCGATGTCCGCAGTCGTTGTTGTACATAAAGGAAGAGGAGGAGGCAACCGATGGCGATGGCGAAGAAGCTGCGCCAAGCGTCGGAGGTAACCATCGCCTCACGCATGTCCGACAGGTTTGCCACGATAGGGGCCAAGTGTTCCGCGGGGAGTCCTTGCTTGAGGGCGGCCATCTCGCTGGCAGGTACATAGCCCGCCTCGAGTATGCCCGGGGCGACGGCCAGCAACAACGATACGCCGGCGGTGAGCAGCAACGAGACAATCAGCCCCGTGCGGTTCTCTTTCTGCTTTAGCAACGTGGGCTTGTCGAGCACCTCCTTCAAAGCGAAGATGGCCAGAAGCGGAATGGTGAACTCCGCGATGACCAGGATGGAGGAGACGGCTCTAAACTTGTTGTACATCGGCATATAGTCGATGAAGAGGTCTGTCAGCCCCATGAAGTTCTTGCCCCATGCCAGCAGGATGGAGAAGAGTGTGGCGCCCAGCAAGGCCCACTTCAGCGGGCCTTTCACCACAAAGCAACCCAGAACGAAGAGGAAGAGGACGAATGCCCCCACGTACACCGGCCCGGCTGTCATGGGCTGGTCGCCGAAGTATTGCGTCAGTTGCGAGTAGATGCCGTTGTACATCGGGTTGGCCTTCTTCATGGCCGTCTCGTTGCGCGACAGGGGGACGGAGGCGCCTCCCTTGGCATTGGGCACGAGGAGCGTCAACGTCTCGCCGATGCCGTAGCTCCATTGCGTGATGTAGTCGCGGCTCAATCCGCTGCCGGTGGCTTGCGCCGCCGCGGCACCTTCTTGCTTCAGCTCGCTCGGTCCACGCATGGTCTCCTTGCTATACTCGTAGGTATGGTAGAGGTTGGAGAGGTTGGTGCAGACGCCCACCGCCGCTGCCGCTATCAGCACGGCCGAGGCCTTGAAGAAGCGTGGCAACTCCTTTGTCCTGCGGGCTTTCTCGAAGTAAGCCAGTACGAAGAAGAGGATGACAAACGCGAAGTAATAGCTCATCTGGATGTGGTTGGACTGTATCTGCAGGGCGATGAAGAACGCCGTGAGCAGCCCGCCAAGCAGGTACTTCTGTCTGTAGGCCAGCACGATGCCCGCCAACGTAGGGGGGATGTAGGCCAAGGTGACAAACTTCCAGATATGTCCCGCCGAGATAAGGATGAAGAAGTAGGACGAGAAGGCCCACGCCACCCCGCCTAAGCCTGCCAGCCAGGCCGGTATGCCAAACGCCCGCAGCAGGATGTAGAACCCCAGCATCATGATGAACGTGAGCACCACGTAGGGTGGTAGCCAGAGCTGGTACACCTTTTGCGCCCACGTGAGCGGGCGGGTGGAGTCGTAGCTCGGCGACATCTGGTAGGTGGGCATGCCGCCGAAGAGGGCGTTCGTCCAGCGAGTCCGTTCGCCCGTCTGTTCTAAGTATTCTTTCTCTTCGTGTCCGGCTCCTACGCCGGCGACAGAGTCGTGCTGGAACAGCACACGGCCTTCGATGTCGGCCGGAAAGAAGTAGGCAAACGAGAGGACGACAAACGTCAGGAGGACGATGAGGTCGGGCAGGAGTTTCTTCATGTTCCTTTCTGTTTAATATCTGTAATGTTCGGCTTTGTAGGGACCGTCGACCGACACGCCGATATAGGCGGCCTGTTCGGGGGTGAGCTGCGTTAGCTTCACGCCGAGCTTGGCCAAGTGCAGGCGTGCCACCTCTTCGTCGAGGTGCTTAGGCAGGCGATAGACACCCACTTCGTACTTCTTGTTGAAGAGTTCGATTTGTGCCAGCGTCTGGTTGGTGAAGGAGTTGCTCATCACGAACGAGGGGTGTCCGGTGGCGCATCCCAAGTTGACCAATCGGCCGTCGGCCAGCAGGATGATGCTATGGCCGTCGGGGAAGTAGTAACGGTCCACCTGTGGTTTGATGTTCACCTTGCGGATGCCGGGGAAGTGCTTGAGGGCATCCACCTGTATCTCGTTGTCGAAGTGCCCGATGTTGCATACGATGGCTTGGTCTTTCATGCGTTCGATGTGGTCGATGCGGATGATGTCGATATTGCCGGTGGTGGTCACGAAGATATTGCCCTCGGTGCAGGCGTCGTCCATCGTCACTACCTCAAAGCCTTCCATGGCAGCTTGCAGGGCGCAGATGGGGTCGACCTCCGTCACCAGCACACGGGCACCGTAGGAGCGCATGGAGTGCGAGCATCCCTTGCCCACATCGCCGTAACCGCATACGACCACTACCTTACCGGCTATCATTACGTCGGTGGCGCGCTTGATACCGTCGGCCAGCGACTCGCGGCAGCCGTAGAGGTTGTCGAACTTCGACTTCGTCACCGAGTCGTTGACGTTGAACGCCGGGAAGAGCAACGTACCTTCCTCCTGCATCTGGTACAGGCGGTGCACACCGGTGGTCGTCTCTTCGGACACGCCACGTACTTCGGCGGCTACTTGGTGCCAACGTCCCTTATCCTCGGCCAACACCCGCTTCAGCAGGGCGTTCAGCTCTATCTCGTCTTCGGCATGTACCTCCTTATCGAGTACCTTGGCATCGTTCTCGGCATGGTAGCCCACGTGAATCATCATCGTGGCGTCGCCACCGTCGTCGACAATCACCGTGGGGCCTTTGCCTTCGCCGAAGTTAAGCGCCTGCAACGTGCACCACCAGTAGTCGGCCAACGTCTCGCCCTTCCAGGCAAACACCGGCACGCCCGAGGCAGCGATGGCAGCGGCGGCATGGTCTTGTGTGGAGTAGATGTTGCACGAGCACCAGCGCACCTCGGCACCCAGCGCCACGAGCGTCTCAATGAGCACGGCTGTCTGTATGGTCATGTGGAGCGACCCCATGATGCGGGCGCCCGCCAATGGCTTGGATTCACCGTATTTCTCGCGCAGTGCCATCAGGCCCGGCATCTCGTTCTCAGCCAAATCGATTTCCTTGCGGCCGAAGTCGGCCAGCGTAATGTCCGCCACCTTGTAGGGCAGCGTTGAAAAGAGTTCTGTAGACATATAGTAACTGTTTCTAAATCTGTTATATCTGTTATCTTGGCCGCAAAGATACATCATTATCCAGAAAAAACGGCAGGAGGGTGGCAAGGAATCAGGAAAGGGACTTTAAAAAGCCTACAAGTCATGCAGCCCCTCTTGATAGAATCCTCTTTTATCCCGATAAAAATGTAGTGCGCCCACACTTTTATCAGGATAAAAGTGCGGTATGGATACACTTTTATCAAGTTGTTCTGCGAAAAGTATCAGCCACGCCAAGCCATACGCCTTTCGATGTTAGAATATCGTCCAGAGGAGTGGATGGTGAATGTGCCGTTATATGGGGTTGAAACAGTATTATAACCCTTTGTCTATGCTCTCTATTCCGCTATCGCGATGCCCATCTTCTTCATCAGGAAACAGGCGTTCATGTTTTGCGCTACGCCGTCGCGCATCCGGTAGGAGAAGGTCAGTTCGTTGTCGGTGATGTCGGCCTCGAAGCAGTGGTTGCGGATGTTTTGCGGGTAGGCCTCGGCCAGTGTGCCGAGCAATAGGTCGTGGGTGGCGATGATGCCGTTGGCGTTCAACGTCATGAACTGGCGGATGAGGGCGAGTGAGCCTTTCTGCTTGTCCATGGAGTTGGTGCCCTTTAGAATCTCATCGAGGATGATAAAGAGTTCCTCGCCGGCCTCCAGCTTGTCGATGATAAGCTTCAGGCGTTTCAGCTCGGCGAAGAAGTACGACTCATTGTCGGTCAGCGAGTCGCTGGTGCGTAGGCTGGTGACGAGGCGGGCGGGGTACAGTTCCATCTGGTCGGCCCAGACAGGTGCCCCGACGCAAGCCAGGAGATAGTTGACGCCTACTGTACGGAGGTAGGTGCTCTTGCCGGCCATGTTGGCGCCGGTGATGATGATGAAAGACGGGCGGCCGTCTACGTGGATGTCGTTGCGCACGCATTTCCGCCGGTCCATCAGTGGGTGGCCGAGGGCAGTGGCCTGTAGGCTGAAAGGCGACGCGGTAAGGGTGGGGTAGGTGTACGTGGGGTGGTTGTAGGCGAAGGTGGCGATCGAGCAATAAGCGTCCAGCTCACCGATGGCCTCTATCCAGCGGGGTAGGTCGGTGGCGTGTCGAGCCTTCCACTCTTCGATGCGCGTCATCTTCCGCAGTTCCCAGAACATCAGTCCGTTGAGGATGGTGAGCATCAGCAGGTTGTTGCGCTGGTCGAGCGAATTCATCAGCTCGGAGAGGCGGCGCACGGCTTGCGAGGCGGTCTGTCCGTGACTGGTCAGCTCGGCCTTGAGTGCTTGCAGGGCAGGGCTACGCATCTCCTTTTGCTCCGTCAGCAGTATCTGGTCGGCGTAGGTGGAGAGCAACTTGAGCTTCTTGCCGTATGCGATTTGCAGTTTGGTGATGCGCCCCGTAAAGGCAAAGCTCGACACCAGGCAGAGGCCGAACACGACTCCGGCGAGAGAGGCGGGCCACCAGCCGAGGCAGGCGGCGCCGATACCGATGACATTGATGGCCAGCACGGCAGTGGGGAGGAACCGCAACCATGGGTTGCCGTGATACGTGGCGGGGCTTTCGGCCCACGCCCTGATTTCGGCAATGTCGGTGGGCACTCCCTTGTACAACAGGCCAAGCAGGCGAAACTGCTGGCGGAACTCCAGCTCCGGTGCCAGCTCACGTATGGCTTCTTGCCGCTGTTCGATGGCTGTTTTCTCTTCCAGATGGGCGTCGAGCCATTGTGCCAGGTGTTGCTTGCCGGCGGGAGTGGCGGTACGGTTGATGTATTGGAAGAGGGAATGGGGGCCAAACACGTCGAGGTCGAACGTGTAGAGATGTGCGGGGTCGACGAACTCCTCGCCGTTGTCGAAGTCGGCGAAGTCGTACTCCAAGGCCCGTAGTTCCTGTTCGTTGATGCGTATCTTCTCTTTCAGGTAGTCCTTCCGACGAAACCATCGGTTGTGGCGTTTCACCAACCATAGGAAGAGTAGGAAAGGGAGCGCGGCGAGTGGAAGCAGAGCCTCCCATCCGTCACTCCAAAAGGCGAAGGTGTCGATTATAGCCACTGCAAAGAGTACCACCCGCAAGAGGCTGATGTAATAGATGCGTTGGCGAACTTGTCGCAGTTCAGTCTCCGAGCGGGCGATGATGTCTTGGTATGTCTCTTCGATATGCTTCATACTTATATACTTCTGTTGTGGGTACAAAAGTAGCATATTCCTGCCGAAAAGGGAGAGGAACGAAGGAACTTTGTAGTTGTCGTGTCGTAAAGGTTCTATTACACTTACTTATCCTTTATATTTTGCAGGTACTTGAAGGAGTATTGGGCTTCGTCGGGGTTTTCTTCACGCAGGTATTGGGCCTTCTCATCGGGATGGTTGTCCAGCAGGCGTAGCATCTTCTCTTTGCTGAGGAACTCTACTTTGCCGGTGCTGCTGTCCAGTTCGTAGCAGACGCGCTTGTTGACCAAGCTCGAGGTGGCGATGGCATCGCCCACCTTACCGCCGAGTTTTACTTCGTCGTTGGGTACGAACTGGCCTCCTATGACGGAGCCTAACGGAACGGCGCAGAAGTAGAGGTTGCCGCCTACCAGCACGGCGGGGGCGTACCAGCCGCCGAACCGCATCTTCTTATAGCGTAGCTTGCGGCAGTTGAGGTAGAGGTCGCCTTGGTTGGTGCGTACGGCAAACGTGCGTTTCTTCAGCCGGCGCGACAGGGATTCGTTGTGCTCCGTTGTCACCCGGTAGTCGGCGCCGCCGGTAAGCATAATCTGGTTTCGGGAACGTTTCTCCACGCAGACTGTCGCAATGGTGTCACCCTCTTGCGCCAACAGCCCTTTCAGGTTGGGGTACACAATGCACTGTGCACTCAGCGGGATGCTGAATGTCGCCATCAACAAACAGAAGAAACTTCTTTTTTTCATAAGTCATCCGCCTCCTTCCATTTTTAGAATGTTAGTATTCAGAGCGGAAAGGTAGACATTTAAAAGCATAAATGCAACGTTTCTATCGAATCTTTAGGGAAACCGCATCAAAATCATCCCTCCTGAAAGTAGCGTTTTCTTGCTTTCACTGCTTTCACCTGCCTGTAATGCGCATATTAACAGATGTTTATGGTGAACCCAAACGCCTTTTAGAGGCGACGGTACGCCGAAGGGCATGCTCTCATGAGCGGATGCCCATCGGCGTACGAGCGCATGCCCATCCGCCCACGGGCCGATGGGCATGCGCCCAAACCTTCCCAGAGGATGTTTGCAAGACACCGGGTAAGCCGCTGTAGGTCACGCAGCATGAGCAGAAAAAACACGGCCGTGAACCTCTTCATTCACGGCCATGAACTGATACAAACACGGCCGTGAACCGATTCATTCACGGCCGTGTTTTTTCTGTTCATGCTGCGTGAATGTAGAACGTGTAGTATGGAATATTGATAGATAGCCAAGAAGCCCATCCCGTTCCACCCTTCTCCACCGGAAGTTTGTGCAACGTCCCCCTACGCACTCCTGCATCTACTTTCTCATCGGGCTTTGCGTGCGCAAGGGGTAAAAGCTACACTTCCCCGAGACAAGCAAATGAGCCATCTCTCACGGATACACAAAACTAAACAAAACTAATTGTTGCAAAACGTGCAGCGCACGATTTGCAACACTGCCAAGCGCCCTCACAGACTTATATTTCCCACCCCAATTACCCCCTTGCGCACGCAAAGCCCGATGAGTACAGGGTTGTAGAGGTGCGTAAGGGGGTGTTGCACAAACTCCCAGGTAAGGGCAGGGGGATGTATGTGGGGGAAAAGAAGAGTGGATGCCGGGAGCTTTCGTAGCTCCGGGCATCCACTGTAAAAACAAAACTCACATAACGTTTTCTTTTTAGAGGATTCTCTTGTGTTCTCTTTCCAGTAATGTCGTTTGTGATACTCTTCATTTTCTGTAATTTCTCTCTATAATGAATAGCCTCTCTAAACTATATCTTTCTTGCGTATAAGCTGTCCCTCTATGCTTTCCCGTTGCCGGAGCTGGCTACACAGGGACGCTTCATTGGGTGCATCGGGCGGCGTGGGCACGCATGTCTGCCTTGCTCTCCAAACCAGGAAAGCATCCGAATAGTTCTTGATACATCCTACTATAAATGGATTGGGGAAAGTGAACGCAAAATGCCACAAGGTGTCCGTCGAACACTTTGTGCCTCTTGCAAACCGTTGTGGAGGCATGGCGCTCTTCCATGGCCTGGATTTTGGTATAAACAGAGTGATACGCTCCGCTAAAACTCATACTTGCTTCTCCTGTTTATAGTTTAGCTGTTCAGCGTCAATGGTTGTTTTGTCCGTCTGTCACATTCTTCATCGCCTCTGGTCGAAGTCGCCGTAGAAAAATGGTTCAGAACAAACGCAAGAACCATTCGTGCTGTGCAACTTAACATGTATCTCAATTCACTCAAAGTGTGTGCAAAGGTATGAAAAAGCAGAGTATGAGCAAGTAAGGATGGCGGTTTTTTATTATGCGAGTGCAAAAAAATGTAATAGGTTGGGGCTTGCCCCTCTGCCTTTCCTCCTGCCGTCACTGATGGGTAGGGGGAGGGCCGAGGGGCATTTGTTGCAAAAACTATTGGGGATGCTATATGCTTCGTTCCACGTTCCACACGAAGGCGCGGAGGCCGAGCTGTTCGGTCTCCGTGTCGATGCGGTGTAGGGTGTCGAGCAACGGGTCCACCCGGTCGTCGTCCACCATGGTGAGGATGGCGGAGCACATACCCGGCCAGGCATGGCTGCCGAAGTGAGGGTCGCCCCCCCGGGAGCCGCGCCCCTGCACGCGTTCCAAGTAGGTGAAGCCGCGGCAGTTGAGGCGGTCGAGCAGGGTGGTGATACGCTCGTAGTGGGCTTGGTCGAAGGTAATCAATACAGATTTCATTGTCTTACGTTATATAACGGTGGTTATTTCTTGATGATTTCACTCTTATGCTCCTGGAAGTAGGCCTCCAGCTCACGCTGCCGACGTAGCTTGCGGCGCTGGTTCTTGATGCCTGTGCCCGCAAAGATGCAGTAAAGCGTGGGGATGAGCACGAGCGTGAGGATGGTGGAGATGGTGAGACCACCGATGACGGCGATGGCCATCGGACTCCACATCTCCGAACCCTGTCCGCCGCCGATGGCCATGGGTATCATGCCCAGCACAGTGGTGGCGGTGGTCATGAGCACGGGACGTAAGCGGCTCTTGCCCGAGGTGACTACGGAGTGGAGCACCGCCATGCCACGCTCGCGGCAGAGGGTGATGTAGTCGATGAGCACGATGCCGTTCTTCACCACGATACCTATCAGCATGATGCCTCCCAACAAGCTCATCACGCTCAGCGTGCTACCCGTGAAGAAGAGAGCCATGAGCACCCCGCTGAAGGCGAAGGGGAGGGAGAACATGATGATGAACGGGTAGGTGAGCGACTCGAACTGTGCCGCCATGACGATGAACACGAGGATGACGATGAGGATGCCCAGCGTGCCGAGGTCGGCGAACGACTCCTGCTGGTCCTCGTACGAGCCGGCTATCTGCACGGTGATGTCGCTCGGCAGGTCCATCTGCTCGATAATCTTGTTTCCGGCAGCCACCACGTCGCCCAGCGGGGCGCCCGAGATGACGGCGGAGACGGTGACGATGCGCTCGCGGTCCTTGCGCTCGATGGTAGGTGGGGCAAAGCGTTCCACTACCCGTCCCAGCTCCTTCACCCGCACCCCTTCGCCCTGTGCGTTGTAGATGAGGATGTTTTCTATGTCGGCCAGGCTGGTACGGTGCTCGGGGGCATAACGCACCTTGATGTCGTACTCCTCGCCGTCCTCGCGGTACTTCGAGGCGATGGCGCCGTTGATGCGGTTGCGTAGGTAGTTGCCGGCGGTGGAGAGATTCAGTCCGTGCATGGCCAGCTTCTCGCGGTCGAAGTCCACTTGGTACTCCGGCTGGTAGTCACTCCGGCTGATGTTTACTTCCGACACTCCACTGACGGTGAGTAGGGAGCGTTTGAGGCGGGAGGCTACGCTGTCGGTCTGCGTCATGTCGTAGCCGTACACCTCGAAGTCGGCCGTGGCCTGCGCCGACATACCGCTGGAGCTACCGCCCAGGATGACTTGCGCTTTGCTGAACTCGGGGTATGCCTTGAGGTCCTCACGCATCCGGTCGCACACCTCCTCGAGGGTCTCCTTGCGGTCGCCCGGGTCCACGAGGCTGATGTTGAAGGAGACGATGTGCGAACCGTTGTCCTGCATGGAGGCGAAGGTGTTGTCGGAGTCGGCCTGTCCCACGGTGTAGTTGCACACCTTCATAATCCCTTTAAACTCTGTCATCCACTGGTAGGTGAGCTTCTCGGAGAGTTGCTGGGCTATCTCCTTGCGGGTGCCGATGGGCAGCTCCAGCTTCACGGCGATGCGGGCGTTGTCCTGCGCGGGGAAGAACTCCGTTCCGATGCCCTTGGCGCACAGCAGGCTGATGATGAAGAAGGCGATACAGCCCACAATGACGATGGGACGGTGGCGAACGGCCCAGTTGAGCAGTCGGGCATAGCCCGTGTCGAGTGCGTCGAGTCCCTTCTCGATGGGTTTATAGAAGAGGGTGAACGCCCGCGACTGCTTCTTCTGCAAGCGGAGAAGCTTGGAGCAGAGCATCGGCGTAAGTGAGAGGGCGGAGAGGGTGGAGATGAACATAATGATACACATCATCCAGCCCAGCTGCTTGAAGAGCACGCCCGACATACCGGTGATGAGGGTGAGGGGGAAGAACACCGCTATCATGGTGAGGGTGGAGGCGATGACGGAGATGGCCACCTCGTTGGTGCCGTGCACGGCGGCCTGCTTGGGGTCGGACCCTCGTTCGATGTGGGTGGTGACGTTCTCGAGCACCACGATGGCATCGTCCACCACCATGCCGATGGCGATGGAGAGGGAGGAGAGGGAGATGATGTTGATGGTGTTGCCCGTCATGGCCAGGTAGATGAACGAGGCGATGAGCGAGAGGGGGATAGTGATGCTGATGATGAGCGTGGCTCGCCAGCGTCCCAGGAAGAGGAACACCACCACCACTACGAAGAGCAGGGCGTAGAGCACCGTCTCGGTAAGGCTGTCGATGGTGTTGAGGATGTTGTCCGACGTGTCGACGATGACCCCCAGCTTCACGTCGCTGGGCAGGTTCTTCTGCAGACGGGGCAGCACTTGCGCCACCTTCTTGGAGATGTTCACCGAGTTGGCGCCCGACTGCTTCTGCACAATGATCATGGCACCTTTCACGCCGTTGTTGTAGGTTTCCTGTGCCCGCTCTTCCACGGTGTCCACCACCCGTGCCACGTCGCGCAGGTAGATGTTGGCGCCGCCCGAGGTACCCACTACGATGTCCTCCATCTGGCGGGCATCCTTAAACTCACCTTCCACGCGTAGCGAGTAGGTCTCGCTGCCGATGTCGAAGTTGCCACCGGGTATGTTGCGGTTCTCCGCGCCGATGATGGCGCTGATGGTCTCGATGCTCAGGTGGTAGGCCTCCAGCTTCACGGGGTCGCAGTACACCTGTATCTCTCGTTGTGGGGCGCCGGCGATGGAGACCGTGCCCACGCCGGGGATGCGTGCCAAGGGGTTGGCCACCCGGTCATCCAGAATCTTGTAGAGGGCGGGCTGGCTCTCGTTGGCCTGCACGGAGAGGAGCACGATGGGTATCATGTCGGTGCTGAACTTGAAGATGATGGGCGTCTCGGCATCGTCGGGCAAGCTGGAGCTTACCATGTCGAGCTTGTCGCGCACATCGTTGGTGAGCACGTCGATGTCTTCCTTCCCGAACTCAAACTCGAGGGTGATGAGCGACATGTTCTCCGACGAGCGGGAGGTGATGTGCTTGAGGTTGCTCACCGAGTTGAGGATGTTCTCCAGCGGGCGGGTGACGTTGTTCTCTATGTCCGAGGCGCTTGCCCCGGGGTAGGCGGTCATCACCATGATGGTGTTGGTATCGATGTCGGGGTACAAGTCGATAGGCAACTTGGATAGCGAGAACAGTCCGAATATCACTACTGCGAGGAAGCAGAGTGAGGTCATGATGGGTTTCTTAACCGCTCCTTCGTATAAACTCATGTTGGATAGTGATTAGTGATGAGTGATTAGTGATTAGTGATGAGTGGATAGTGGTGAGTGAGTAGTGATGAGTGATGAGTGGATAGTGATTGCCGGCCCAGCCAGTGCTAATCACTAATCACTACTCACTAATCACTACTCACTGACCTTTACTTCCATTCCGTTCAGCAGCTTGGACTGTCCGGCGATGACTACTTGCGCATGGTCGGGCACGCCCGAGCGTAGCTCGTACTCGGTGCCCATGCGGCGTCCCAGCTCCACCTTATTATAAGATACCTTACCGTCGGCGTAGACGAAGACGTAACGGTCTCCCGAGCCGGACTGCTTCACGATGGCGAGGTCGGGCACCACCACGTTGTGGGCCG
>JAISIX010000248.1 GCA_031261805.1 Mediterranea sp. (in: CFB group bacteria)
GCAGAAGACCGAGATGCTCGGCGTCATCTACCGCATGTTGGTGCTCAACCTCGGCGTGCCACCCACGGAATTCAGCTGGACGGAATACAACGCGCAAGGGAAAGCCGTGAGCACGGAGACCTACACGCCCCTCTCCTTCCTGAAGAAATATGGAGATACGGAGCTGCTGGGCAACTACGTCATGCTGATGAACGACCCCAGCCGTGAGTATTATAAAAGCTACGAGATAGACTACGACCGCCACCGCTACGACGGACACAACTGGACGTACGTCAACCTGCCCGCCGACGACATCAAGCAGATGGCCATCGCCTCGCTGAAAGACAGCACGATGATGTACTTCTCGTGCGACGTGGGCAAGTTCCTCAACTCCGACCGTGGCCTGCTCGATGTCAACAACTATGACTACGAAGACCTGATGGGTACCACCTTCGGCATGGACAAGAAACAACGCATCCAGACCTTCGCCAGTGGTTCCAGCCACGCCATGACGCTGATGGCTGTAGACCTCGACAAGGCCGGCAAACCCACCAAGTGGATGGTAGAGAACAGCTGGGGAGCAGCCTCGGGCTACCAAGGGCACCTCATCATGACCGACCAATGGTTCGACGAATATATGTTCCGCCTGGTGGTGGAGAAGAAATACGCTACTTCCAAAGTGATGGAAGCACTGAAACAGAAGCCTATACGCCTACCGGCTTGGGACCCCATGTTTGCGGTGGAAGAATAACGACACGAGAACCGTGTGCGGACACAAAGAGGGATTGCGGAAATACTTCCGTAATTCCTCTTTCTTTTTCACCTGTTTCACACTATTATTTATTACTTTTGCCCCAAATTGTAAAACCATTATTTAATCATAGCATGGCAAATGTAATAAAGTTACGTAAAGGCCTTGACATAAACCTAAAGGGGAAAGCCGCAGAGACATTCCTTACGGTGAAAACACCGGGATTCTATGCGCTTGTACCCGACGACTTTCCCGGTGTGACACCGAAAGTAGTTGTGAAAGAGCAGGAATATGTGATGGCGGGTGGCCCTTTGTTTATCGACAAGTTCCATCCGGAGTTGAAGTTCGTCTCGCCCGTGAGTGGCGTGGTGACGAGCGTGGAACGCGGCGCGCGTCGTAAGGTGCTGAACATCGTGGTAGAGGCTGCCGCCGAGCAGGACTACGAGGAGTTCGGCAAGAAAGACGTAGCTTCCATGAGTGCCGAAGAGGTAAAGGCCGCCTTGCTGGAGGCCGGACTCTTCGCTTTCATCAAGCAACGTCCGTACGACATCATCGCCAATCCCACGGTTGCCCCTAAAGGCATCTTCATTTCCGCATTCGACTCTAACCCCTTGGCCCCCAACTTCGAGCTGGCCCTGAAAGGTGAGGAATCCAACTTCCAAACGGGACTGGACGCGCTCGCCAAGCTGGCGACAACGTACCTGGGCATCAGCGTGAAGCAGAAAGCCACCGCGCTGACGGCAGCCAAGAACGTCACCATCACCGCTTTCGACGGTCCCAACCCCGCCGGCAACGTAGGCGTACAGATCAACCACGTCAGCCCCATCTCGAAGGGTGAGACGGTGTGGACCATCGACCCCGAGGCCGTCATCTTCATCGGGCGCCTGCTGAACACCGGACGCGTGAACTTTACCCGTACGGTAGCCCTCACCGGCTCGGAAGTGCTGAAGCCCGCCTACTGCAAGCTGCAAGTGGGAGCGTTGCTCACCGACGTGTTCAGCGGCAATGTGACCCAGGGCAAAGAGCTGCGCTACATCAGCGGCAACGTACTGACGGGCAAGCAAATCGCCCCCAACGGCTTCCTGGGAGCTTTCCACAGCCAACTGACGGTAATCCCCGAAGGTAACGACATCCACGAGATGCTGGGATGGATTATGCCCCGCTTCAACCAGTTCAGCATGAGCCACTCTTACTTCAGCTGGCTGATGGGCAAGAAAAAGGAATATACGCTGGATGCCCGCGTGAAAGGCGGTGAACGCCACCTGATTATGTCGGGCGAGTACGACAAAGTGCTCCCCATGGACATCCTCCCCGAGTTCCTGATTAAAGCCATCATCGCCGGCGACATCGACCGCATGGAAGCATTGGGCATCTACGAGGTAGCGCCCGAGGACTTCGCCCTCTGCGAGTTCGTCTGCTCGTCGAAGATGGAGCTGCAACGCATCGTGCGGGCAGGCTTGGACATGCTTCGCGCCGAGATGGCCTAATCACCCCAGTATCCTAAATTCATCATTCAACAATAGTAAATGAAAGCGTTAAGAAATTATCTCGATAAGATAAAGCCGAACTTCGAGGAGGGCGGCAAGCTCCACGCATTCCACTCCGTGTTCGACGGCTTTGAGACGTTCCTCTATGTGCCGAGCAAGACAGCGAAATCGGGGACACATATACACGACGCTATCGACAGCAAACGCATCATGTCGTTAGTCGTCCTTTCGCTCGTGCCTGCCTTGCTGGTGGGCATGTACAACGTAGGTTACCAAAACTATCACGCTACGGGCACAACCGGCAGCTTCGTCGACATGTTCGCCTACGGCTTCCTGGCCGTGCTGCCCAAGATCATCGTATCGTATGTAGTGGGCCTCGGCATTGAGTTCGTAGTGGCCCAGTGGAAGAAAGAAGAAATTCAGGAGGGATTCCTCGTTTCGGGTATCCTCATCCCCATGATTGTGCCGGTAGACTGCCCCTTGTGGATCTTGGCGGTGGCTACGGCCTTCTCCGTCATCTTCGCCAAAGAGGTGTTTGGCGGTACGGGTATGAACATCTTCAACGTGGCACTCATCACACGTGCCTTCATGTTCTTCGCCTACCCCACCAAGATGTCGGGCGATGCCGTATGGGTATCGGGCAACAGCATCTTCGGGCTGGGCGGCGACAAGTTCGTCGACGGCTTCTCGGGCGCTACCGCGCTGGGCGTGGCATCGACCGCCACTACAGCCACGGGCTACCAACCCTTCTCGTGGGACATGGTGACGGGCTTGATTCCCGGCTCCATCGGTGAGACGAGTACCATCGCTATCCTGATAGGCGCCGTCGTCCTGTTGTGGACAGGCATCGCCAGCTGTAAAACCATGCTCTCGGTATTCGTGGGTGGCGGCCTGATGGCTTGGGTGTTCAACGCCTTTGGCCCCGACACCGCCATGGCTCACATGCCTTGGTACGAGCACCTCGTGCTGGGTGGCTTCTGTTTCGGTGCCGTGTTCATGGCTACCGACCCCGTGACTTCCGCACGCACCGAGACGGGCAAGTACATCTTCGGATTCCTCATCGGCGTGATGGCCATCGTCATCCGCGTGTTGAACCCGGGTTACCCCGAAGGCATGATGCTCGCCATCCTGCTGATGAACATCTTCGCCCCGCTGATAGACTACTGCGTAGTACAGAGCAACATCGGCCGCCGCGAGAAACGAGCTTTGAAGTCGAACTAATAACACCGAATAGAAATGAATACCAATAGCAATAGTTATACGATCATTTACGCTTCGGTAATGGTTATTATCGTGGCATTCCTGCTGGCGTTCGTCAGCTCCTCGCTGAGGTCGACACAGGACAAGAACGTGCAGCTCGACACCAAGAAACAAATCCTGGCGGCGCTCAACATCAAAGACGTGAAAGACGTGGACGCCGAATGGAAGAACGTAAAAGACATGCTGATGAACCCCGAGACGGGCGAGCTGACCGAGAACACCGGCGACTTCGTGACCGGCTATGAGAAAGAGGCCAAGGAGAACAAACGCTTCCACCTCTTCGAGTGCACGGTAGACGGACAGACCAAATACGTCATCCCCGTGTATGGCGTAGGACTATGGGGCGCCATCTGGGGCTATGTAGCGCTGAACGACGATAAGGACACCGTATACGGCACCTACTTCTCGCACGCCAGCGAGACGCCGGGCCTCGGAGCCGAGATCGCCACCGAGCACTTCCAGAAAGAGTTCGTGGGCAAGAAGACGCTTGAGGACGGCACCGTAGCCCTCGGTGTGGAGAAGAACGGCAAAGTGGAGAAACCCGAATACCAGGTAGACGGCATCTCCGGCGGCACCATCACCTCCAAAGGCGTGGATGCCATGCTGAAGGACTGCTTGGGTGAGTACGTTAAATTTCTAACTAATAAATAAGGAGGAGAAAGAATATGGGACAATTGTTTTCGAAGAAGAATAAAGAAGTATTCGCTACTCCGTTGGGAATGAACAACCCGGTCACCGTACAGGTGCTGGGCATCTGCTCCGCCCTCGCCGTCACGGCGAAGCTGGAGCCGGCCATCGTGATGGGCCTGTCGGTGACGGTCATTACGGCTTTCTCTAACGTGGTGATCTCGCTGATACGCAAAACCATCCCCAACCGTATCCGTATCATCGTACAGTTGGTAGTAGTTGCCGCCTTGGTGACCATCGTGAGTGAGATCCTGAAAGCCTTCGCCTACTACGTGAGCGTACAGCTCTCGGTATATGTAGGGCTGATTATCACCAACTGTATCCTGATGGGACGTCTCGAGGCTTTCGCCATGCAGAACGGTCCGTGGGAGTCGGTCCTCGACGGTATGGGCAACGGTTTGGGCTACGCCAAGATACTGGTCATCGTGGCCTTCTTCCGCGAGTTGCTCGGATCGGGTACGCTACTGGGCATCAACATCCTGAACTACGAACCTATCAAGAACACCGGTTACGTGAACAACGGCCTGATGCTGATGCCGCCCATGGCGCTCATCATCGTAGCCTGCATCATCTGGTACCAACGTGCCCGTCATAAAGAACTAATTGAGCAATAAGAAGAATTATGGAACATCTATTAACTTTATTCGTCCGCTCCATCTTTGTGGACAACATGATATTCGCGTTCTTCTTGGGCATGTGCTCTTACCTGGCCGTGTCGAAGAACGTGAAAACAGCCGTCGGACTGGGCATCGCCGTAACGTTCGTACTGGTAGTGACCCTTCCGGTGAACTACTTGTTGCAAACCCAAGTACTGGCTCCCGGCGGTGCACTCAACCCGGGTGTAGACCTTAGTTTCCTGAGTTTTATCCTTTTCATCGCCGTCATCGCGGGCATCGTGCAGCTGGTGGAGATGGCCGTAGAGCGCTTCAGCCCCTCGCTGTACAACTCACTCGGCATCTTCCTTCCGCTCATCGCCGTGAACTGTGCCATCATGGGCGCGTCACTGTTTATGCAGCAACGCATCACCTTGGGCGAGAGCGACCCGAAATATATCGGCGACATCTGGGACGCGGTCTCTTATGCACTGGGATCGGGCATCGGCTGGCTGCTGGCCATCGTAGGCTTGGCTGCCATCCGCGAGAAGATGGCTTACTCGGATGTGCCTGCCCCGCTGAAGGGACTGGGCATCACGTTCATCACCGTAGGGCTGATGGCCATCGCGTTTATGTGCTTCTCTGGTTTGAAAATCTAAAAGAAAGGAATTAAGGAACAATGGATACGAATTTAATATTGGCGAGCATTGGGGTATTCCTCGTAGTGATTCTCTTGCTGGTTGTCATCCTGCTGGTGGCCAAGAAGTTCTTGGTACCTTCGGGCAAAGTGAAGCTGACCATGAACGGCGATACGGTGATGGAGGTAGAGTCAGGCTCTACCCTGCTGAACACGCTGTCGGTCAATGGCGTATTTCTTTCATCCGCCTGTGGCGGTAAGGGTTCTTGCGGACAATGCAAGTGCCAGGTGCTGGAAGGCGGCGGCGAGATTTCGCCTACCGAGACACCGCATTTCAGCCGCAAACAACAGCAAGACCACTGGCGCCTGGGTTGCCAGGTGAAGGTAAAAGGCGACATGGGCATCAAGGTCGACGAATCGATATTGGGTGTCAAGGAGTGGGAATGTGAAGTCATCTCCAACAAGAACGTCGCCACGTTCATCAAGGAGTTTATCGTGGCCTTGCCTCCCGGCGAGCACATGGACTTCCTGCCCGGCTCGTACGCGCAAATCAAGATACCCAAGTTCACCATGGACTACGACAAGGACATCGACAAAAGCCTTATCGGCGATGAGTACCTGAAAGCGTGGGAGAACTTCGGCCTGTTCGGCCTGAAGTGCACCAACACCGAAGAGACCATCCGTGCCTACTCCATGGCCAACTACCCCGCCGAGGGCGACCGCATCATGCTGACGGTACGTATCGCTACGCCACCGTTCAAGCCCAAAGACCAAGGCAAAGGCTTTATGGACGTAATGCCGGGCATCGCCTCGTCGTACATCTTCACCCTCAAGCCAGGCGACAAGGTGACGATGAGTGGCCCTTACGGCGACTTCCACCCCATCTTCGACTCCAAGCGAGAGATGATGTGGATTGGCGGTGGCGCCGGTATGGCTCCGCTACGCGCCCAAATCATGCACATGACGAAGACCCTGCGTACCACCGACCGCAAGATGTCGTACTTCTACGGCGCCCGCGCACTGAACGAGGTGTTCTACCTCGAAGACTTTCTGGAGATTGAGCGTGAGTTCCCCAACTTCTCGTTCCACCTCGCGCTGGACCGTCCCGACCCCGCCGCCGATGCTGCAGGCGTGAAGTACACCCCCGGCTACGTAGGACAGGTGATTTACGACACCTATCTGAAAGACCACGAAGCTCCCGAGGACATCGAATACTATATGTGCGGCCCCGGCGCCATGTCGCAGGCCGTGGAGAAGATGCTCGACAGCCTCGGTGTTCCGTTCTCGAACCTGATGTTCGATAACTTCGGATAAACCGTCAGGAAAGCTATATATAGCAATCAGAAGCGGGAGAACCGGCAAAAGTATAAGCTTTTGCGGTTCTCCCGCTTTCTTTTCGTATCTTTGTCTCGAACAAATAAGAATTGCGATGACAGCATCGGAGATACAAGCAGCGCTAAAACGTGATGAGCGCCTTCAACTGGAGGCAAAGCTCGCCGGTGCGGATGTGCCCAAATCTGTATGGGAAACTTATTCAGCTTTCGCCAACACCATTGGCGGGTTGATATTGCTGGGCGTACACGAAGAGTTGAAAGAGCAGGACTTGAACAAGCGATTTACCATTGTCGGCGTAAGCGACGCAAAGAAAATCATCACTGATTTCTGGAATACCATCAATAGCAACAAAGTAAACCAGAACATACTCAAAGATGCCGATGTAGAAACGGTTGACTTGGAAGGCAAACAAGTGGTATGTATCCAAGTACCGCAAGCCGACTATCGGGCAAAGCCTATCTATCTTAACGACAATGTGTACAAAGGTGCATTCAAACGTCATCATGAAGGTGACTTTCATTGTACCGAGTCGGAGATACGTGCCATGATTCGCGATGCTAACGAAGATGGCAATGACGGCATCCTCATAGAATACTATGGCATGGATGATGTAGACCCTGCCACCTTGCAACAATACCGCATGGAGTTCAAGCTTAGCAACGGAGAACATATATGGAACGGGATAGACGATAAAGAGTTCCTAAAAAACCTCGGCGGCTATACCATCGACCGCAGGACAGGCAAAGAAGGGCTGACACTGGCCGGACTGCTTATGTTTGGCAAAGGACTACCCATACGCGAACGCTTCTCAAACTTCCGTATGGACTATATTGACATGAGCCGCTTGATAGGCGAAATGCGCTACCGTGACCGCCTGACTTATGACGGGCTTTGGGAAAACAACCTCTACCAGTTCTTCCGACGCATAGTGGTGAAGCTTACGAGCGACCTGCCCCGCCCTTTCTATATGGAAGGAATCAAGCGTATAGACGATTCGCCCCTTCATAAAGCTGTCCGTGAGGCTCTGACCAACTCCATCATACACTCCGACTATTTTCTGTCAGGCTCCGTACTGCGGATAGAGAAGTATGACGACCGGATATGCCTACGCAATCCGGGTACATTGAAACTTCCCGTAAGCCAAATATACGAAGGTGGAAACTCCAAGGCTCGCAACCCCCGTATGCAAAACATGCTTCGCATGATTGGGTTCGGAGAGAATCTGGGGTCAGGCTTTCCTAAAATTCTTGGAGCTTGGCAGAAAGCAGGATGGAAAGCGCCAACGCTGAAGAACAAGCTCAACCTCGACGAAGTTGAGCTGACGCTCTATATCCCTTTCTTGGAAATAGAAGAAGCCATGAAGGAAGGCATGACCCAAACAGATGAGGGTATGACCCAAACAGGTACCCTAACTACTGAGAAAGGTACCCTAACTAAGGGCGAAGGTGGTCAAACTGGTGGTCAAACTAACGAAAAAGGTACCCTAACTAAGGATAAAAGTACCCTAACTAAGAGCGAAGGTGGGCAAACTGGTGAGATAATGACCCAAACAGATGAGAGTATGACCCAAACAGCTTTAGGGAAAGTTTATCTTTT
>JAISIX010000010.1 GCA_031261805.1 Mediterranea sp. (in: CFB group bacteria)
GCGCTCTCGGCCGCGTTTCGTCCATAGCCTATCGGTGTGATGCCTGCGTTGGAGAGGCATTGATAGGTATCGGCCAGTCCGCTACGTCCTTGGTCCATGCTGTGGTTGTTGGCCAAGGCTGCATGGGTGATGCCCGCCCGTGCCAAAGCCTTGGCCCATACCGGTTCGGCCCGGAAGATGTACCTTTTCTGAATAGGGGTGTGATGGGCCGTGAGCGGACATTCCAGGTTGACGACAGTGGCATCCATCGCATGGAACAGCGGCGACACGGACGAGAAGAGCGAGTCGACACCCCGCGACTCTATCTGCTGGCGCACGCCGCGGTCGAGGAGCACATCGCCCGTGAAAAGGATGGAGAGCGTCGTCTCCTCCGGGGGCCGACAGGCTGCCAGCAGCAACACTACTGCCCATGCCCATCGGCCTACTCGTTTCGGGTGGCAGCTTAGCATCCCGAACTATAAAACACCCGCTCGTCTACCCGGGGTTCTTTCTCCGGGTCGAGCACGATTTTGTTCATCCATTCGGGCACGGGGGGAGCCTGTCCGTCTTCCAACATCTGCTGCCACTCCTCGTCGGTGAGACGCGTGCCCAAGGGGCGTACAAACTCGTAGTAGCTGAACGTGGCCCCTCGCAGGAGGTAGAGGTTGCCTTCTATCTCCACTACCACATAGAGGTCGTTGGCCAAACCATTGCCTACATGCAGGATGCCATCCTTGGAGCAGCCCGGCACGTTGCGTGTGTAAATGTCGGCTACCACGGCTACCGACTTGTCCGGCCCTTGTACCAGCGACCAGTCGTCTAAGTTCAGGTCGGGGTCGAGTACCGACAGGGTGAAGTTCTCCAGGCTGCTGCCCATGTACTGGATGGTACGATACTCTTGCTCGGTGAGCTTCTCCTTTTTCTGCTCTTTCTGTGTCACCTGTATCACAAACTGCAGGTAGTTGCGTAGTTGTTCGGTCTTCCCGCGAAGGTCGGAGCTGAAGCAATCGTTGCGTACCAGCACGTCTTGCGTGTCATTCACCAGGTCGAGCATCTTGTCCCAGAAGGGGAAGTTAGGTTCTACATAGCCTACCACGATGGGATCGGGAGGTCCGGCACCACCACATTCGGCCGCTTGGGGCTGTTCGCCGTATAGCACGGCATCGTGTTTCAGCTCCGCCCACGAAGCCAAGGCCGTATTCAGGTTCTTGTATCCCCAGTCGGGGGTCTTCATAAAGGAGGGGCAGGCAGGGTCTACCTGTTGCAGGGTCACCAAGCTGCCCATCCAGCTGTCGTACACGCTTTGCGGCAGCTTGCGGGTAAAGCCCTCAAACTTCTTCTGAAGCTTCTGCAGCTCGGTGGTGTACTCGCTCCAGTTCTCGGGTTCTTTGTAGAGGCCGGTCAGCAGCTCCTCGGCACTCTTCACGCCGAGGGCGGCCAGCACATCCAGCCCTTTGGGGTAGGCACGGTTGGCGTCGGGAGTGACGTCTACCAACTCTTGCAACACCTCGTTGTCGAGCAGGTAGCGCTGTGGCAGGAAGTTGATCTTGTCTCGGCAGGTCAGCTCCTCCTTGGGGTGGATGACGTTCCGTTGCTTGGCCAGCTCTTCCAGTTCAGGGGTTATCTTGCCGATGAAATAAGGCTCCAGCAAGGTGGCAAACCGCACCTGCGGATATTTCTCTGTCAGGAAGGTGGCGAGGTCAATGATAGAGAGGTTGTCGGGCGTACCCGTCAGGAAAGTCAGCGGGGTGGCCACCTGCTGGTAGAGGCGGATGAGGGGTGTCTTCCCGTTGGGTAGTTTGGCGGTATTGAGCATCATGGCTTGGAAGAGGGCACGTTGTAGCTGTTGCTCGTCTTCCCGGCAGAGGTCGGCCACCTGCAACCACATCATGGCACGGAAGTAAGCCTGCATCTTAGGCTCGCGACTGTAATGCCCGCGAGGTTTGAAGAGGCTATAGGGAAAGTAGGCTCCCCGGTCGGGCAGCAACTTGGAGAGGTTGTCCACGCCGCCTTCTATCAGTCCTATTTCTCCTCGATAGGCTTCCTTATAGGTCGTGGGGATGGTCAGCTCCTCGCCGGTGAGCAAGTGATAGGGGATGGCGAAAAAGGTAGCGGTGAACTCCGCGAGGTCGCGAAGCGAGGTCTCAGTGTCGGGCTTGCCGGCCAGCGCCATGGATTGCTGGTAGAAGGTGAGGCATATCTGTTCGAGTGCCGGGATGAAATGTTGTTTCTCCAAGCTCTTCATGATGTACGAATAGTAGATGTGGAAGGCCTGCAGGTAGAGGTCTGTGGTGATAAAGTTGGGTACCTGTCGGTAGTCGTTCTCTTCATAGAGGTGGAAGAGCTGGAGGTTGTGCCCCCGCACGATGGTGAAGTTGCTCTGTCGCAATCGTTGCATCACGGTGGTGTCGATGTCCTTGAACTGAAAGAGGTTGACGACGTTGTCGGGGTTGTTCAGCGTGAGGTCCCATTGGCGAAGGGTCTGCCGTTTGCGCAGCTCTGCTATCCGTTTGTCCACACGCTCCACGAAGGCTTTCTCGGCTGGCGTCAGCTTTACCTCGTCGTAATTGATGGTAAACTTATCCGTTGACAGGGAATCGGGGTCTTCGAACAACTTCCACACCAGCTGGTCGTACCACTTTGTGCTGTTGCTGAAGAAAGCGTTGATGTCCGCCTCCATGAAGTGGTAACCGTGCAGGGCGTAAGGATAGCTGCGTAGCAGGCGCAGCTCCTGCATGGAGTAAGGGGTAATGTCTTGCTGCAGGTCGACCGACTGCGGCAGTAGTGTGTCGGTGATGGCGAAAGCTTTCAAAGCTTGCGTGGAGTCGGATACGACCGACGTTGCCGGCTGGGTAGCTGCGCTGTTTTTGGTCTTGTTCTTGCAGCTGGCTATCACGAGTAGTAGCGATAGCGTCAGTAGAATGAGCTTCTTCATTATAGTATATGTTTTTAGTGTGTAGATGTATCTCTATTGGGAGAGCAACCTTCGGGCTTCGTTGGCAGGAAGCTCGCGCCGTATGTATCGCTTGAAGTCGAGTCCAAAGCCACGCCATCGGTATTCGGCCACAAGAAAGCGTCCATCCCGTTCGCGCTCCATGGTCCGTATCCGGACAGGGTGTTTGGCTGGGCTGATGCGGAAATCTTCCAAGGGTTGTGCCACCCTCGAACCCAGCCAGAGTGGACGGATATAGGTATCGTCGGCAATGCGATAGAGGAAGAGCCTTTTCCGGGGTTTAGGGTCGAAGCGGGTGGGTTTTATCACGCCCACCGCTATCTCGGGGACGCCGTCGCCCGTCACGTCGCCACAGTCGAAGCGGTAGACGGGGTATGGCAGCTCCCACGTAGTGTGCGTTGGCCGGTCTGTGTGGAGGTGGAGAATGTATAGCGAGTCGTTCTTCTTCTCCAGTTCCACTTCTGTACGCTTGCCGTCAGCCTCCCACACAAAGCGGTTCTTCTCCTCGTGGCAACCCACGAGGAGAAAAAACATTCCGGCAAGAAGGTAGCCACGCATCCCGTCCCGTTATTCGAAGTAGTACAGGAAGGTAGCGATACCTTCGAGCGCCTTCTTGGGTTGGTCTTTTATCTCGATGGCGAACTTGATTTCGGCCTTGGCCACGCCGCGCAGGTTGACCAGCGAGTGCAGGGAGGCCACCAAGCGGATGCTTTGTCCGACCAGTACGGCTTGCCCAAACTTCATCTTGTCCATGCCATAGTTCACCATCATCTTCAGGTTGTGCACCTCGATGATTTGGTTCCACAGGTAGGGAAGCATGGAAAGGGTGAGGTAACCGTGGGCGATGGTGCTGTGATAAGGGCTGTCGGTCTTGGCACGTTCGGTGTCCACGTGAATCCACTGGTGGTCCAAGGTGGCGTCGGCAAAGAGGCTGATGCGCTCTTGCGGCAGTTCCACATAGTCGGATATGCCAAGCTGCTGGCCTACTAACTTCTCAAATTCCTCGTACGAGTTGATGACTACTTTATCCATCATTCAGTTGTTTTAATATGCGGTTCTCGATTACTTTATCGATGCAAAAGTAATGCAAATCGTGGACTTTTCAGCAGATTAGGGCGTAATAAAGCGAGGGGACGGGTGAATCAGTGCGTTGGCGGGGAAATGAAGAATTAGGAATGAAGAATGGGTGGGCGAGGCGGTGAGACAAATTGTAGTTTACGGGAGTGATTAGCGGTGAGTGATTAGTGATTAGCCGCCGCAGTCAGCACCCCGTTAGGGGTGACAGCTTCATAGCCCGGTAGCTTGCTGCCGGGTTTTGTATGCGCCATAACGTACGCCTCCATAGGTTGCGCACAACTGGTGTGTGCATTGGGCGGTGGCCTGCAAGGCCCAAGGTGGCTGAAAGCCTATGCCTGAAAGGCTCCTATCCCAGCCCAACGCAGAGCGAGGAACGAGCGGCGCGTTGGGTTCCCGTATGCCTCTATCCATGCGC
>JAISIX010000006.1 GCA_031261805.1 Mediterranea sp. (in: CFB group bacteria)
TCGTGCACCGGCTGGACCGCGACACCTCCGGCCTCATGATGTTTGCCAAAGACGAGAAAACGCAGCACACCCTGCGCGACCATTGGCACGACATCGTCTTCGACCGCCGCTACGTGGCCGTGGTGGCGGGCGAGATGGAGAAGGATGCCGGTACGGTGGTGTCGTGGCTCACCGACCGTACCCTCTACGTCAGCTCCAGCCCTTACGACGACGGTGGGGCAAAATCCATTACCCACTACCGTACCATCAAGCGGGCCAATGGCTACTCCCTGCTGGAACTCAACCTTGAGACAGGTCGGAAAAACCAAATACGTGTGCACGTGCAGTCGCTTGGTCACCCCATCATCGGCGATGGCCGCTACGGAGGCGAAGATATTCCTAATCCCATCAACCGCTTGGCGCTTCATGCTTTCAAGCTCTGCTTTTACCACCCTGTCACGCGGCAACAGATGGAGTTTGAGACCCCCTATCCAGCTGACTTCAAGAAGTTGTTCCTAAAAAAGGTATAGATAATACCGTCTTGCCCGACAGGGTACGAAACGCGTCTCTATTCGTCTATTTATATATTAAAGATGTATCTATGTATTTAGCGCGAATAAGAAAGCAAGCCCTTGGGCTATTGGCCCTGTCGCTCTCCTCCTTGGCGGCCTACCCGCAGCACGACGTGCCACAGGCGCGGATGCGGCAGATTTACGACGAAGTGAAGACCCCGTACAAGTACGGACTGGCCATCGCCCCGACGGATAATCACCATAAGATAGACTGTCCCACGGTGTTCCGTCAGGGCGACAAATGGCTGATGACCTACGTAGTGTACAACGGCAAGGGAGGCACTGACGGCCGGGGCTACGAGACGTGGCTGGCCGAGAGCGACGACTTGCTGCGGTGGCACACGCTGGGACGGATACTTTCCTACAAGGAACAAGGTTGGGACCGCAACCAGCGAGGAGGCTTCCCGGCGTTGCCCGACATGGAGTGGGGAGGAAGCTACCAGCTACAAACCTACAAAGGGCGGCACTGGATGACCTACATCGGTGGCGAGGGAACCGGCTACGAAGCCGTGAAGGCACCTCTCTACATCGGGCTGGCCTGGACGAAAGGCGACATTGCCACCGCCCACGAGTGGCACTCTTCAGATTGTCCCATCCTCAGCATCCACGATAAGGATGCGCAGTGGTGGGAAAAGCTCACGCAGTACAAAAGCACCATCTATTGGGACAAGACGAAACGTCTCGGCCACCCCTTCGTGATGTTCTACAACGCCGGAGGCGTGAACCCCGACAATGGACTGAAAGGTGAACGGGTAGGCATCGCCCTTTCGGATAACCTAAAGACTTGGTACCGCTATGCCCACAACCCCGTCTTTGCCCACGAGGCAAGCGGCACCATCACCGGCGACGCATACCTCCAGCGGATGGGTGACGTGTACGTGATGTTCTATTTCTCCGCCTTCAACCCCTCACGCAAGTACAAGGCCTTCAATACCTTTGCCGCCAGCTACGACCTGGTGCACTGGACGGACTGGAACGGGCCTGACCTCATCTACCCGTCGAAGCCTTACGACGAGCTGTTTGCCCACAAGAGTTGCGTGATAAAGCACGATGGGGTGGTGTACCACTTCTACTGCGCCGTGGACAACGCCGAGCAACGAGGCATCGCCATCGCCACCAGCCGCCCCTTGGGACGTTCGGAGGTGCGCTTCCCGAAGCCGGAGGTGAAGAGCCGCCGTTTGGAGGTGAACCTGAACGAGGGATGGAAGACGTGGCTCACGGAGTCCACCTTCCTGAAAGGACAGTTCCTAATGCCCGCCCAAACGGTGAACCTGCCGCACAACTGGGACGACTATTACGGTTACCGCCAGCTTACCCATGGCAACCTGCATGGCACGGCCATGTACGTCAAGGATTTCAGTGCCGACAAGCGTGCCGGCAAGCGTTATTTCCTACGCTTCGAAGGAGTAGGGACGTATGCCACCGTCACGCTGAACGGCCACGACCTTGGTCGTTATCCCGTAGGCCGCACTACGCTGACGCTTGATGTCACTGATGCCCTCAGGGGAGGAACCAACCGCCTGGAGGTGAAGGCCGAGCATCCGGAGATGATAGCCGACATGCCTTGGGTATGTGGCGGTTGCTCATCGGAGTGGGGCTTCAGTGAAGGGTCGCAGCCGCTGGGCATCTTCCGCCCCGTGACGCTGGTGGAGACGGACGAGATTCGCATCGAACCCTTCGGCGTGCATATCTGGAACGACGATACAGCCACGCACGTATATATTGATACGGAGGTGAAGAACTACGGGCCTACCACGGAGACCATCGAAGTGGTGAACAAGTTGAGCGACGCTGATGGCAAACAGGTATTCCGCCTGGCGCAGAACGTGACACTCCAACCGGGCGAGTCGACAACCGTCCGTCAGCAGTCACCCGTGACCAATCCCACCCGCTGGAGCATTGACAATCCTTACCTCTATAAGCTGGCCAGTCTGATAAAACGCCGGACGAAGACCACCGATGAGGTGACGACACCCTTCGGTATCCGCACCCTCAGCTGGCCGGTAAAGCGGAAGGATGGTGACGGACGTTTCTACCTCAACGGCAAGCCGGTGTTCGTCAATGGCGTATGCGAGTACGAGCACCTGCTCGGGCAAAGCCACGCCTTCAGTGACGAGCAGGTAGTGGCCCGGGTGAAACAGATACGGGCGGCGGGCTTCAATGCTTTCCGCGACGCCCATCAGCCCCATAACCTTCGTTACCAGCAGTACTGGGACAAAGACGGCATCCTGCTCTGGACGCAGTTCTCGGCACACATCTGGTACGACACGCCCGAGTTCCGCCGCAACTTCAAGGCACTGCTCCGCCAGTGGGTGAAAGAGCGTCGTAACTCCCCCTCCGTAGTGATGTGGGGGTTGCAGAACGAGAGCGTGCTCCCTCGTGCTTTTGCCGAGGAGTGTTGCGACATCATCCGCCAGATGGACCCCACGGCACGCCGGATGCGCGTCATCACCACCTGCAACGGCGGCGAGGGGACGGACTGGAACGTGGTGCAGAACTGGAGCGGTACCTACGGCGGCGACGTGACAAAATACGGGCAGGAGCTGGCCCGACCCAACCAGTTGCTCAATGGCGAATATGGCGCTTGGCGAAGCATCGACCTGCATACCGAACCGGCTCCGTTCGATGCCAATGGCACTTGGAGCGAAAATCGTATGTGCCAATTGCTGGAGACGAAGATTCGCCTGGCCGAGCAGGCGAAGGACAGTATCTGCGGACAGTTCCAATGGGTATTCAGCAGCCACGACAACCCCGGCCGTCGGCAACCCGACGAAGGCTACCGGAAGCTGGACAAGATAGGTCCTGTAAACTACAAAGGATTGGTCACCCCGTGGGAAGAACCACTGGATGCCTACTATATGTACCGAGCCAACTACATGCCGGCCGCCAAAGACCCAATGGTCTACCTGGTGTCGCATACCTGGCCCGACCGTTTTGCCACAGGCCGACGGCGAGCCACCATCGAGGCTTATAGCAATTGCGATTCCGTGCTGCTCTACAACGACGCCTCACAAGCCCCGTCCACCTTCCTCGGACGGAAGTGCAACCACGGCCGTGGCACCCACTTCAGCTGGGAGAACCGCGACATCCGCTACAATGTGCTCCGTGCCGTAGGTTACTACGACGGCAAGCCCGTGGCCGAAGACGTGCTGGTGCTCAACGGACTGGAGCAAGCCCCACACTTCGACCTTCTCTACCGCGATGCCCGTCCGCTGCTGAAAGGTGAACCCGGATACAACTACCTCTACCGCGTGAACTGTGGAGGCGACGACTTCACCGACACCTTTGGCCAGCACTGGCAGCAGGATAACACGGACCTCTCGCACTCCTGGGCCGAACGTTTCAAAGGTCTCAACCCTTACTTGGCCAGTCAGCGAACTACGCACGACCCCATCCACGGCACCCGCAACTGGAAGCTCTTCCAAAGCTTTCGCTACGGCCGCCACGAGTTGGAGTATCGTTTCCCCGTGCCCGACGGTACTTACCGGGTGGAGCTGTACTTCACCGAGCCATGGCACGGCACGGGCGGCAGTGCCGCTACCGACTGTGAAGGGCTTCGTATCTTCGATGTAGCCGTGAACGACTCCTTGGTACTGGATGATTTCGACCCTTGGGCCGAGAGTGGGCACGACGGTGCTTGCCGGAAGGTGGTGCTCGCCCACGTCACGGGTGGCACCCTCCGCCTCCATTTCCCCGAGGTGAAGGTGGGGCAGGCGCTTATCTGCGGCATTGCCGTCGCCACTACCCACCAGCGCCTAAAGCCGGCCCCCATGCCCAGCTCTACCTGGAGCTGGGCCAAGGCGAACAAGGAAGTGGTAGTCAAAACGCCCACCGACTCCTTGCCTCACGACACCAACGTACGCCCCAGCGTGACCTACGAGGCCGAAGCGGCCTCCGTCCATGGGCGGTACTCGAAGAAAGTACTTCGGGGGCAGACGGGCATCTTCTTCGGCAAGGGGGAGGATAGCAGCATCGAGTGGACTATCTCCACCGGCTTGGCGCAGGTCTATGCCCTCCGCTTCGAGTACACCAACCCCACCGGGCAGCCTATCGCCGTCCGTCTCCGTTTTACC
>JAISIX010000150.1 GCA_031261805.1 Mediterranea sp. (in: CFB group bacteria)
AAAAGAGGAGGGTGCAGAAAGTGCCGAAGATACCGGTCATCCAGAGGGTGGTGTACCAAGCGTTCAGCACCCGCTTGATGCGTCCGGCGGCATAGTTTTGTGCGATGAAGGTGCTGAGGGCAGTGGAAAAGCCTTGGGAGGTGTTCCAGGTGATGCCCTCTATCTGCCCGCCGGTGGTGAAGGTCATCAGCCCGATGTGTCCGCCTTGTTCGGAGGCAGTGCGGCAGAGGAACATGTTGACAAAGGCGAAGAGGGTGTTGAGGGCCGCTACTGGTAGCCCGAGCCGCAGGATGCGGTGGGTGTAGCGCTTCTTCAGACGGGTGAGGAAGGGGAAGCCACCCAGTAACATGTCTTTGCGGAAGCGTAGTTGGTAGATGAAGATGGCGAGGACAGTGGCCTCGGAAATCCAAGTGGCGTAGGCCGCACCATTGACCCCCAGCCCGAAGCCAAAGATAAAGAGCGGGTCGAGCAGCATGTTGAGCAACAACCCCGCCCCGCTGATGTAGAAAGGTACCTTGCTGCGTCCGGCGGCGTTGTAGATGCCGGTGAAGGCGGCCGTAAGAAAGACGAATGGTAAGGCAGTGGAGACGATGCGTAGGTAGTTCACTGCATGTTGGGTGATGTGCGCTTCCAGCTCGTAGATGCTGATGATGGGATGGGCCAGCGCGAATAGCAACCCTCCCCAGCAGAGGGAGATGAGCAGGGCGATGGTAAGGTTGTGGGAGGCGAAGTTGCGTGCATCTGTCTGGTTCTGTGCGCCGATGGACTGCCCCACGCTTACTTCCGACCCTACTTTGTTGAGTAAGGCGATGGACCCCGACATCCACGTGAGGATGCCCACGGAGCCGATGGCAGCCACCGACTCACTGCCCAGTCGGCCTACCCAAGCCATGTCGGTGAGGCTATAGGCCATCTGTATGAACGAGGTAGCCATGATGGGCATCGCCAAGTTGAACAACTGGCGCTTAATGGGACCGTGGGTGAGGTTCTTGATTCCTTGCATATTATATTTTTCTCAATAAAGGGGGGCAAAGATAGGCAAAATTACTATCTTCGCGCATCTAATCAAAATTATTAAGGCCATGAATCAAAGAATATCTCTTTCTGTCCTGCTACTCTTCTTCTTACTGGCAGGCGCACAGGTGGCTACGGGGCAAACGGCCCGGGCACCTTTCGACATCACCCAACCTGCTGTACGTGTGTTTCTCCCACCGGCTCAGTTGGCTACCGGACGTGCCGTGGTGGCTTGTCCCGGTGGTGGTTACCAACATTTGGCTATGGACCATGAAGGGTACGACTGGGCACCCTACTTCAATAGCCAAGGCATTGCGCTCATCGTGCTCAAATATCGGATGCCCCATGGCAACCGTACCTTCCCCATTGCCGATGCTGAAGCAGCCATGAAGCTGGCGCGTGACAGTGCCGACGTGTGGAACCTCAACCCCCGCGACATCGGCATCATGGGTTCGTCGGCCGGTGGACACCTGGCCTCTACCATCGCCACGCATACGCAGGAGGCGCTTCGGCCCGACTTCCAAATCCTGTTCTATCCCGTCATTACGATGGATAAGGCTTATACGCATCGTGGCTCGCACGATAACTTGTTGGGACCGGACGCCTCGGCCGACCTCGAGAAAGAGTATTCCAACGAAAAACAGGTGACAGCGGAAACCCCACGAGCCTTCTTGGCCTTGAGCGATGACGACCATACCGTGCCGCCTGCCAACGGGGTGAACTACTACTTGGCACTCAATAAACACGGCGTACCTGCCTCATTGTTTGTCTACCCCAAGGGTGGACATGGATGGGGCTTCCGTGCGGGCTTTACCTATCACAAGGAGATGCTGGCCGACCTCACCGCCTGGCTCAACAGCTTTAAGGCTCCTCGCAAAGATGCCGTGAGGATAGCTTGCGTGGGTAATAGCATCACCTTTGGCGCGGGCTTGAGCAACCCAAAACATGATAGTTACCCCGCCGTATTGGGTCGGTTGCTGGGTGATGGATACTGGGTGAAAAACTTTGGAGTGAGTGGGCGTACGATGCTCAGCAAGGGCGACCATCCGTACGTGCAGGAACAGGAGTACCAGGAGGCGTTGGCATTTTGTCCCAACATCGTGGTGATACAGCTGGGCACCAACGACAGCAAACCCTACAATTGGGTGCACAAGGCGGATTTTGGTAAGGATATGCAGGCAATGGTTGACGCTTTCAAGGCGTTGCCTTCGCAGCCGAAGATTTACCTCTGCTACCCCAGCAAGGCGTATGCTGTGGCTTATGATATACAGGATAAGGTGATAGTGAAAGAGGTTATTCCCATCATCAAGAAGTTGGCCAAGAAGAACCACCTGCCTCTCATCGACCTACATACGGCCATGGGTGGACAGCCGGAACTCTTCCCGGACCATATTCATCCCAACGTGGCAGGTGCCAAGGTGATGGCGGAAGCGGTGTGCAAGGGGATTACTTCTTCAGCAGAAACCCGTCAATAGCCTGCTTATAGGTAGCTTTGCCGGCGGCTCCGCGAATGACTTGCGGGTCGCCTTTGAGGGGTATGAGGATAAAGAGGGGGATGCTGCTGGCTCCGAAGAAAGAGGCCAGCTCCCTCTCTTTGTCTACGTCTACCTTGTAGATGATGATTTGGTCGGCATACTCCTTGGCCAACTCTTTCATGATAGGGGCCGTCATACGGCAAGGCCCGCACCAATCGGCATATAAGTCGATGATGGCGGGCCTTGTTCCTTTGTAGTTCCATTGTTTGGATTGCTTGTAGTCGAAGACGTCTCTCAAGAATAGCTCTTTGTCCATCTTGACGACTTCGCCTCTGTTTCCTGTTACATTCTTTTCACCTTGATTTGTATCTTGTCTTAAAGGGGTGCTTGCGTATAGGACGGTACTCGCCAAAGCAAGAAGTGTAATCAGCGCAATCTTCTTCATATTGATATTTCTTGTTTTTATGCGTTCTGTTCGATGAGCTTGACCAACTCATTGCCGGGGATGATGCCTGAATGGCGCCATACCGGCTGCCCGTTCTTCATCAAGATAAAGGTGGGCACGGCTTGTATCTGGTAGCTTTGTGCCAAAGCTTCTTCTTGGTCTACATCTATCTTCACAATGCGGGCTTTGTCTTCCACTTTGGACTTTACATCTTCGAGCACGGGGTGCATAGCTTTGCATGGGCCACACCAAGTGGCGAAGAAATCTACTAATACAAGTGGCGTTGACTCTATCAATTCGTTAAACTTTTCCATCTTTAGTTCCTTTCGTTTACTTATTTATATTCTCTATAGAAAGGGGCTGTGGCATAAGCTGCTCATACCTAAACGGATTTTTAGGCCAACATCCATGGCGCTCCTGTCACAGCCCCTCTTACTAATATAACGAGGAAACTCTTTTTTTGTTCATCAGTAATTGTTTCTCCAGCTATCTATCCCTTTTCATTCGGCTATCGTCAATTCGTCGATGAGGTGGGATGCCCCGGCGAACTTGTCGATGATGAAGAGGGTGTAGCGGATGTCGACGCAGGCTGCCCGTTGCGAGGCCGGGCGGAAGGCTATGTCGCCGGTCAGCCCTTCGTAGTTGCGGTCGAAGGCGGTACCGATGAGTTGCCCTTTGCCGTTGAAGACAGGGCTGCCCGAGTTGCCGCCGGTGTTGTCGGTGTCAACGATGAAGCAGACAGGCATCCGGCCATCGTGTCCATAGTGCCCGTAGTCTTTAGCCTTATACAGCTCTTTCAGCTTGGCGGGCACCACAAATTCCCAATTGTTCGGATCCTCTTTCTCCATCACTCCCTTGAGGGTGGTGTAGGCTTTGTCCACCACGGCATCGGCGGGCTGGTAGGAGCGCATCCGTCCGTAGGTGAGGCGTAGCGTGGAGTTGGCGTCGGGATAAATGGGCTGTCCTTTGGACTGGCGCAGGGCCATCATTCCCTTTACCCATACCTTGTGGGCGGCATCGTAATGCTCGTTGGCCTCTTTCAGGGCGATGGCGGTGCGCAGGATGCCGTCGGTGATGGAGTATTTGAAGAGAATCATCCAGTCGTACTTTATCTTATACAGGCTGGGCTTCTTGATGAACTTGGCGAAGTTCTCCGGGTTGCCGAAGATGGAGTGTTCGAAGCATTCGTCGACAAAGGCATCGGTGCTCCCCTTGAAGCGCGTGTCGATGACCTCGAAGATGTTGATGCGCTGGGCGGCGGGGATGTAACCGGCATACGTCTTCAGCATCCGCTTGGCTACCAGTCGCTCCACCTCGGGGAAAGGTACGGAGGCGAAGTACTTCTCGCCTTCGGCCTTCAGACGGGCGGTGGCCTCTTGTATCTTGGTCTTGTCTTTCGACTGTAGGGCTGTCACCAGCTCCGTGGTGGAAGGGATGCGCATGAAGTCGAGTGCCGTGACGAGTGCCTCGTTGAGGGCCTGCTGGTGATACACGGCATCGCGGCGGTGTGCTACGATGGAGCGTATCTCGTCGAAGGCTTTCTGGTAGGAGTCATCGTTGTGCGCCCGTCCGTAGGCCAGCAACTCCTCTTGTTGTGCGCGTTTGGTGTCGAGCACCTTGAGGCGTACCAGTCCCTCGTTCATGCCGATGGCGTTTTTCCAGTAGTTGGCTGACGAGGCGTACTTGCTGGCGTAGTGGATGCGTACGGCGGGGTCTTTCAGCATCTGTTGCATGAGCACCTCCTGGCGGGCACCACGTACGTGTTGCCGCATGAAATTGGTGGTCTGCATTCGCTCTTCCACCTCGTCGGCTATCATGTAACGCCAGTTGCGTCCGGGAAAGCCCATCACAAAGGCGAAGTCGCCCTCCTGCACACCAGCCAGGCTGATGGTGAGGTGTTTCTTCACCAGCAGAGGTACGTTGTCCTTGGAGTATTTGGCGGGTCGGCCGTTGCGGTCGGCGTAGATGCGGAAAAGGGAGAAGTCGCCCGTCTGGCGGGGCCACATCCAGTTGTCGGTGTCGGCGCCAAACTTCCCGATGGAAGAGGGTGGCGCGCCTACCATTCGGATGTCGCTGTACACCGTCTTGGCGAAGAGATAGTACTTGTTGCCGCCGTAGAAGGCTTTGAGTTCGATGGGGTGCTCGGCCGTCACCTCGATGCCTTCGGCTTGGGCAAAGCGGGCGGCTACCTGTTTGAGGTAGCTGGGCGACAGATAGTTCACGCCATCGGGGTCGGGGTCTTTCTTCAGCTGTTCGTTCACGTAGTCGGTGACGTCAAGTATGCGGTCGATAAAGGTGACGGTGAGTCCCGGCGTGGGGAGTTCGGCCTCGCGGGTCATGGCCCAGAATCCGTCGGTAAGGTAGTCGTGCTCCACGCTGCTATGCTGCTGTATGGAGGCGTATCCGCAGTGGTGGTTGGTGAGCACCAGCCCCTTGGCGGAGATGACCTCGCCGGTGCATCCGCTGCCGAAGTGCACCACGGCGTCCTTGAGCGAGAGACCGTTGGCATCATACACCTGTTCGATGGGTATCTCAAGGCCCAGTTCGCGCATGGCTATGGCGTTCTGCGTCTTCAGGTCGGGGAGCATCCACATTCCCTCGTCGGCTTGTGCGGCGAGGGTGCCCAATGCGAAGAGGGCGGTGAGTATGAGTTGTCTTTTCATTCCTGTATGGGTGTGGGGTGTTAGTCTACGATGGTCATTTCGTTGATGAGCTGTCCGCAACCTCCCAGCTTTTCAAGGATGAAGAGCACGTAGCGGATATCGAGGCAGATGCAGCGTTGGAGGTTGTTGTCGAAGCTGATGTCGCCACTCAGCGACTCCCAGTTGCCATCGAAAGCGCAGCCTATCAGTTCGCCGTTGGCGTTGAGCACGGGGCTACCGGAGTTGCCGCCGGTGATGTCGTTGGTGGTGAGGAAGCAGACGGGCATCTCGCCGTTGGGCAGGGCATAGCGGCCGTAGTCTTTCTTCTCAATCAGCTCTTTCAGCTTGGCGGGTACCACAAACTCTCGGTTGTTGGGGTCTTCCTTCTCAAGAATGCCTTGCGTGGTGGTGTAGTAGTTGTAGTGCACACCGTCGCGTGGGTCGTACGACTTCACGTTGCCGTAGGTGAGGCGGATGGTAAAGTTGGCGTCAGGGTAGGAGGGGGCGGGTAGCTTCATCTCGCCCAAGCCGCGGATGTAAGTCTTGTGCAGCAGGTCCAGTTGGCTGTCGAGGGTACGCAACTCTTTCGACAGCTCTGCCATTCGTTCGCGTTTCGACTGGTAGTATTGTTGGGCGAGGTCGTTGTCGATAGCCTTCACCGTGGGTTTCTTGACAAACTTGTCGAAGTTGGCGCGGTTGGCAAAGATGGTGTTGTCGTACATCTCGTCGACGAAGCGGTTGTAGTCGCCTTTGTATTTCTGCTCGATGAGCTGGTAGATGGAGGGGCGCTGTGCGGCGGGTACCATCTCGGCGTAGAGGGGCAGGAGGGCTTTAGCCACCTTGCGGTCTACCTCGTGGTCATAATCTTTGTTGTGCACCAGCTCGTAGACGGTTTCAAGCTTGCTTGTCAGTTTACGTACGAGGGTGTCGTTCTTCTCGGCCAGCGCGTCGCGTAGCTTTTCGAGGGGGACATTGCCAAATTCGATGGCGCTGAAAAACACCTCTCGCAGGCACATATACTGGTAGTTGAGGGGCGATGTCTGTGCGGTGAGTGCCTCAATTTTGTTCACTACCGTAGCATAGTCGGCATTGCCCTTCTCTTTGGCGAAAGCCTCAAACTGTGCCTCCTGGGCGGCTTTGGTACCCAGCACGTCGTTGTCCACGATGGCTTTGTTCATGCCGATGGAGTTCTTCCAGTAGTTGCTGGAGCCGGCGTACTTGCTGGCATATTGGATGCGTACCTTGTCGCTGGCGTTCATGGCGGCTTTCAGCACATCCAGACGTACGCCGCGGATGCGGATGCGGGGGGCATTCTCGGACTCCATGCGTTCTTTCACCTCGGCTACGGTGAGGTAGCGGCTGGTGCTGCCGGGGAATCCCATGATCATGGCGTAGCTGCCCTCTTGCGTACCGCCGAGGGAGATGTTGAGGTGTTTCTCCGTCTTCAAGGGCACGTTGTCGGTGCTATATTCGGCGGGGTTGCCGTTGTTGTCGGCGTAGATGCGGAACATGGAGAAGTCGCCGGTGTGGCGGGGCCACATCCAGTTGTCCGTCTCGCCGCCAAACTTGCCGATGGAGGAGGGTGGGGCCGCTACCATGCGCACGTCGCTGTACACCTTCTTATAAAAGAGGTAGAAGCGGTTGCCGGCATAGAACGGCAATGCTTGGGGCACGATGCCGGGCTTGCCGTTGAGGTCGCTCTTTTCGTACAGCTCTTGGGCGAGCTTCTGCATGAAGGGGCGGCCGAAAGACTCTGCCTCGCTCACCTCGCCGGATGCTATCTTAGCGTTGACGATGTCGGTGATGTCTTCGATGCGTTGGATAAAGGTGAATTGCAGTCCCGGGGTGGGTAGTTCCATGCTACGCGAGGTGGCCCAGAAACCGTTGGTGAGGTAGTCGTGTTCCACGCTGCTATGTTGTTGGATAGAGGCATACCCACAGTGGTGGTTGGTGAGTATCAAGCCTTCGCCCGAGATGATTTCTCCGGTGCATCCTCCACCAAAGATGCCGACAGCATCCTTCAGCGATACGCCTCCGGGATTGTAGATTTGCTCGGCTTCCAGCTTCAAGCCTTGTTTCTTCATTAAGTCGATGGAGTGTTGTTGCTGCATCAGCTGTAACAGCCACATCCCTTCGTCCGCACGGGCGGAACACACAATCAGCGCCATGAGCGCCAGTACGTAGATTCTCAATCTATTCATTTTTCAGTAAGTTAATAAAATATTAGGGGGTTCTCAAAGTATATTCTCTATATCCTTTTCTCTCGGATGGCCTGCATCACGCTTGCCGGTGGGCGTTGGTTCAGCAATTCGTTCTTCATGTAGTCCATGTAGGGGGCTACATGCTTGAAGAAACGGTAGTATCCAGGGCAGAGGTAGTTCAGCCCCGGCTCTCCCTCGGCGGTGTGACCAAAGCGGTTCTTGGGGCACTCGCCGTTGCAGGCAAAGAGGAACTCACACGTGCGGCACTGCGTGGGCAGGGCGTTTTGCTTCTGTTGCCCGAAGTCGTGTTGTCGCTCGCCGTACATCATCTCTACTAAGGTCTGCTGGTGGATGTTGCCCAGCCGGTATTCGGGGAAAACGAAGTGGTCGCACGAGTAAACGTCGCCGTTGAACTCCATCACGCCGGCGTGGCCGCAGGTCTTCGCCAAGGTACATACGCCGGGTTCCTCGCCCACCCAGTTGGCCAAGGTGGAGTCGAACAGCTGGATGAAGTATTCACCCACGTCCTCCTTCACCCATTCGTCGAACAGCGTGCAGAGGAAGTCGCCCCATTGCTCGGGGCCGACGGAGAAGTCGGCCAGCGTGCCCCCCTTCTCCTCGGAGAGCGAGGCGAGGTACCTTCCGTCCTCGTGGGTGAGGATGCGCTCCACGATGGGGGCGAACTGTATGTAGTGGCAGCCTATCTCCTTGAAGAAACGGTAGAAGTCCAAGGGGTAGTCGGCGTTGAAGTCGTTCACCACGGCCATGCCGTTCCACTCCACTCCATGCTTTTTCAGCAGGTTGATGCCTTGCATTACCTTCACGAACGAGGGCTGGCCCATCCGGTTCTTGCGATATTCGTCGTGGAACTCTTGCGGGCCGTCGATGGAAACACCCACCAGCCAGTTGTTCTCACGGAAGAACTCGCACCACTCGTCGGTGAGCAGCGTGCCGTTGGTCTGTATGCAGTTGTCGATGGTACGTCCCTGTGCATAGCGTTGCTGTAGCTCCATGGCCCTCTTGTAGAAGGAAATCGGGCGCATCAGCGTCTCCCCGCCGTGCCAGGTGAAGAGCACCTGCGGCTGGGTCTGTGAGTGGATGTACTCCTCGACGAACTTCTCGAGGAGCTGCTCGCTCATCACATGCTTGGGATTGTCCTTGTACAGGTTCGACTTCTCAAGGTAATAGCAATAGTCGCATGCAAGGTTGCACACAGCGCCAACCGGCTTTACCATCACATAAAGCGGCTTGGCAAAAGGGGCGTACGTGGCTGTTTCCATTTGCGGCAAAGATAGGCAAAGTTGGCGGGAAAAAAGCAGCTTTTTGCCCCCTTTATAAGGAATATTAAAGAAAAGAGGCTTAGAAGTCTTTAAATATTGATAAAATCTTTCTATTGTTGACTGATTCGGTTGTACATTTGTAGCCGGTAATTACTTTAGTAAGATGAACGCAAACAGGCTTTTATGCTTTTTATGCTTCCTCCCGTTGTTGGCATCGTGCACACATGCCTACCATATAGAGGGTTCTACATCCGCGGTGAACAACTCGGATGGGAAGATGATTTATCTGCAAACCTCCCGTGATGGTGAATGGGTGAAGTTGGACTCGGCAGAGGTGGTGCACGGATTGTTCTCCATGCGAGGCAAATTGGATTCGGTACAGTTGGTCACGCTCTACTTGGGCGACCAGTATGTCATGCCTATCGTGTTGGAGAACGGAAAAATAAAGGTAGTCATCAACTATACGGACTCCAAGGCTATGGGCACACCTTTAAATACGGCGCTGTTCGACTTCATAGCCAAGCGCAGCCAGCTGGAAGAGAGTTTGGACAACCTCGACCGCAAAGAGGCGCAATTGGTGATGGATGGGGGAGACATTGACGAAGTGCACGTCCAAATCACCGCCGAGAACGACTCCTTGATGAAGGCTATGGACACTTATGTCAAGACATTCATATCTTCCAACTACGAGAACGTGCTCGGCCCAGGCGTGTTTATGATGCTTTGTAGCAACCTTCGCTATCCCGTCATCACTCCCCAGATTGACGACATCCTCAAAGATGCTCCCTATTCCTTCAAGTCCAACCAGATGGTAAAAGAGTTTCTCTCCACCGCCCGCGAGAACATGAAGTTGATGGAAGAACACGACCGGATGGAGCAGAACCTGTCTAAAGGACATTCCAAGTAGTCCGCCGCGCCCCTTTTATTTCTTGTCTACCATACAGGCCACCACTGCGTCGCCTGTTACATTCACCGCCGTGCGTAGCATGTCGAGCGGGCGGTCTATGCCGATGATGAGCGCCAACCCTTCGGGTGGGATGCCTACCGACGTGAGTACCATGGCTAGGATGACGTAGCTGCCGCCCGGTATGCCGGGGGTGCCGATGGAGGAAAGCACCGTCATCAGCAGTACGGTGAGTAGCTGTGGCAACGTGAGGTCGATGCCCAACACTTGAGCTATAAAGAGGATGGCGATGGCTTGGTAGCAAGAGGTGCCGTCCATGTTTACCGTTACGCCTACCGGAAGTACGAAAGAGGCTGTCTCGTGCGACACGCCCAACTTCTTGGTCACCGCTTCGAGGGTGACGGGAAGGGTGACAGCACTGCTGCTGGTAGTGAATGCGAAGAGTTGCACCGGATAGAGGGCGCGTAGAAAATCTTTCGCTTTGGTATGTGAGAAACAATGAATTACGATGGGGTAGAAGAGGTACATCACGATGAGCAGCCCTACTATCACCGTCAGCGCATACATCCCCAAGGCACTGAACATGCTGAGGTCGCCCCGGAAGTCGGTGACGAGTGCCGCCATCAACGCTGTCACCCCGATGGGGGCCGTGCTGATGATGAGGCTTACCATCTTCATGATGATGGCATCGAGGCTGTCGAAGAGCCAGACTACCGGACGTATCTGTCTGGGTGGCACGAGCAGCGCCGCTACGCCGAGCAGCACGGCGAAGAAGATGACTTGTAGGATGGTGGAGTTGTTGGCCGCCGCCTCTACGATGTTGGCCGGCACAATCTCTTGCAAGAAGTGGAGCGGCCCGTTGCTCTGTACCTGTGCTGCCGCGGTGGTTTTCTCGCTGATGGAGCTTTCATATTTGACTTGTAGGGTGGAGGCAATCTCGGGGTTGACCAACTTGCCCGGGCGGACGGTGGATCCCAGGGTCAGGCCGAAGATGACAGCCACGGTGATGAAGATGAGGTAGAGCAGAAGCGTCCTTCCTCCCAACTGCGAGAAGCGGCGAATGTCTTTGAGACCGATGACACCTTTCACCAAGGTGACAAATATAAGGGGGACGGCGATGAGTTGTAGCAGTCGGATAAACAGGTTGCCCCATGGCTTCACCCAGTCGGTGACTAACTGTTCGCCGTGGAGGCTCAAGGCGGTGATGCCGATAAGTACACCCAATATCATGCCTGCCAATATTTGGACATAGAGAGGCAGGTGCTTTAAGGAACGAGGTCGCTTCATGTTTCTTTATTATAGAGTTTTGGCAAAGGTACGATTGTCAGTGATTCGGTGCAAGAAGTTGGGCGAATATTTTCTCCAGACTCTTTACTCGGCCATGGCCAGTGCCAGCACGCTGATACGTATCCCCTCGGCTTTGAGCATCGCTTCGGCGCAGGCGGTGGTCGTGGAACCGGTTGTCAGTACGTCGTCTATCAGCAGGACGTGTTTGCCTCGGAGAATTTCCGGCTGGAGAAGCTCAAAGCTCCCGTCCACGTTCTCCCAGCGGGCCACGACGCTCTTCCTCGTTTGTGTCTCCGTATTCTTAACCCGCCTGAGGAGTTGAGGCTCAAGGGGGAGCTTCGTCACTGCTGCCACCCCTTTTGCTATCCATTCGCTTTGGTTGTAGCCCCTAAGCTTCTGTTTCTTGGCGTGTAGTGGTACGGGGAGTATCAAGTCTATCCCCTCGAAGAATCCCGAGGATTGTAGTTCGCTGGCCATCAGGCGTCCCATGGTTTCGCCCAGTTTCTTTTCTCCCCGGTACTTCAGCGCGTGCAAAATCTGTCGGTAGTCACTCCCTTTGCGGTAGAAAAAGAAGGCAGTGGCCCGTTCGATGGGTATCTTCCCCCAGAAGAGCCGTTCTACCGTGTTCCCTTCTCTGCGGTGGTAGTTGGTGCGTGGCATCTTGATGTTGCAGCGTGTGCAGATGTATTCTTCCTCTTCGGCCAGCGCTTCGTTGCAGACGATGCAGCAGCGGGGGAAGAAGAGGGAGATGAAGGCTGAATACCATTGGACCATTGTGTTTCGTTTCGCCATGTCTGTCTGCTAAGTAGTTATTGGGGAGGCACCTCTGCCAATGCTTTCCGTAGTAAGGAGTGTAGTGGGCCGTTGCTCGCAATGACGCGGTCTCCCTCAAGAAAGTATTCGTTGCCGAGGAAGTTGGTCACCTTTCCACCCGCTTGTTGTACTATCAGTGCGGCGGCGGAGTAGTCCCACTTGCCGATGTAGGCCTCGGCCCAAGCGTCGAACCGCCCGGCGGCCACATAGCAGATGCCGGCGGCGGCCGACCCGTTCATGCGGATGCCGCCTACCACGCCATAGAGGCTGTCGAGCAGGTGCAGGGCGGTAGCCTTGTATTCTTGGAAGTTGTATGGCAGCTCGGTGATGATGAAAGCATTCTTGGCATCTTGTACGTCGGACACGTGTATCTCCTCGCCGTTGAGGTAGGCTTTCTCTCCTTTCCAGGCGTAGAAGCACTCGTCGCGACATACTTCATACACCACTCCCAGTAGTAGCTCGGTGGAGTTGCGCAGGGCGATGCTCACGCAGTAGGGCGCCTCGTCGTGGATGTAGTTGGTAGTGCCATCCAGTGGGTCTATCACCCAGCAGTACGGTTCGTCATGGTAGCTGGCCGAACCCTCTTCGGTGATAAAGCCAGCTTCGGGCAGTAGGTCCGAGAGGGCCTTCACCACTCGCAGTTCCGACTCCCTGTCGACATACGATACATAGTCGTGCGCATGTTTCTCTATCACGCGTTCCCGGCGGAATCCTTTCCGCTCTTCTTTCAGGAAGTTCCCCGCTTCCGTCGCTATACGGCACACATCGGTCGTAAGTTGTTTCAAATCCAACATGTCAGCATGTATTAGTAAAATTGAAGCAAAGATACGCTTTTCTGGCTGGAATGGTGACTTGGTGACGGAATATTTTAAGTTGTAGCGGCAAATTCGGTTTTGAATAGTGGGCGAATGGTAGGCGTTTAAAGGATGTCACCCCACCTTCCAGCCCGCAATGCCCCGCGTCTCTTTGTCGTAGCTCACGCCCACCTTTACGACCTGCCGATGCCCGGCCTCGTAGGCGATGGCGTAGCCCTTGTCGTCAATCTGCGCCAACGCCTCCTCGGGCGTGGCATCCACTTTGAGTTCGAACACGTAGACATAGTCGACGTTGGTCACCACGGCGTCGATGCGTCCTGCCGAGGTCTTCACTTGCGTCTGCACCAGCTGGCCCATCAGCGTGAAGAAGAGGTAGAAGATGGTCTCGAAGCGCGACTCGTTGTCGCTCTTCTTCTCGTAGGGGATGGAGGCAATGAAGGAGCGTAGGCGAGTCATGCAAGCTTCGATGTCGCCTTTCTCAAGCGAGCGCATCATGGCGATGGTGCTCATGTCGTTCTCCATCTCACTATGTGCCATGATGGCGGGGAGTAGCGAGCGCAAGAAACCATAGCGCACCTCTTCGTTAGGAAAGCCCAACGTATAGACTCCGTTCCGGAAAGCCTTGATGGTAAGGTATCCGCTTTGGTAAAGCACGGGAATGGGGTCGGTCAGCATCTCAGTCGACTTGTCGAACGCCTCGGGCAAACACTTGCAGTCCTCCAACTCCTCCAACTCCACCTTTCGGCTGCGCAGCAACTCTATCAAGAAGGTAGGTGTACCGGTAGCGTACCAATAGCTGCCATACTCCTTCGCATCGAGTACATTGATGATGCTGAAGGGATTATAGATATCCTCGCTGCGGTGGTTGAAGTGGTAGCCATCGTACAGGCGCTTGAGGTGGGCGCACGACTCTTCGTACGTCTCGTCGTTAAAGTCGGCCAACTCCTCAATGTCGGGCTTGAATACCGTGAACAACTCGCTTTCCGTAATGCCGCAGATGCTGCTATATGCCGGGGTCATACTGATGTTTTTCAAGTTGTTCAGCTCGCTGAAGATACTCATCTGGCTGAACTTGGTGATGCCGGTGATGAAAAGGAAACGGATAAACTCAACGCTGTCTTTCAGTGGGCTGAAGAACTCGCGCATGGTGTTGCGCAAGTCTTCTTGCAGTTGCCCTCCTTTGCCATTGCTGTCGAGCATAGGTGAGTCGTA
>JAISIX010000173.1 GCA_031261805.1 Mediterranea sp. (in: CFB group bacteria)
GCGTCCGTCCTTTCCTGGGCGTTCCTGCAGGAAGAAAGCCCCATATCCTTTGTTAGTCACGTAGAGTAACACCGTCACGATGAGCAACGGAAACAAAAGTATCGTCAAGGCCATCAAGGCAAGCAGAAAGTCAATGCAACGCTTTAATCCATTCTTATACATATCATTCCTTTTAGTTTCTTTTATTTCGTACTGCCCGGCAAATTTGCGTAGGCAAGAAATCAACTGATTCTGCCTCCAGCGAATTTGCGCGGACAAAAAATCAACTGATTTTACCTCCAGCGAATTTGCGCGGACAAAAAATCAACTGATTTTGCCCTCAGCGGATTTGCGCGGACGAAAAATCAACTGATTCTGCCTCCAGCGAATTTGCGCGGACGAAAAATCAACCGATTCTGCCTCCAGCGGATTTGCATGAGCGAAGAATCAACCGATTTCAGTCATTCCCCGAAATCAACCGCTCCTTGCTTCCTCATTCCCCGACAACCCATTATACTCTTTCAGCAACGCTTCCCAAATCTGCGCCCTGTCATAACGCGACAGGATGAGCATCCGCGCCTTGAGCGCCATCAGTCGCGCTTCTTGTGGATGCAGTACGAAACTCCGCATGACCCGGTAGAGCGTATCGCCGTCGCGCGGTGGCACAATCAAGCCGTTCTCGTGTGGGATGATTATCTCATTGCTCCCGTTGATGTCCGTCACGATAGAGGGTAGCCCCATGGCCCCCGCCTCCATCACCACGTTGGGGAAGCCCTCTCGGTAGGAAGGCAGCACGAATACATCGGATGCCGCCAAGTAGGGCCGCACATCGGGTTTCCGCCCCACGGCTATAATGCCAGGGTGCCGCTCTATCTCATGTCGCGTCTGTGGTTTCAGGGGGGCGAGCCGTTCTTCGTATCCTCCCAGCATCAGCAGGCGCACGTCATTCGCCTCGTCATAAAGGCGTGTGAAAGCTTCGACCAACTCGTTGATCCCTTTGTCGCCCACCAGCCGACCCACATAGCAAAAGACGAAGCACTCCTCTCCTATCTTCCCGCGCACCTCGGCCGCCTCACGCTCCACTTCGGGCGTACGGGCGTAATAATCTGGATCGATACCCCGCACGTTGCCATTGGCAATGATATGGAGTGGCTTACGTGTGATACCAAAGCGCCGGAGGTCGTCCTCCACGCCCCTCCCCTCAGGATTGATGTAGGTGGCGCATCGGCAGGTCAGGCGGTCCATGGCTATCAAAAGCTTCTGTTTGCCACCCGTTGACGTGGGGAACACCAATCCCGTAAAGGTATGGATGCGCACGGGCACCCGCGTGGCCCATGCGGCCAACATGGCCAGCAATCCGGCCTTGGGTGTCATGGAATGCACGATGTCCGGGCGCTCCCTCGCGAAGAGGGCTACCAGCCTTACGAGGGCGACGATGTCCTTCAGGAGAGAGATATGCCTCGCCATGGGGATGGATACCGTCCGCACCCCTTCACGCCGTCCCAACCGATCCAGCGTCTTGCCCGGCGAAGAGACGACCACCACCTCGAAGTGCGTGGCAAGCATCCTTAACTGGTCCTTCAGGAAGGTGTCGAGCGAGGATGGCACGGTAGATATTCGTATCAGTTTCTTCATATTCCTGTTTTTTTAATACATCATATCAGCCGGAGCAATGGCGCTATGCAGTCGTACATCAGCCTCAACCGCTTCCGGCGCTTTCCCTCGCGCTCACCCCATTCCATCAGCCCCTCAATGTCCTTGGCCCCAAGGAGAAGGAATCCCTCCCAATCAAGAAGATTGACGTCGGTCGTAATCTCGTCGACGAAACCTGAAGCGACCTCTCCCTCAATGAACCCACGAATTTCTTTTCGAGGCAAACCAGCCTTATACATGTTGGCGATATTTACACACAAGGAACTGCAAATGGATAGCTTTGCATAAGGCAAGGCTTTGGGGTAGTTGTACTTCCGTATCACCTCCTTCTTCACCTCATATTGTTCTTTGTAGGCCGAGTAGGTCTTGGGACTGTAATGAGCCGTGATGCCACCATATCGATAATAGTACACATACGCCTCCACCACGACGTATTTCTTTACGTAAGGGAAGAGCAACAGGTTGGTCATCAAGTCCTGTCCTCGCACATAGAGTGGTGGTTTCCGGTCGATGCCCGACTCCTCGAAAAGGCCGCGTCTAAAGAGCTTACCCCATAGTTCTGCACTCAATGTGTTCTCGCCAAAATAGGAGATGAAATACTTGTCGAATAGTTCGGGTAGCACCAACTCCTTGGCCTTGTTTCGACGGAAAGGCTTCCGTAGAAACCCCAGTCGGTCGTAAAACTTCACCGAGTTTCCCGCCACGATGTCGGCCTGCGTCCGTTCCATCTCCTGCCAGAGAATCTCGATGGCCTTGGGAGGGAGGAAATCGTCGGAGTCGACAAAAGCTATATACGTTCCTCGTGAGGCACGGAAACCGGCAAACCGTGCGGCGTTCACCCCTTGGTTGGCAAGCAGGGCGATGGGACGTACGCGACTGTCGACCCGTGCATATTCCTCACAGATGGCGAGCGACCGGTCGGGTGAGGCGTCGCTCACCGGCACGATTTCTATGTTTCTATAGCTTTGCGCCATAATCGAGCGCAGGCATTTCCCAATGTATTTCTCTACGTTGTACATGGGTATTATCACTGAGATAAGTGGTTTCTCCTTCATAACGTTTGCGTTTTTCGAGTCTTTAAATGTATTGTAGTAGCCCGTGAAGGCTGTGGTAAATCCGTTGCCACTTCCGTCGGCGCTTGCCTTCTCTCTGGCAGGCAGCCAGCAATCCGTCAACATTACCAGCCTTCAAGAGATTCAAGAAGTTCCATCCCTGCCGTTCCAATCCTTGGGTTATCTCGTTCACGAAACCCGAACGTATCTCCTCCTCCAACAAGGCCCGCGTTTCGTCATCGCCCTTCCCCGCTTGGTACATCTTGACGAGCTGGAGGAAGAGTGCGTTGACGGCCTCTTTCTTTGCCAACGGCAGGAGTTCTTCACGACCATACTTTGCCATCATCCCACCACGCAGCCGGTATTGCGTCTTCGCATCGGCGTAGAAGTTAGGGGCATAAGCGGACGTCGCCCCGCCGTAGCGATAATAGTAGACGAACTCATCTATCAACGCCAATCGCTCCACCTGTGGGAATAGGAACATGTTGGTCATGGTGTCTTCGCCAAAACGCATCGCGTATATATCCGCCGGAAAGAGCGAGGGGACGAACAAACTCTTTCGGTATAGCTTGCGGGACAAACCCGTGGGGAACAAGCCCGTGCCCCAAAAGGTCGAAAAATATCGTTCCATCACCTCCGGCCCCGAAGCCACTATCATCTTCTGTCCGTTTATCCTTATGGGCTTGCCTGCTTTCTTTATCCACCCCCGATTGTCAAACACACGCAGGTCCCTGCCGCAAACGATGTCCGAGTTTGTCTTCCACTGTACCCGTTGCATCCGTTTCACGGCATCTAACGGCAGGTAATCGTCGGCATCGACAAACATCACCCATTGGGCCGACGCAACCTCCAAGCCCGCGAATCGCGCACGCATCACACCCCGGTTCTGTGGGAAGTCGACAACCCTCACCCGTTCGTCTTGGGCGGCAAACCCTTGGCAAATCGCCAGCGAGCCATCGGGCGAAGCGTCATTGACAAGAATGACTTCCAAGTTGCGATAGGTCTGCCCGAGCAACGACTTGACGCAGCGAGTTATGTAGCGTTCGGCATTATACACCGGTACGATAATTGCTATCTTCGATTCCATATTGGGTTCCATCATTCAGCCTCCTTGTTCGTTAGATATATCGTAACAGAGGAAAGATACCGTTGAATAGCCGCCAGCGCCACAATCCCTTATGCACACTCCTCCTGAAGTATTCCATCGCCCCTCTTATATCTTTCTTTTTCAATGCGGGGATGTAACCACTGTTCACCTCTACCCCATCAGTAATCTCACCGATAAAGCCTGATTCCTCTTCACGTTCAAGGAATATCCGGATGGTCTCCTCATCAATCCCTGCACGGAACATTTGTGCCAGATGGTTGCCCAAATAGCGGCACATCCTCCGCCTGTTAGGCACCAGAGCCTCCTGCAATCCCAACGAATGTATCTTCTCCTTCTTATATTCGTACAACCACTTGGAGTCTTCGTACAAAGCCGGGGCATACTTTGTCGTCATCCCACCATACCGATAAAAGTAAAGGGGGCGCTTGACAAAGATTTCTTTCCGGATGTAAGGCATCAGTTGCAGGTTGGTCAACCAGTCTTCGTGGAACTTCAATTCGTTGGGTTCCACTCCAGGCTGGTCAAAAAGGCTACGCCGGTAAAGCTTCCCGCACAGACTACTCCCCCGCAAAGGTTCTTCGCCCCAAAACGACAAGGCATACGTGTCCAGTCGGGTCAATTCCAAGGTTTCGTCTTCCATCCACACGCCAAGCGGATAGGGATAGGCACGTTTGAACAGCCCCCACGAGTCGTACACTTTATAAAAATTGGAACTCACCACGTCGGCCTCCTCCTGCTTCAGCACTCTATAGAGCGTCTTAACAGTGTCATGCGCCAACCAATCGTCGGAGTCTACGAAGAGGAGGTAATCGCCGGTAGCCACTTCCACACCCTTGAAGCGTGCCTTGTTCAACCCATGGTTCACTGGTAAATCCATCACCTTGATACGGCTATCGGCCGCGGCATATCGCTGGCAAATGCGTAGCGAGCCGTCGGGCGATGCATCATTCACCAAGATAATCTCCAAGTTGGGGTAGGTCTGCCTACGCAAGGAACGTACGCACCAACCCAAGTATTTCTCCACATTATAAATCGTGGAGATGATTGAAATTTTTTCGTTTTCCATTGTTGTCCTCCATTCTTTATTTTGGGTTATCGCTTCCGGAACGCTCGACGCAACCGCCCCGCCATACCTCTTAGCTTCAGGAACAACGGCACCATCCAAGAAAACCTCCGGTAATATTCCATCAGTTTCCTTTGCTGTATCGACAAGGCGTTCTCCAACTGCGGAAATGTCTTCAACGACATACTAATCCGCTTCAGGTCCTTCCCCACCGTCTCGTAACGTTCGAAAAAGAGCTGTTCGAACACGGCCGCGTTCCAACGACGGGCAAAACCTTCGGCCAGCCTTCCATATACGCCTCTCTCGCGCAAGTAAGCCTCAATCCAGTTCATGTAGGCTTTGTACTGTTGGTACTTGGCATAGTTCATCCGTCCCGTGATGGAGGTGACGCGCTGGTTATAATAATAGATGGGTTGATGAATGGCCGCCACCTTGCGGGCATACAGAATGAGTTGCGTCATCAACAGTCCGTCTTCACCCCAGTCGATGGTCGTAATGAAACGGACAGGATGCTCCACGAACAATGTGCGGCGTTGGAAATTGGACCATACACTCCAGTAGGCACGGTCTTTCAGGATTTCGTCAAAGTAATCGACAGAGTCCAGCAGGTCGAAACTCAACTCTTTTGAGTTGACCAACCTACCATCTGGGTATTGATAATAGAAAGGAGCGGCAACCAAGTCGGCACCAGTGGCTTCCGCACAGGCTACCAGCCGCTCAATGGCATCCGGCATCAACGCGTCGTCGCCATCCAAATGCTGAATATACTTGCCGGTAGCCTTGTCTACTCCCGACTTGCGCGCCGAGGGCAATCCTCCGTTCGTCTTATTGATGCACATTATTCGATTATCGCGCCGCATATACGCACCTATCGCATCAGCGCTACCGTCGATGCTCCCATCGTTGACCACGATGATTTCCAATTCTTGGTAGGTCTGGTTGATGACACTCTCCAAGCAGGCACCTACATATTCCTCGATGTTGTACACCGGGATAATGACAGAAACTAAGGGTTGTTGATTTTCCATATTCGTATCTTTTACCTTATATAATTCGGAGCAAGGGAGCGATGAGCCGGTACGCCAAGCGCAAGCCTCTCCGTTTCCGCCCTTCTTGCTCACACCAATGTAACAAGCCCTCTACATCCTCTGACTTCAAGAAAGAGAACGGGGGTTGTTCGTTATGGACTCCTTCCGTGATTTCTTTTAAGAAGCCGGTGGCAATCTCTTCTTCCAAAGCCTTCTTTATAGCATCCTTACGCATTCCATAACGGAACTGCTGGGTCCACTGGAAACAGAAGATATGGCACATCTCAATCTGTGTTGAGAGCCAGACAACATCGTACCCATACCGCTCAATCATTGACATCTTCAACGCATATAGTTTCTTATGCTCGGGATAGAAATAGGGATTGTAAACGGTGCTCATGCCACCATACCGATAGCAATAAGCTACATCCTTCATCACCACGTACTTCCGCACAAAAGGGAACAAGGACAGGTGCACGGCCAAGTCCTCTCCCATCTTCAACCCCGTAGGTTTTATACCCGCACGGACAAACAGGTCCCGACGGTAAAGCTTGCCCCACAACTGTACCCGCAACAACGTAATGCCGAAGAAGGAACGGTAGTAACGTTCAAACAGCTCGGGCTGTGTGAGTTCCACCCAATCCTCCTGCATACGCAGGTCGTCCGAGGAACGCCGTTTAATCCACCCAAGACTGTCGTACACCCGATTATAGCTGCCAGCCACCACATCAGCATCCGTAAGGACCATCATACGGTAAAGCCTCTCGGCTGCGCAAGAGGGCAGATAGTCGTCGCCATCCACAAACATCACGTACCGACCTGTCGAAATGCTCAGCCCCTCGAAGCGTGCCCGGTCGACACCGACATTTGCATGCAGATTGAACAACTTGATACGGCTGTCATGGGCAACCTGTTTCGTGCACAAGGCATACGAACGGTCGGTCGACGCATCGTTCACCAGAATAATCTCCAAGTTCGTAAACGTCTGCTTGCGCAGCGAACAGATACAACGTTCTATGTACCTCTCCACGTTGTAGATAGTGACAATCACCGATATGCTTGGCACGTTTCCTTCCATTTCTTCATCTTTTGTTCGTTCCATTCACCGACAGGTAGATACGCTCATAACGTTCTACCATCTGGTATATATCATACTCCGCGGCTCGTTTGGTGCACCGTTCCGCAACCGCTTGACTCAATACCTCATCGCTTTCCAAACGAAGGATTACCTCCGCCAGTTCACCTTCGTTGCCAGCCGCAAATAAAAGACCCGCTCCGCCCACCACCTCACGCAGCCCGTCCACATCGCTCGCTATCACTGGTCTACCAGCCGCCATGCCTTCTACCACAGAGAGGCCAAATCCTTCGTAATGAGAAGACATGACGACAATGTCGGATGCCTTTAATATACGCTCCACATCGTCACGGATTCCCCAGAAGACGACACGTTGACTTACCCCCAACTCTCGGGCCAACTGCTCACACAAAGTCCGGCGTTTCCCATCTCCGACAAGCCAGACGCTATATTGTTCGGGTAAGAGAGCCAGAGCGCGCAACAACGTATCTTGGTCTTTTTGGTCGCGGAAAGCGGCGACCATCGTCAGCACCGTTTTGCCGGCCTGCCGCTCACGAATGGGGAGAGCCGTGCGGAAAGTCTCCACGTCAATGCCGTTGTACACGACATGGATGTCCGCCCTTCCCATGTAGGCGGACAGTGCGTCCGCTGTCTGCTGGGATACAGCGATAACGGCCTCATATTGCCTGTACATCCACTGGTCTATCGGGCGGAACCATCGTGCGCCACGCCGCCGATTATCCGTGTTATGCTCGGTAGTCACCAATTTCACTTTCGCCCGAGAGCACAATTTGGCCAAGGGGACGTAAAACTGACAAGCCGTGTTGTGCGTATGTACGATGTCGTAATATCGAATATAAGGCACCAAGCCCAAAATATGAGTCGGGGTGTATATGGAGCCATCGCCCAAATCGAAAACCTCCGCACTCCCTTCCTGTTCCAGCCGTTCCCTAAGGGGGGTATCCGTACCATCGAACAGGAGCACGTCAACCTGATGCCCCTTACCATTCAGCAAAGGCACCAATTCCGTGATGAGCTTTTCGGCCCCACCCATGCGCATCGAAGTTATCACCTGAAGTATCTTCATCGCTTACTGTTTTAAATCTTCATATCTATCCGGCACTTCTCCTTGTTTATATCCATTTCAGCAATGGAGCGAGCCATACAAGCCACCGCCGTTTGTTCCGCTCGGTTTCGCCCATACGCCGGCAACACTCCAAGAAGCCGTTCATATCACCCCCTTTCAGGTAGTGGAAAAAGGAGGCGGAGCTCTCCACCCCTACCGTTATCTCGGCTACAAAGCCAGATTGAACCTCTTCGGCCAACAGCGCCTTTATCCGTTCCTCTTCAATGCCATACCGGTACATTTCGGAGAGGTGGTAACGTAGCACGTCGCACATCTCCAGACGTATAGGGGTTGCCCCCTTCTTATAATGGTACTTTTCGATAGCCCTCTTTTTCATCTGGTACAGTTCCTTGCGATCGTGATACATGCGGGGAGCATAACGCCCGGTCATGCCACCATATCGATAGCGATACACGCTGTCGGCCAGTACCACATACCGGTTCACCATCGGAAAGAGCGCCATGTTTGTAGCCATATCCTCGCCCAGCGCAATGTGGGTGGGGTGTACTCCCGAGCGTACAAACAGTTCGCGCTTATATAACTTTGCGCACAGTATCACCTTGAGCAGGTACACGCCTAAGTAGGAGATAAAATACTCATCAAACAGTAATGGGTTGTCCAGCACAAGCCGGCCACCCTGCAACTGCTCCACGATGGATTCCGCTTCCCGACCCCGCCGCCTAATCCAACCTCGTTTATCGAAGACACGATGGTAACCGCCTTCCACCACATCGGCTCCCGTCTCAAAGGCTGCCGCACAGAGCGTATCGATAGCTTTAGAGGGTATATAATCATCGGAGTCAACAAACATGACGTATTCTCCCGTCGCCACCTCCAAGCCTTTGAATCTCGCTTTGTTCAAGCCGTGGTTCACCCGTAGGTCTACAATCCGTATCCGATGGTCACGTGCGGCGAAACGTTGGCATATCGCCAACGATCGGTCTGGCGACGCATCGTTGACTAAGATAAGTTCTATGTGTCGATAGGTTTGCCGCAACACAGAGCGTATGCACTGCGACAGGTACTGCTCAACATTGTAGACAGTCACAATAATCGACACCAAAGGTTGTTGAGTCGTATCCATATCGTCAAGAGGTTTTTTGAAGTTTCTTATTACGTCGCACATTTCGCTTAATCAGTAGGTAAAGTGCCCAACCGGCAGGCACCGCCAAGAGGGTGAGCAGTTTGTCCGGACTCTCGCGGAGGAAGCGCCTGTTGCCACTAATAAACGAGCTGGCTACATAATGCGCACAAACCACAAAGCGGCGCTTCAGACCATGAGCAACCTGCATTTCCGTTTTCCGATAAAAAGCGAATCCTTTCGGGTTGTTCCAATACTGCTTATACATATTTACACTGGAGCCATCGTCCTGGTACTCTACAATGACCAAGGGTTCGTTGAGGGTGAGCAATGTATAGTCCTGGTCAATCAGCATATACTTATATGCCAGCCCGACATACCTCTCTCCCTCAAATAGTGGATACTCGGGATAACGACGAATGACCTCCGTACGATAGACCAGTTTCTTGTCACCCTTGCCACCCCGTTCGTAGAAACCTTGCAAGGTCGTCTCCAGCACGCCATCAGGGAAAGATGTACCAATGATACCTTCTGTGCCTTCCGCACGGTCCAACCCTACCAACCCCGCATACTTCTCGTTCCCATACTTCTGCCAATAGGTCACGATTTTCTCCACGGCATCGTCGGGCATATAGTCGTCGGAGTCGATGCAAGTGTTCAGCTCGGTCTCTATATTCCTGTAAGCCGTATTGTGTGCCCCGTGCATACCTTGATTCTGCTGGTAGATGTAACGGATGGGAATCTTCCCCTCGGCCATCCAGCCTTTCACCAACTCGCCGGTATGGTCCGACGAGCCGTCGTCAATCACCAGCCAACAGAAGTCTTTTGAGGTCTGCCGGCAAAGGCTCTCGTAAGTGCGTCCTATCGTATGCGCTCGATTGTAGGCGGGCGTAAATACAGTCAATGTCTTTTTATCTTCCATTTCCATGCTCTTTAGTTCAATGCAAGAATAACTCCTCTATGGGTTTCATTAGCACCTCTATGGTGAAGTCCTTGCCCCTTTCCACCGTTTTCGCCTTATATTCCTCCAACAGGTCGGGGTGGTCCAGCACCGTTCGTAGGCCTTGTTCGAGGGCCTCTTCCGAATTTTCCGTGATAAGCCCCGCACCATTTTGCAGAAGATCCGCCATACCAGCACAGTCGGTAGTGACAACCGGCAACCCCAGAATGATGGCTTCCGTGACCGCCATACTGTAGCCCTCGGTAAGTGAGGAGCAGACAAATATATCGCATTGAGCCACATACGAATAAGGATTGTCTTGGAAACCCCAAAGCGTTACGTATTCCTCCAACTGCTCTTGGCCGATATACTCTTCTAACATGCCCCGCTCTTTTCCCTCGCCCAACAGCCAAAGCTCAACGGAATATCCGTCTCGACACAGCCTACTTACGATATGCAGCAAGCGCATGAATGCTTTTGCCGGTTCAAGCCTTCCCACGGACACCAATCGAAATTGACGTTTGCGTTCCAAGCGAGGTCCTTCGCCCCCCCGGCGGCGAATATCGCCTGAGTCAATTGGATTTCGCAACATGAGCACCCGATTCGTTCTCTCGTCCTCAAAATAAAGCGCGCGAATCGAATCGCAGACCTCCTCCGAGACACCTATCACTTTATCGAACCGGCGATATGCAGCTATCTCGTCATGCGACTTCTTATAGAATCGAGCATTCCAATGCATGACATACAAGTTAGCATGTACCCAAGCAATCTTTTTCGAGTTCTGGTTTGTGGAATAAGATATGAGCTTCGTAGAGAGATCCTCCAAGAAAGCCACCTCCACATCAAATCCCTTAGGTAACAGGAAGCGATAGACATGCCGAAATAAGTATGGGATATGAATCAAGCAATATTTTAAATTCCAAGCCCAGTGTTCCCATCGGCCACGCAAAGTCCTTTCGTCGGCCAACAGATAGGAATAAGTTACGCTAGGCGTACGCCGTACCTCATCCCTGTATTTTCCTTCGTCTCGAATACAACAGACCCGCACGTCGAACCGGCTCTTATCCATATACTTCACCAGCGTTGAGAGAACCTTCTCGGCTCCTCCTCCGCTCAGGTTACCTATTAGAAACAAAACTTTCTTTTTCTGCATATATTCTTTTCTCTAAGTTTATCCTCTCACAATCCACATAAAATAGGTAAACCCCACGTGTGCCATCAATATCATCCCCACCATACGCCCTTGCTCTTTCCATATCGGCAAGGTGAGTAATGGATAGGCTATCACCAACGGATACATAAACCACGACAGGTAAGCAAATCGGTTGGAGAACGACGAACGAATAAGCATTACCCAAAAAGCATTGCTCAATATATAAGTATGCAACAGAAAGAGATAACGCCTGCTGGCGATGCCCTTACGAATGACCACATACCAACCCAGCACAATGGGCATCATGCTATATAGCAGGAAGTCCCATCGGAACCCGGTATGACTAAATGCGCTATCGTGCGTCCGGTTGTTGATGTAATGGCTCAACCGGCTGTCGAAGCCTAATGAACTGAACAAGGTGTCAAGTGCACCTCCCGCCACCAAGCTGATGAAAATGGAGAATACCCAAAAGGCCATCAACATCTTCGTATTGCGGTAAAAATAGGCTATCAACATACAGGTCACGGGCAGCGCCGTGGAACGATGGACACTGAGTGCGACCAAACAACACAGGGTAGCCAACACCTTGTCCCACTTCTTCCCGTGCATAAACGAGAAAGCCAACAGCAGGAAACTGCATGCCATACCATTACGGATACCATTGACACCGTACGAGAAAAATGAGAACCCTGCTACGCAGAAAAGCACCGCGATACCCATGTTATACGGGAACAACCGCTTGCAAGCCCAAAGCATGGGAATGATATAAAAGACCTCCACGATGAGATAGAAGCCCTGCACATCCATCTGTTGGGCGCAAGTGCTCATCAGCTTATAGAACAACCATTCCGAGCTGCCGGGATTGTACACGATGCTTCCCGACTGGTAACCCTCGTAAATGATGGCATAACTCTCCGTATCGCCAAAGATGGCAGCGACAGGACGCAATCCTACCATCACTATAAAAAGCAGCCCGAACACCCACGTACTGCCCCTCTCCTCGCGGACATGTAACAATACCCCCCGCGGCATTCCTTGCAGCTGGTAATACTGTACTGCCGAGATGAGCAGCAACGAGTAAATATAGACTGGATAATAGTATTGTTCGGGAAACATTCTTTCTCTATCTTACATGCAACATCCGTTTCATCTTCTTCGCGAATTTCTTGTCAAAGAGGCGATGCAGGAGGCGCGCCACCTGCACCCTAAAGCGCGAGCTATTATCTACCCATGTTTTGGAATACCAATGGATACTATGCGTCTTGGACGTAACAAACAGCCTCCCTGTAGCATCATCAAGCGGATTGAAGTACTCCGGTGGATAGATAGTAATACCACTTACCTGTTGTACATCGCTTGTTCTCTGCAGACCATGCTTCAATAGCACCCCAGTGGTCAGGCGTACGATTCCCAGCATATTCAATCGTCCATCGTCCAACACAAACGAAAGGTTCGAATACGTATCCAGCACCTCCTTGTAGATAGGATGTCCCGCAGCTACGGCAATGCCTAATCCTGGATTCACCGCATACGCCTCGGGGCTATCTATCTCGCACCCCATGAATGCCCCTTCCGAAAGGATGTCATCAAAAGGCTTCACCACCTCCACATCGGTATCGAAATAGATACCTCCATGGTGATAAAGTATCCAAAGGCGGGCATAATCGCTGACGAACGCAAACTTTTTGGCTTGATAAGCTTGCTTGGTGTAGCGCAACCGGTTCACATCGAACGAACCTTCGGTCCACTCTCGTATCTCCTGGTCGGGGAAATACTTGCGCCAACTCTCTATGCACTTCAGCGCCGAAGGGGGCAATGGTTTCCCCCCAAACCAACAATAATGTATAACCTTTGGTATGCTTATCATAGAGTACCTTCCTTTTCCATCGTTTCCTTCTTTTCCAAAAGGAGGCTTTCAATAGGCTTCATCAAAGCCTCCAAGGAAAAGTCGGTTCCTCGTTTTACCGCTTTCCGTCTATACTCCTCCAGCATCCCCGGCATGTCGAGTATTTGCCGGAGTCCTTGCTCCAAAGCCTCCTCTGAATTCTCGGTAATCAAGCCATATTCTCCATTCCCAAGCAATTCATCCATACCGGAGCAATCGGTTGTCACAACCGGTAGCCCTAATATCAAGGCCTCGGCCACAGCTGTGCTATATCCCTCGCAGAGCGAGGAGCACACAAACAAGTCACACTGAGCCATATAGCTATACGGATTATCCCGGAAGCCCCAAAGTTTCACAGCTTGTTCCAACTGTTCCGCCTTTATATATGCTTTTAGCGCCTCCCGGTCTTGCCCATCGCCTAATATCCATAACTCTACGGAGTACCGTTCTTTGCACAATCGGTTCACTATATGCAGCAGACGTTCAAAGGCTTTCTGCGGATGCAGCCGTCCGACCGTCACCATCCTTACCTGTACATCCTTGGCAACAGGCAAGTATGAACGGGATTGTGCCTTTATCACATCCGACTCTATAGGGTTGTGCAACACAATATTCTTCGCGCTTGGTCCAAACACTTGCTCAATCCCGCTCTTTACCCCTCTCGACACGCTTACCACCCTGTCGAAGATTTGATAGGCTTGCCTCTCCTCCTCGTAATTTTTATAGAACATCTCAGTCCAGTGCTCAACCGACTGGTCGCTATGCACCCATGCCACCTTCATGGCCTGTCGATTGGTGGAGTAAGCCAATATGCGGGTAGAGAGTCCCTCGAGGAATGCCACCTCCACATCGTTACCTTTGGGCACGAAGAGACGATAGGTCCACATAGGCGGAAGAGAGCTGAATATCAAACGACTTTTCAGCCGGTAAAACAAACGCCTCCATCCCTTCGATTTGATGGAAGGCAACAGGGAAGAGAAGGTGGCATGGTTCTTCACCTCATCCACATATACGCCGTCATTGTACACGCAGCACACACGCACGTCAAACCTCTCCTTATCCAAGTGGCGTACTATGACGGAAAGCACTTTTTCGGCCCCTCCCCCACTCAGGTTATCTATCATAAACATTACTTTCGTACGCTTCATGACCGCTTATTCTTTAATTACTGACTCCATGCGCTTCAGCTCTTTATCAAGCACTGAGAAGCGAGAATTATTGGAGATAAACTCCGGCACCACCTCTTTCATCAGTCTTACTATGCTCATCGTATGATTACCATGCAAAAGCTTCTCAAATTGCTTGTAGATTTCCACCATCTCCAAGAATTGGTAAGGGCGGTTTACCTTGGCTATCTTAATCTTCTTGTTGGAAGTGGGCAAGGTGTTTTCCTCGTTGCTCAAGACTTCTTCGTACAGCTTCTCACCCGGACGCAGACCAGTGAACTTTATCTCAATATCTTCGCCGGGACGATACCCTGCCAACTCAATCATCCGGGTTGCCAGATCAACAATCTTCACCGCCTGCCCCATCTCGAACACGAATATCTCATCGCCACGTCCCATGGTAGCTGCTTCCATCACCAAGCGACTGGCCTCAGGGATGGTCATGAAGAAACGGATGATGTCGGGATGGGTTACCGTCACCGGCCCACCCTCCTCTATCTGCTCACGGAAACGGGGTATGACCGAGCCGTTACTACCCAGCACGTTACCAAACCGGGTGGTGATGAAGCGCGTATGCCCTACTACCTCCCCTTGCTGGATGGCATAGCTCAGGCTTTGTACGTACATCTCCGCCAGCCGCTTGGTACATCCCATCACATTGGTGGGGTTTACGGCTTTGTCGCTGGAAATCATAATCATCTTCTCCACACCAAACTTCACCGACAAGTCGGCCACCTGCTTGGTACCAATCATATTGGTAAAAATCGCCTCGCAAGGATATTCTTCCATAAGCGGTACATGCTTGTAGGCAGCCGCATGAAAGACAATATGGGGCCTGTACTTGGCGAACACCACACTGAGCCGTTCACGGATACGCACGTCGCCTATCACAGAGACGAAGTCCAAGTGAGGGTATTTCTTCTCAAACTCCAGCCGTACATTGTGCAACGGAGTCTCGGCAAAATCGAACATGATGAGCTGACGCACCCCCAAGCAAGCTAATTGGCGGCACAACTCACTACCAATGCTACCGGCAGCCCCCGTCACCATCACTACCTTGTCCATGAACTGTCCGGCCACCTCTTCCATGTTGATGTTAATCTCATCACGTCCCAACAAATCCTCCACCCTGACCGGGCGTACATGCGTACGCACACTTTGGCCGCCCTCGTCCATCCTCACCTGTCCCAGTAAAGTTCGCACATCGTTCTCCCTACAGTATTGCAGCAGACGGTCTCTCTCCCTGCTGATGGCATCGGGATTCGTGAAAAGAATGGCCTTGATGCGGTAGCGGTTGATGATGGTACGGAAGTCGGCTTCGTCACGGAAATAATAGACAGGAAGTTCTGATAGGCGGCGGTGTTTATAGATGTCGCCGTATACGTAGAATCCAAGTACCTTATAACGTGAACTCTTGGAGAAACGAACACGCAACGATACACTCTGCTCGTCATTGTCGTAAATGAGTACCCGCATAGCATTCGAGTTCACCCGCCTGATCCAACGTTCATAGACAATGATAATCAACAAACGAAAGAGGGAGAGCGTAGCAAATGTCAGCAACCAGTCGCCAATAAGAGCGATAAGCCGGTCCTCAACAGACAATCGCGTGGCGAAAAGTCCTAATGTCACGGCTATAGCAATGAGAGTCGACTTAACACACGAGAGGTAGAAGAGTTGCAACAGACTGCGGAACTGCGCATAACGGAACGTATTGAGGCTGGTACGGAAAAGGTATCCGCCCACACCAGTACTAATCGCCGCAACAAACGTCACTAACAGTATTTTCGATATTGTGATGTGCAGGCCCATGAAGTGGTGCGTACACCAATAAACCATCAAAGTGTCGGCCACCGAAATCATGATGTCGCCCATCCACTTGATGCGATAGCTGAGGTATGTCTTGCTCAGCCAGTAAAAGATTCTATATATAGGGTTATTTGTATCCATATCCGTAAGTATATCCATATCCGTAAGCGTATCCATATTTCTTCTTCTCTATATGACAGGCGTTCAGCACAACGCAAAGATTCTTGAACTTACCTTCCTGATGCAGGTGTTCCAACTCGGGCAGGTAGCGCCTGTCTATCATGCCGGTGCGAATGACATAAAGCGTGAGGTCGGCCACCCGGCTGATGATAGCGGCATCAGCGATGGCATGTGCCGGCACATTGTCGAGAATGATATAGTCGTAACGTTCCCTCAGTTCCACGATGAGCTGCTCCAGGCGCAAGCTCATCAGTAATTCCGACGGGTTGGGAGGTACTACACCCGCAAACAAAGAGTCTACTTTCGGATGGATGGCACCCTGGTAGATGATGCTATCCACGTCGTCAGTCTGCCCAGCCAAGTAGGTGCTCAACCCTTCCTGTTTGTCGACCCCTGCCAAACGGCTTTGGGTACGCTTGCGCAGGTCGGCATCAACGAGAATCACCCGTTTGCCCGCGATGGCCAATGCCACCGACAAGTTACGCGATACGAACGACTTGCCTTCGTTGGGCAATGTAGAAGTAAAGAGAAAGACCTTGGCATCTCGAGCCACAAAATTGATATTGGAACGAAGCAGCCGGAATGCTTCCGAGATGGCATCGTTCTTCTTCTCATCCACCACAATGGTATTGGATGCCATATAATTTTTGAGTGCTGGAATCTCGCCCAATACCGGAATGGTAGTATAATCCTCTACATCTTTCCGTCCCCTCACGGAAGTATTCCAAAGCAGGGTTAATAGCTGTATGGATAGCGGCACCAGCAAGCCCACCGCAAAAGCCATGGCCAAGTATAAAGGTACGTTGGGTGCCGTAGGCGCATTGGAGCCGTAAGGGAACTCCACAATCTGTGTATTGGCATCAGTAATGGCCAGTTGTAGGGCGTTCTCCTCACGTTTGCGCAGCAAGAAGGTGTACAGCGTCTCCTTCACCGACTGTTGGCGAATGATACCCTGTACCTGTCTTTCCTGTTCGGGGACTCCTTGTATATCAGCGTTCAGTTGCCGTTCTTTTTCGTCCAAACGATTGATGCGTAGACGTAACCCCTGCATATAGTTGTCTATCGACCCGACTATCAGTTGCCGCATCTCCGCCAAGTTATCGTCAGTGCTTTGTACCACGGGATTTCGCTCGCCCGACTCGGTCACTAAACGGTTGCGTTGGAGTAATAGGGCATTGTAAGTGGCTATCTGCCCTTGTACGCCCGCATCCCCCACCCCCGACACGTTGGGGATGGGCTGCCCCTTATGAGTGATGTCAAGCAGGTACTCTTTGATGCATTGCGCCATCGAACGTTCTGTCTCCAGCTGGAATATCTCACCGCGGACGCTATGGTTGTCACCCATGTACATGCCCCCATTGGGTTGATCACTCACTAAGTTATTCTTCTGCTTGAAACCGGTCAATTCCTCCTCTACAGCACCCAACTCATTGCCAATGACGACGATGCGTTCGTCGATAAACTTGGCGGTATTAACAGCTATGCGATTGCGATCCTTGATAATGGTTTCGTTGTACACATTGATAAGCGTATTGAGGATGGCATCAATGCGCGAGAGGTTGGTTCCGTCGCACGTTATCTGCACCATCGTAGTCCCCTTCTCGGCCAACGAAGTAGAGATATCACTTTTATAGATTCTGGTAGCGTCTTCCAAACTGACACGACTTACCAATACCTCCTTGTTCTTATAAGCCTCTACATTCTCAGGGCGCGGTTCCATCACCCAGCTACCAGCCTCGGTACGCACAGTGTCACCATAGGCCAGCGATTCGGGCATCGCTATCGTTTTCCCATTCCATTGTAGGTTGGAAACGCGATAGCGCTCTCCGTCGAGAGGGGTCACCATCAAAGTGGTATAGCCCGAATAGGGAGTAGTAAACCGCATGTCGACAGGCGACTCGGCATATAGCGTTGTATTGCGGAAGAAGCCCTCCTCCTCATACGATACGTCGAGCCGGAGACGTTCCACCACCTCATGCACCATCTGGTAAGAGCGTAACATAAACATCTCATTGTCCACTCCACTGCCGGTGATACCACCTCGTAAGTCGAATGCCACCCCCACGTCGGTACCCGTATTCTTCACGTCTGTTTTCACAAGCATCACGGCCTGATGGCGATAGGTGCGGGTCAATGTACGGGTGTAGAACCACACGACTGCGACACAAGCTACGATGGCCAATAGATACCAATACCAACGTATGATTAGCAATTCCATCACATCACGCAAGGTAATGCGTTGCATCCCACTGCCTGTCTTCTCTGGACGTGACAATTCGTCTTCTTCTATATAATACTTCATCGTTCAGAGGATGTTACTTAGTGAAAATAAAGATGAGGGAAAGCACCGAGGCCAACACTCCCAGCACACTGCTTCCTGCCGAGAGGTAGGTCAATCCCGAGCTACCTTTCACATTGATTGTTTTATTGGGTTTCACATATACGATGTCATTCTGCTGCAGATAATAGGCAGGCGAACGGAATATATTATCACCCGAGGTAAGGTCTACCCGATAAGTATGACGCTCACCATTCACCTCCCTGATGACAAGGATATCGTCGCGGTGCGCACTGGGAGGCAAGTCGCCCGCCAGTCCAATGGCATCAAGAATAGTCACCCTGTCACTCGGCATCGTTTTCATGCCTGGGCTATGTACCTCTCCTAACACCAAAATCTTGGCAGCGTTGAAACGCACGATAACCGTCGGGTTCTTGATGTATTCACCATCAATAAGTTTCTGCTTGATACGATCGGCCAGTTCCAACCGATTAAGCCCGGCCACATGCATCCGTCCCAAGAGCGGCAACTCAAGATAACCTTGCTTGTCGACTAACAACCCTTGTCCACCGCTTAGCGTCGACTCATTACCATACGTCGATATGCCCGATCCCAGTGTCCTACTATTACCAAAAGGTTCCAACAACTCTTTCGACTTGCTATACACTGTGATATAAAGCCCATCATCAGGCTTGATGCGTAGTTCATAGTCTTCTTTTACCTGCCTTGACAAGCTATCCAACTTTTCGCTACCCTGGAAGTAAATCATCTTCTTGGATGAGACACAAGAACCGACCAATATCCATAAGCAGAATGACAGCAAAAGCGGTACATAACACATTTTTTTCTTCATATTCAACGCAAATTGATTTCGCTCAACCAGCAATAGCCGGCAAAGTTGATATAAAAGTTACAATATTTTCTTTTAATATAAAGGAATAAGAACAGTTCCCAAACATACGCGGAAGAATGAAGGTATCTAAAGATTCCGCCAAACAAAAAGGAGGCCGGCTTTTCCCAGCCAGCACTCCTTCTTGTTTATCGTGTATTCATGTTTGATTTTTAAAAAAAAGAGAAGGTATGTTGGTATTGTCAAATGTATTGTCATATTCATGGATTTCAAACGTATTACTTTATTCATGGATATAATAAGGTCCTATCAATCTCTTACAAACCACTTAACCCACCTGAGTTGATACCGTGGTACTCTGCTTGGTAGATGGCCCACGCCATAATGTTGGCAAAAACCCCGGCATTATTGGCCAAATAGTTGCCATTATAATAAGGCTTCACGCCAGGACGTGCCAAATCATCGTCCGAGAGAGCGAAAGGGCAGACGTTATTGGATACCGCACCTCTCCAGCTGAAGGTCACGCCATTCACCGTGCTGGTATGTCTGGCATTGGGCGCATTGCACGACAGGAATCCGCCGTCGCCCACCCATACAATGTTCTTTTTCAGGTAGCGAAGCATGGTATATCCCCCATTGGCATTGGCGGTATTTGCCGTATAAGTCACAAACTCATCCTCATAACCGGGTACAATCTTCATCACGCAGCTTGCACCATAATCTTCCCCCCAATACGTGCCTTCGATAGAGGGGAAATATTGTTGCCCTCCCACTATGCCGGTTGCTATGGGGTCGTTGGCTTGGCTGCAGTTTACGAGGTTCATAGAACCACCTCCGCCACCTCCATCGTCGTCGTAAATCACCTTGTTATCAAAAAGGCTGGTGATGCGTTGATCTCCGGTAGAAGGATCGGCATTGATGTTATCGCCGTACATTTCGTAAAGCAGGATGAGCACGCCCCCACGGTTGACATAGTTTAACATGGCCCTTTGCACAGCCGAGTTATCGCCCCAGTAGCTGGCGTAGCCTACGATGATGATATCGGGATCTTTCTCTATCTCGGCTATATCGGTCGCTCCCATGGCTCCAGCGGTACGGTAGGTAAAATCCAATCCACTAACAGGCACAGTTCCCGTGTCAATGCTGAAATTAGAGGAACTATGGAGAAAGTGATAGGAAGCTGAGCTTGCATTGTTGCCGGCATACCCATAACCTCCCCCGTCGGAGAATGTCAATATTCTCTTCGTCTTGAACCCGATGTTCACGTCTACCGTACAGGTGGTAGGTAGGGTCTTACTGGTGCTGTTGCAGGTGATATCAAGCGTAGCCGCTCCTCCGGGTGTCATCAGTTGGCTCTCGTCTGGATAGAGTATCACCTTCTGCTTGCCCAGCTTAGTGAAGGTCCCCGTACCCTTAAAGCTCAAGCCGTTGAAGGCAGTAGTCTCCACAATCCATGTCGCACCCAACATATCGTCTACGATGTCGGTCAACTCCATCTCGATGTAGTTCACCGTCTTGTCGGGATACGTATTGATCATATATCCACCATACAATTTGACGGACCCGCAGTTTAGCCCGTAGTCCATCGGGATATAGTTTTGTGTCACGGTGACGGTTCCTTGGATGTCGGCCGCGGTGAATTGCAACGGATTGACAATGACCACACCGGTGCTATTGGAAGGTGCATGGAAGGTGAGTGCTCCTGTAGTCACACCATTGACGGTGACAGGTGTCTCGAGGGTATAGCTCACCGCATCGGAGTAAGTGGTTGCGGCGGTATCCCAAGCCCAAGCTATCTTATCGGCCGGCAGGTTAGTCTCATAGGTCAGTTGCACATTGTCGTTCTTATTGACGGGTAGGCGCACCGCACGGTTCGACAGCTTGAAGTAGTAATTGCCCAAGATATATGCGTCCTCGGCCTGTTCGTCCCAGTCCACTACTTGGTAGCTTATGCCGGAAGTGACGGCGTGCAGGGCATCTTCGGGTTTGTCTTGCCCACGGCCTGTAATGCCCGATATACTAAACACATAACGGTAGTTGCGCAACACGGGGTCGGCATTGCCGTCGGCATTGGCATCTAATGTCATTCTGTAATACCCCAAATGTCCATCGGCGTCATTCTTGATACCTACCACAATGACGGTAGCTTGGTCGGCTTGGTCTGCATTATTCTCGGGTAGGTAGATGTCTCGTACGGTAGCTCCCAGCGTAGGGTCTACCGTATAGGTTAGCCCTGTGTCACCACTACCTTGCGCTCCGGTATTCTTTATGTTGCCTATCTCCGATGGGGCGGTCACCTTGCCGTTTGTAGCGTCATAGTTGCCCGCTTGGGGGATAACGGCAGCTTTATCGCGGGTGCGATAGACATGCACAGTTTGGAGCGTATAGCCCGTCAACCCTTTGAAGCTCTCGTTGCCAGTCGTCACCCCTCCTGCTTTGTTAAAGTTGAAACCCACGTCGAAGCGGGCAAGGGCACGTAACATCTGAATGCGGTTGTCACCCTCAAAACTGGTGG
>JAISIX010000179.1 GCA_031261805.1 Mediterranea sp. (in: CFB group bacteria)
GATGAGCTGATGACGCTGGTGCAACGACAGACGTTCCGCTACTTCTGGGATTTCGCCCACACCGCTTCGGGCCTGGCGCACGAACGGAGCAACGGCGGGGCGGAGACAGCTACCATAGGCGGATCGGGCTTCGGCGTGATGGCCATCATCGTGGGCATTGAGCGAGGCTTCGTAAGCCGGGAGCAAGGGGCCGAACGCATCCTGAAGATAGTACGCTTCCTCGGGAGCAAGACCACCAACAGCTACCACGGTATGTGGCCGCACTGGATGAACGGCGAGACGGGAGCCACCATCCCCTTCAGCCGACAGGACGACGGGGCCGACATCGTGGAAAGCTCGTATATGTTCGAGGGGCTGCTGGCAGCCCGCCAGTACTTCACGCAGGACAACGCCACCGAACGAGCCATCCGCAGTCAAATCACCCGACTGTGGAAGGCCGCCGACTGGAACTTCTTCACCAAAGAGGGCGAGGAGGTGCTGTACTGGCACTGGTCGCCCAACAACGGATGGGCCATGAACCACCCCATACGAGGCTACAACGAGTGCCTCATCACCTACGTGCTGGCAGCGGCATCACCCACCCACCCCATCGCCCCGTCGGTGTACCATCGCGGGTGGGCCTCGTCGAGCGTTTTCACCAACAACCGGGAGTACTACGGCATCAAGCTGCCCCTCGGCAACGACAAGGGCATGGGCGGCCCCCTCTTCTTTGAACAGTACACCTATATGGGCCTCGACCCACGAGGACTGAAAGACCGCTACGCCGACTACGAAGAGCAGACACGCAACCACACCCTCATCAACCGCGCCTATTGCTTGGCCAACCCCAAAAGCTACAAGGGCTACGGCGAGCAGTGCTGGGGGCTGACCGCCAGTGATGGCGACACGGGCTACTCCGCCCACAGTCCCGGCAATGACAAGGGAGTCATATCGCCCACGGCAGCCCTCTCGTCCATGCCTTACACGCCAGAGTACTCGCTGCAGGTCATGCGCTACTTCTATGAGGAGCTGGGCGACCACTTATGGGGCGAGTACGGCTTCAAGGACGCCTTCAACCTCACCAAGGGGTGGTACGCCTCCTCTTACCTCGCCATCGACCAAGGTCCCATCGTCGTAATGATAGAGAACTACCGCACAGGGCTGCTATGGAAACTCTTCATGAGCGACCCCGATGTACAAGCGGGACTCCGACGGCTGGGCTTCACCTCGCCACACCTCACCACGGAGGCTACTAATGAATAAGTACAAGAAGTAATCAGAAGTTAACAGAAGTGTAAGAATCAAATCAGAATCATGAACACTCAGCTTTCAACAGGTATCTTTACCCGGGGCAGCGGCAAGCTCCAAACGGCGCTTGCCCTGCTGCCCCTTTTCCCCACCGCCGCCCTGGCACAACAAGCCACGGATAAAGCGGCAGAGACGGAACGTCCCAACATCCTCTTCATCATGAGCGACGACCACGCCCGCGAGGCCATCAGCCTCTACGGCTACTCTATAGGGAAGGTGGCACCCACACCCAACATCGACCGCATAGGCCGCGAAGGAGCCATCTTCCTCAATAACTACTGCGCCAACTCCATCTCCGGCCCCAGCCGTGCCACCATCCTCACCGGCAAACATAGCCACAAGAACGGTTTCACGAAGAACGACGGGCGGGGTTTCGACGGCTCGCAAGAAACGTTGCCCAAAATCATGCAGGCCAACGGCTACGAGACAGCCATCATCGGGAAGTGGCACCTCACCTCGCAACCCACGGGCTTCGACCACTGGATGATCCTGAAGGACCAAGGCGACTACTGCAACCCCTACTTCATCACGCCCGAGGGTATGAAGCGCCACGACGGCTACGTCACCGACCTCATCACCCAGTACACCGAACAATGGCTGGACAGCCGGAAAGACAAGCGGAAGCCCTTCTTCCTAATGATGCACCACAAGGCCGTGCATCGCAACTGGGTACCCGCCGAACGGCACTACCACTTGTACGAGCACACCACCTTCCCCATGCCCGACGACTTCTTCGACGACTACCATGGCCGGTACGCCGCCGCCCGACAACGGATGAACATCTACCGCGACATGTACGAGGGGCACGACCTCAAGATGGTGGCGGGTATCGACAGTGACAGCCTTCTGTTCGACCGCTGGCCACAAGCCTTCTTCGGTACCATGTACCCCGACGAACGGCGACGCTTCCTCGATGCCTACCGCGAGCGTAACAACGAGTTCTACTCGCGCAAACGTACCCCACGGGAAGTGGCCCAGTGGAAGTACCAACGCTACATGCAGGACTATATGCGCACCGTGGCCTCCCTGGACGAGAGCGTGGGTGAGATACTGGACTACCTGCATCGCACGGGACTGGACAAGAACACCATCGTGGTGTACACCTCCGACCAAGGCTTCTTCCTGGGGCAGCATGGCTGGTTCGACAAACGGTGGATGTACGAGGAATCGTTCGTGATGCCCATGGTGATGCGCTGGCCCGGCCACATCAAACCGGGTACACGAGTGACGGGACTGACGCAAAACATCGACTTCGCGCCCACCTTCCTCGATATGTGCGGCATCAGCGTACCCAAGGATATGCAAGGCGTATCGTTCAAGAAGCTGGTGGAGACGGGACATACGCCGAAAGGATGGCGCAGGTCGCTCTACTACCACTACTACGAGTTCCCCGGCTTCCACAGCGTACGTGCCCACTACGGCGTAAAGATGGGAGACTGCAAGCTGATACACTTCTACGTGGACGACAAATGGGAACTCTACGACCTGAAGAAAGACCCCGAAGAGCTGCATAACCTCTACGGCGAGAAAGGCACGGAAAAGCTGGAAAAGAAGATGCGCACCGAACTGCACCGACTGCAGCTACAGTACGACGCACCCGAGCTACACGATGCTTCCATCAAAGACCCTTATTGACAATGAGCATGAGTATCTCCGCTTCCTGGTCGGGATGAAACCAGTGTATCTCTTCGTCACGCTTGAACCATGTCATCTGCTTGCGGGAGTAGATACGGGAGTTTTGCTTGATTCTCTCGATGGCGAAGGGGAGTGTCCACTCGCCGTCGAAGTATTTGAAGAGTTCCTTGTAGCCTACGGTGTTGAGGGAGTTGAGGTGACGGTATGGAAGCACGGAACGTGCCTCTTCGAGTAGCCCTTCCTCCATCATGAGGTCAACCCGCCGGTTGATGCGCTCATACAGTTCCTCACGGGGGCGGGTAAGGCCTATCTTCAGGATACGGAACGGGCGTTGCTTCGCCTGTCGGGTGCGGAAGGAGGTATAGGTACGCCCTGTCATATAGCAGATTTCGAGGGCGTGGATGACACGCTTGGGATTCTTCAGGTCTACCGTACGGTAGTACTCGGGATCCATCAGCCGAAGCTCGGCCTGCAGATGTTCCAGTCCTTCGTCCTCGTATTTCTGTTGCAGGAGCTGGCGGGTCTCGGCATCCACGGTGGGCATGTCGTCAATGCCTTTGCAGATGGCATCGATGTACATCATGGAGCCACCGGTGAGGACAACCACCTCTTGCTTGGCAAAAAGCTGGGTAAGGATGTCCATCGCCTCCTCTTCGTAACGAGCAGCGCTGTAATAGTCGGTGAGATGATGAGTACCCACAAGGTAGTGGGGCACACGCCGAAGCTGGTCGGCCGTGGGAGCGGCTGTACCTATCTTCAGTTCGGCATAGAGCTGACGCGAATCGGCCGAGACGATGCTGGTGCGGAGCGTCTCGGCCAATCGTAAGCTTAACTCGGTTTTGCCTACGCCAGTAGGGCCTATCAGTACGAGGAGGGTGATGGGTAAAAGTGATTAGTGATTAGTGTTCAGCGATTAGCTTGGGCTATCACTCTTCGTAATTGTCGGCAGGAGCGCCACCGCCCATGTCAAAGCCTTCGGGGTCAAAGTCTTCGATGTCGAAGTCTTGGTCGCCGTAGAAACTTTCGTCCATATCGAGGGAACTGGTGCTGGCAGCCATCTCCTCAAAGTCGATGCTCTGCTTGGGGGCTTCGCCTTCCTTCTTGGTACACTTGGCTCCCTTGATAGTCTGTCCGGTGATAATCTCGGACAATTCGATGAAGAAACAGCGTTCGGTGAGGTAGTCGAATACATAGAGCAACTTCTGCTTCTCGTCTTCTACCAACTCGCTAATAGCGGTATCTTTCATCACCCAACTGTCCATCTCGGGGTTATCATCCATCTCTTCGAGGGTCACCTCTTTCTCTTTCTCCCAGTCATCATCGCAGATAAAGAAGGACGTCATTTGGTCGTTGGTATAGCCCACAGACTGAAGGATGGCTTCGTGCAAATCGAAGAAGGTAGCGTCGGGGTTAATCTGTATTTCTCTCACGAAGTCATCGACTTCGTCGCTTATAAGGGTGAATCTGTATATCATAATCGTACAAAGTATGTTCTGTTCTACTTGATAATGCCGCGTTCGGAGCTGCGGATAAACTCTAAGATGTAATTGATTTCAGGGGTCTTCTCGAACTCATCGTCTATCTTCTTCAGCGCGTCGGTGGTGTTGAGCGTGCTTTGGTAGATGACACGATAGGCATTGTGGATGTTTTCTATCACCTCGTTGGAGAAGCCATGCCTGCGCAGGCCAATGATGTTGATGCCACTGAAGGCGATAGGTTCCCGCCCGGCAATGATGTAAGGGGGGATATCCTTGCTGAACCGGCATCCGCCTTGAATCATCACGTAGCCCCCTACCCGACAGAATTGGTGCATGAGCACGTTGGCACTCACGATGGCATTGTCGTCAATCACGATTTCTCCGGCCATCTTGGTGGAGTTGCCTATGATGCAACGATCGCCTATCAAAGCGTCGTGAGCCACATGCACGCTCTCCATCAGCAGGTTGTTGCTGCCCACGATGGTTTGCCCTTTGGCCACAGTGCCACGGTTGATGGTGACATTTTCACGGATGATGTTGTTGTCACCTATCTCGGCGGTAGTCTCTTCGCCATGGAACTTGAGGTCTTGTGGAATGGCACCGATGACAGCACCGGGGAAAATCGTGTTTCCATGGCCGATGCGTGAGCCATACATAATGTTGGCTCCAGCCATGATGGTGTTATTATCGCCTATCACCACGTTCTTGTCGATAAAGACAAAGGGGGCAATTTCTACGTTCTCCCCAATCTTGGCTTCGGGATGGATGTATGCTAAGGGACTGATCATTATGCGTTTCCTCTTTTTAGTTTCTCTTTATTTGTTCTTTACTATCTGTGCCATGAACTCGGCTTCGCACACTACCTTCTCGCCTACGAATACGTAGCCTTTCATGGTAGAGATGCCTCGGCGGATGGGCGCCAATAGTTCCACACGGAAGATAAGCGTATCGCCCGGCACTACTTTGTGGCGGAACTTCACACCGTCAATCTTCATGAAGTACGTAGACCAGCGTTCGGGTTCGTCAATGGAGTTGAGCACGAGCAATCCTCCCGTCTGCGCCATGGCTTCTACCTGAAGCACACCCGGCATAACGGGTTCTTGCGGGAAGTGTCCTTGGAAAAATGGTTCGTTGCCGGTGACGTTTTTGATGCCTACAATGTAGTTGGCACCAATCTCTATCACCTTGTCCACCAACTGGAAGGGGTAACGGTGCGGGAGCAGCTCGCGGATACGGTTGATGTCCATCACCGGTGCACGGTTGCAGTCGTAGCTGGGAGCTTGAATCTCGTGCAAACGAATCTCCTTGCGCATCTGGCGGGCAAACTTATTGTTGATCGTATGCCCCGGACGGGTGGCTATGATACGCCCCTTGATAGGTTTGCCTATCAGGGCGAGGTCGCCTATCACATCCAGCAGTTTGTGGCGGGCGCACTCATTGGGCCATACCAGCGGCTTGTGGTTGATGTAACCGAGCTGGTTGGCATCGATATGAGGCACACGCATCACGTCGGCCAACTTATCGAAGCTCTCCTGCGACATCTTGCGCTCATAGATGACGATGGCATTGTCGAGGTCGCCCCCTTTGATAAGGCCGGCCGAGAGAAGCGGCTCTATCTCGCGTACGAATACGAAAGTACGGCTGGCAGCTACTTCGTCTTTAAAGTTGGCCATGTCCTCGAGGGTGGCAAACTGGTTGGGAATGATTTCCGAGTCGTAGGACACCAGCACGTTCAGGCTGAAGTTCTCGTCGGGCAATACGATGATGGAGGAGCCGGTGGCTTCGTCGCGAAACTCTATCTTCGACTTGATGATATAGAAGTCCTTCACGGCACTCTGCTCTTCGGTGCCTACCCGTTCTATCTCCTGCACATAGTATTGTGCACTACCGTCCAGAATAGGGAACTCCGGACCATCCACCTGGATGAGGCAGTTGTCGATGCCCAAGGCATAAAGAGCCGCCATACCATGTTCGATGGTGCTTACTTTCACCCCGTTCTTCGACAAGACAGTGCCCCGGGTGGTCTCCGTCACATTGTCGGCCACGGCGTCAATAAGCGGTTGGCCTTCCAAGTCAATGCGTTGAATCTTGTAACCATGATTGTCGGGGGCCGGATTGAACGTTACAGTAAGGTCGAGACCTGTATGCAGGCCTTTACCACTCAACGAAAAGCTCTCTTTCAGCGTCTTTTGTTTCAACATAGGTTACTTGCTATTTAATAATTGTTTCAATTCTTC
>JAISIX010000213.1 GCA_031261805.1 Mediterranea sp. (in: CFB group bacteria)
AACAACCTGACGGACACCATGCTGGCGGCCTTCAAGCGCATCATGAGCCTGACGGACTCCAAGACGGCATGGATACAGGTAGTGTGCTACCTGCTGGGCTACGGCTGTTTCGCCCTGCCGGCCGCGATGTTTATCAAGAAGCACACCTACAAGGCCGGGGTGATGCTGGGGCTTAGCATGTACACCCTGGGCGGCTTCCTGTTCTACCCCGCCAAGCTGGCGGCCGAGTGGAACATCAACGTCAGCTTCTTCATGTACCTGTTCGCCATCTTCATCCTTTTCGCGGGACTCTCTATCCTCGAAACATCGACCAACACTTATGTCTATGCCATGGGGCCGGCCTCTACCGGTACCCGGCGACTCAACTTCTCGCAGTCATTCAACCCCTTTGGCGCCATCACCGGCGTGGTGGTGAGCCAGATATTCATCCTCTCACAGCTCAACACCCTCTCCGCCACGGAGCGTGCCGCCCTGCCGCCTGCCCAGCTGGAGGTCATCCAGGGACACGAGCTGAACGCCGTCACCATGACGTACGTCCTCATCGGCGTTATCATGCTCTGCCTGCTGTGCTGCATACGCTTCACCAAGATGCCCAACCTGCGCGAGGACGACAAGTCGCTCCACCTGCACGAGACATGGCAGCGGCTGAAGCGGAACAAGAACTACATCTGGGGTGTGGTGGCCCAGTTCTTCTACGTGGGTGCGCAGATTGCCGTCTGGTCCTTCGTCATCCGCTACGCCATGCAGCAGCTGCACTTCGACACGGTGATAGCCAGCCTGGGGCAGAACGCCTCCACGCAGGATATCATCGGTGCCCTGCGCCACGTGGAGCCGCTGGCCGGTGGCTTCTATAGCCTGTGCGACTGGATAGGCCTTGACCAGCTCCTGCCACGCACGGCCGAGCAGGCAGGCGCCACCTATTATATCATGTCGCTCATCCTGTTTGTCACCGCCCGCTTCGTCTGCACCTGGCTCATGAAGTACTTCAGCGCCCGCAAGATACTGTTCACGCTGGCCCTGCTGGCTGTGGCCTGCTGCCTCACCGCCATCTACGCGCGGGGCGCCGTCGGAGTGTACGGCTTGGTAGGCATCTCGGGCTGCATGTCGCTCATGTTCCCCACCATCTACGGCTACGGGCTGTATGGCTTGGGCGAAGATACCAAGCTGGGAGGCGCGGGCATGGTAATGGCCATCGCCGGAGCAGCCCTGCTTACACAGATACAAGGCATCGTGTCCGATCAGTCGGGTAGCATCGAAACCGCCTATTGGGTCCCCGCCATCGCCTTCGCGGTGATAGCGTACTATAGCTTCTTCGTTTGCCGCGAGGGGCGCTCATCATAGCGTCCGCGGTAAACTACGAAATAATATTCTAACCTTGATTTATTTCTCGAGACATGAAACGCTTAGTTCTAACCTTGATTTGTTTGTACCTTGTCGTGACGACAAGTGGTTTCTCACATGCGTCGGCATCATCCAACAACAATCCGCCGACGCGTACTTTCAACTCGCCCTACGAGGGAGACTACCTGAACAAGATAGCCTTCCCCATAGGCGGGATTGGAGCAGGAATGTTTTGTGTGGAAGGCACAGGTGCTATCTCGCACCTGTCGCTTCGCCACCTTCCCGACCTCTTCAACGAACCTTGTGTCTTTGCCGCCATCCACCTCAAGGGGGTGAAGGACGGCACACGGGTACTTGAGAAAGACGTGCCCGACTGGAAGAAGTTCGGGATGCGCAATGCCGGCCTCGGTGCCGGTGGTACCACTTGGGGACTCCCCCGTTTCAAGGAGGGTACCTTCCAGGCACGTTTCCCCTTTGCACAGATAAACTTGAGTGATCCCGACCTGCCGCTCACCGTCGGCATAGAGGCTTGGAGTCCGTTCATCCCCACGGACGAAGACGATTCCAGCCTGCCGGTGGGAGCCTTCGAGTACACCTTTACCAATACCGGCTCCAAAGCATTGGAAGCCATCTTCTCCTTCAACTCGCGCAACTTCATGTTTGTGCCCGACCGGGGCAGCTCCTCGGTCGACCCGATGGCGAACGGCTTCGTCCTTTCGCAGACCGGGACAAAGGCGGAACCCTTCCACGAAGGGCACTTCGCCGTAGCTACCGACCAGCCCGGCACCCGGGTCGACCGTCTTTGGTTCCGGGGCGCCTGGTTCGACCCCCTCACCATCCGCTGGAACCAAATCGTGGCGGGTGAGATGCCGCAGAACGACTTTCAGCCCGGCGCACCTGGTGGCTCGCTCTTCGTGCCCTTCACCCTGCAACCCGGACAGAAGCATACCATCCGCCTCTACATGGCGTGGTACGTGCCTTATTCCAACACCCGCATCGGCTCGGAGCCTACCTCGAGGCAGGACCTGCCCACCTACAACCCCGCCGCCGCCCGGATGGACTCGCTCTACCAGGCTGAGGCCGGGTCGAAGTACTACCGCCCCTGGTACAGCCACCGCTTTAAGGACGTGGCCGCCGTGAGCACCTACTGGCAGCAGAACTACAATCGCCTGAAGACCGACACCCGTAAGTTCACCGATGCCTTTTATGCCTCCACGTTGCCTCCCGAGGTGACCGAGGCCGTAGCCGCCAACCTCACCATCCTCAAGTCGCCTACTGCTTGGCGACAGTACGACGGACGGATGTGGAACTGGGAAGGCAGTGGCGACACCTGGGGTAGCTGCCACGGCTCGTGCACCCACGTGTGGAACTACGCGCAGGCCGTGTCGCACCTCTTCCCCGACCTGGAGCGCTCGCTCCGTGAGACGGAGTTCCTCGTCAGCCAGGATGCCCGCGGACATCAGCAGTTCCGCACCAACCTCCCCATCCGCCCCGTACACCACGACTTCCACGCGGCAGCCGACGGCCAGCTGGGTGGCATCATGAAGGTGTACCGTGAGTGGCGCGTGTCGGGCGATACGGAGTGGATGAAGCATCTCTATCCCGCTGTGAAGCAGAGCCTCGACTACTGCATCGCCACGTGGGACCCGCGCCACGAGGGAGCCGTGGAGGAGCCGCACCACAATACCTACGACATTGAGTTTTGGGGACCCGACGGCATGTGCACCACCTTCTATGCCGGTGCCCTGCAGGCGCTCGTGGCCATGGGCAAGGCCATCCACCAACCCGTGAAGCCCTACGAGGAGCTGTTCAAGAAAAGCCAGGCCTACTTGCAGACGAAACTCTACAACGGTGAGTACTTCTACCAGCAGGTACGCTGGAAGGACCTCAGCGCACAGGACCCCACCAAGGAACAGTCGTTCCACTCCACCTACAGCCCCGAGGCCATCGCCATCCTTGAGCGGGAAGGACCTAAGTACCAGTACGGCACCGGTTGCCTTTCCGATGGCGTGCTCGGTTCCTGGATTTCCCGTGTGTGCGGCTTGCCCGACGTGGTCGACACCGCCAAGGTGAAGAGCCACCTGCTGGCCGTGTACCGGTACAACCTGAAGCACAGCCTGCGTACCCACGCCAACCCGCAACGCCCCACCTACGCCCTGGGCACCGACGGCGGTTTGCTGCTCTGCACCTGGCCCCGCGGTGGCAAGCCACAGCTACCCTTCGTCTACAGCGACGAGGTATGGACGGGCATCGAGTACCAAGTGGCCTCGCACCTCCTCTTCGAAGGATATGTGCAGCAAGGCCTCGACATCGTACGCACCTGCCGCCTGCGCTACGACGGGCGGGTACGCAACCCCTTCAACGAGTATGAGTGCGGCTCGTGGTACGCCCGGGCCATGGCCTCCTACGGACTCATCGAGGGACTTACCGGCATCCGCTACGACGCCGTGACGAAGACCCTCTACATCGAACCCCGTCTGAGCGGCGACTTCACCTCCTTCCTCTCTACCGCCACCGGCTTCGGCAACGTGGGTCTGCGCGGCGGCAAACCCTTCGTGAAGATGGTGTACGGCACGCTCGACGTGAAGAAATGCCTGCTCAACGGGCGTAAGACGGACGTCGACTTGTTATAGAACCTTTCCTCGAGACACAGTGTATTGAACCTTATACAACGATTTTGACCAACCTTTAAAGTGCTAACTTGTATGAAGAAACTGTTTAACCTTGTTCTGATGCTATTCCTCCTTGCGGGAGCCGTTCCTCTCTCCGCGGAGGGGCAACAGAAGGCGCGCATCGTGAGCGGCAAAGTGACTGACGCCGCCACGAAAGAACCCCTCCCGGGAGCGAACGTATGGATTAAGAACACCACCAGCGGTGTCATCACCGACATGGATGGCAACTACCACATCAAAGTCAGTCAGCCAGGCACCGTGCTCGTGTTCTCCTTTATGGGATACGACAACCTGGAGAAGCTTGTAGGCAGCTCCAATACCCTGAACATAGGGCTGCACGCCTCTGCCGAAGCCCTGAAGGAGGTGGTGGTAGTAGGCTACGGCACGCAGAAGAAGCAGAGTGTGGTAGGGGCCATCACCGCCATCAAGCCCACCGAGTTGCTCACCCCCACCGCCTTCGCTTCCAACGCCTTGGCGGGCCAGGTGGCCGGTATGCAGGTCATCCAACGTTCCGGCGAGCCGGGCACGCACGCCGACTTCTGGATTCGTGGCTTGAGTACCATGAACACGGGCAACGCCACGCCACTTATCCTCGTGGACGGCATCGAGCGCTCGCTGGACAACGTGGATACCGAAGACATCGCCTCCATCTCCGTGCTGAAGGATGCCTCGGCCACCGCCATCTATGGTGTGCGGGGTGCCAATGGTGTCATTCTGGTCACCACCCGCGCAGGCAAGGCCGGCAAGCCGAAGATTGAGGCCAACGCCTACGCCGGCATGATACAGCCCACGAAGATACCCGACTTCGTCAACTCCGCCGAGTTTGCCGACTACTACAACGAGGTGTTTGCCTACACCAACCCCGGCAAGAAGTTCTACTCCGACGAGGCCATACAGCGGTACCGTGACCACTCCGATGGCGCCCTCTACCCCGACGTGGACTGGATGAACGAGCTGTTCAAGGACATGACCTGGAGCGGACGGGCCAGCGTCAACGTGAGTGGTGGCGGCACCATGGCGCGCTACTACGTCTCCTCATCGTATTACACCGAGAGCAGCATCTTCAAGACCGACCCCTCGAAGTCCTACAACTCCGCCACGAACTACAACAAGTTTAACTTTCGCGCCAACATCGACCTCGACATCACCAAGACCACCAAGGTACAGGTGAACCTGGCCAACTGCTACGAGTCGAAGACCGCGCCGGGTGGCGCCAACATCTGGCGCAACGCCTTCGAGATAGCCCCCAACGCCATGCCCCTGCGGCTCGACGACGGCACGCTCACCTCGCTGGCCTCGCTCCCGCTGGGCTACGACAACCCCTACAACTCCATGACACAGTACGGCTACGTCAACACCTTCACCAACTCCACGCAGACCGTGGCCCAGCTCACGCAGGACCTGAAGTTCATCACCCCGGGCCTAAAGTTTAACGCCAAGTTCTCCTGGGACACTACCCACAGCTCCATCCTCTCGTACACCGGTACGCCCAATACCTATGAGGTGGAGGGGCGCGACGCCGACGGCGCCTTGATACTCAACCAGGTGCAGGCCGGCACTAACACGCTTACCTACGACCGCAAGGTCGACGACCGTACCGACCGCCGCACCACCTACCTCGAGGCCTCGTTCATCTACGACCACCTCTTCGCCAAGGTGCATCGGGTGGGTGCCATGTTCCTCTACAACCAGCAGTCGTCGCGCCACATGAACGACATCAATAAGAACAACTCTGTGCCCTACCGCCACCAAGGCATCGCCGGCCGTGCCACCTACGCCTACGCCGATAAGTACCTGTTGGAGTTCAACTTCGGCTACAACGGCTCCGAGAACTTCAGCCCCGCCAATCGTTACGGTTTCTTCCCCTCCGTGGACTTGGGCTGGCGCATCTCCGAGGAGAAGTTCTGGCAACCGCTGAAGAAGGCTGTCAACAACTTCAAGATTCGCGGCTCCTACGGACTGGTAGGCAACGACAACATCGGCGGTAGCCGACGCTTCATCTACAACCCCACGTACAACACCGGCGCTGGGGTCTACATCTACGGCGACGGCTCCAACCCCGGCTGGATTCGTGCCGGTGACCCGGCCAACAACAACGTGACGTGGGAGACGAACAAGAAGCTCGACCTCGGCGTGGACCTCGGGCTGTTCAACGACCTCACCATCGCCCTCGACTACTACAACGAGCGGCGCGAGGGCATCTTCCTGCAACGCAACGACATCACGATGGCCGCCGGACTCAACGTCATGCCCTGGAGCAACATGGGCATCGTGCACAACCACGGCTTCGAGATGCACGCCGAGTACCAGAAGCAGCTCAACAAAGACTGGTCGCTTTCGCTACGAGGCACCATCGACTACAACCACAACATCATCATCAAGAATGCCGACCCTCCCTACAACTACCCCTACCGCAACCGCGAAGGGCGGCCCGTAGGGCAGACGTTCGGCCTCATTGCCGAAGGCCTCTTCTCCTCGCAGGAAGAGATAGACAACAGCCCCACGCAGTTCGGCAACGTGCGGGTGGGCGACATCAAGTACCGCGACCTCAACGGCGACGGCACCATCACCAAGTTCGACGAGACGGCCATCGGCTTCAGCTGGATGCCGGAGGTGAACTATAGCGGCGGCTTCTCGCTGCGCTACAAGCAGTTCGACCTCTCTGCCCTCTTCCAGGGTGTGGCCCGTGTGTCGGTGATGTTAGGAGGCTCGGCTTTCCGACCCTTCAGCACCGGCAACCGCACCATCTCCGCCTTCTTCCAGGATGTGTACGACAAGGCTTGGAAGCTCGACAACCAAGACCCGCACGCCATCTACCCGCGCGCTTACGACGGGGTGAACTCCAACAACTCACA
>JAISIX010000033.1 GCA_031261805.1 Mediterranea sp. (in: CFB group bacteria)
ATCGCAAAGCGAGGAACGAGCGACGCGTTGGGTTCTGGTAGGGGTGTGTGACGAATCGCCCTTTTAAGGGCAGCTTAATCCGGAGATGGTTAAGCTGCCCTTAAAAGGGCGACTATGCAGGGTTGAGAGGACGTAAACCCAACGCGCCGCTCGTTCCTCGCTTTGCGATGGGCTGGGATAGGAGCCTTTCAGGCAAAGGCTTTCAGCCACTTTGGGCCTTACAGACCTTCCAATCGTGAGGGGCAATCTCTCTTAGGTCGCATTTTGCAACGCTGTCTTTAACTATAGCCGGGAACTGTTGCACGCCGATGGGCTTCAATTCTTCACTATAGTATGAGAATGTCGCCAAGTAGGCTAAAAATGTAGTCTTTCCCCTGTTTTGCCCTGATAATCGGCCCTTTTCTGACGACGAACCCTTCTGCGCAGAGATGCCAAAATTGCGCTATTGGCTGATTGGTTGCGAATATGGCTGTGCGATTGCGAACGATTTGCGAAAAGCGCAGCCAGCTCCGCGGGCTACCTCCTTATCTTTGTGCCACAAATCTGAAAAAAAACTAAGGATATGAGAAAGAGTAGTAATGATTCTCAAAAAGAGAAATGGGCCTATCAAGCCCCGACTATCACAGTGGCGCTCATTGAGCTGGAAAATGTGATATTGGCAGGCAGTACCGTGAGCAGAAGTGCGGATACATCGCTGGAGGGTTACGAGAACGATGATGCCGACACCTCTGTAGATGGTCTTAATGAGAATGGGGACTATGCTTTGTAGCATAGGTGTACCTGTAAGAAAGAGAATTTATAGTGTAAACCACAGAAAGAAACGTATGAAAAGAAATTTTAGTTACGTAGCGGCTGTCATCGCCTTGTGTGTGCTGGGCAGCTGTAAAGGCGACAATCCTGCCGCCAATGACGGAGATTCGACGCTGGTACCCGACGCTAACGGCATGGTGACGTTGCGCATGTCGACAACCGGCAATGCTTGGAGTGACGAGAGTCAGTCGGCCACGCGTGCGGCGGGTACCCCCATCCGTGCCACCGAGGACTTGGGCGATGGGTATGTGCTGAACCTCGAGATGAGAGAGGGTGCTCCGGCCACCCGGGGCGCAGTGACAAGAGCTACGTTGGGCAGCGGCGTAAGCGTACTCTTGATTGCCTTTGACAAGAGTGACGCGGAGGGTAGCACACCGCTGGGCTACGAGAGACTTTCGATAGGTTCCGACGGGGGCTTCGATGCCATGCTACCTGTCGACAAGAACCTCAAGCTGGTGTTCTATTCGCTCAACAAAACCACTCCGAAGATGGACCCCTCCTTATATATAGCGGGTGCAGCTGATGCCGACAAGGTCGTCGACGGCCAGTTCTACTGGCTGTCGACAAGTGGGACGTACACCCCTCCCACCACGCCTCCGGCCATCCCGATGGAAGAGAATACCGTCAATGGAGATGTGGACAGCAAGATTCCGGCCGATGCTCTCTATGCGCAGGTCACTGCGGAGACCACTACCAGTTCGTCGTCGACTCTGTCGTCGCCCGTTTCGTTCACGCATTTGCTGGCGCAAGTGACACTTAACATGACGATGGGTGGCAAGGGGGGAAGCATTACTACGTTAGATGCTACCTTCTATCCCCGTTATAGCGACCCCACATTGACGATGGCCACTATGGGTAAAGACAATGCCAAAGCTACTGATGTGTGGAAGGGCACCACGCCGTTCAGTGGCGGAAAGTTCTTTACGGCGGCCAATTCGGTGAGTCCGAGCACTCCTACTTACTTCCGCTTTGCCCCAGTCAACGACGGTACGGCTGCCAGCAAAGCCTATCTTTTCCTCAATCAGTTGGTGTTTAAAGAGACTGGTTATAATGAGAAGGAGGTAAAAGCGAAGTCCATCCCGCTTATCCAACCGAAACAGAAGAGCACGGACCCGAGTGTCCAAAAGGTCTTCCAGCCCGGACATGAGTACACCATCACAATTTCAATCGCGAATAAAGACGATGGTACGTGGATAGATGACAGCCGTGTGCAGCCGGGTGACTGGGCCGCCTCCAACATCTATTGGGACGGAAAGAAGCTGACCTTCGACCAATATGGGGGGAGTGACCCTGCGGGGGCTACTACAGATCGTCCGGTTGACCCGAACAGTCCGTACTATGCAGGCGTGTACTTCAAGTGGGGGTCATTGATTGGCGTATCGCCCATCGACCACAAAAATGCCGACGGGACTACGTGGATGACTATCTTTATGCCTGAGGATACTACGGCACTTGTGAACGGTACGTCGACAATAGGTATCTATACGGCAGCCAATCACATAAGTAGCGCAGACTACAACGACGCTATCAAAGGTAGCTTGCTTGGCCTTGGAAGGACTGCCACCAATGATAGCCGTGACGCTACCGAAGGGTACGATATAGATGATAACCTATACACCCATTATGATAAATATTGGCATACCGGCAACGTGGGCGATATATGCGCTTTCATTACGGGTGGCAAGTGGCGTATCCCCAACAACAGCGACCTGCTGAATAGTGGATTGGGCGGAGGATCGGACAATAATACCCCTTGGCGTGAAAGTAGCTTGTTGGCGGGCCATACTGAACATGGATATACCAGTGACATCAACGCTTATACATGGATAACCAACACCCAGCCGGATGACGGCATTGGCTGGTGGTACACTGGGACACCGTCCACGCTCACGCTTCCAACGTTCCTTGACGAGGGTGGACACGATACGGCCCTGAAGGACGGCCTGCAATACCACGTACGGTTTAAACGTTCCGACAATACCACGTACTTCACGACCTCTCTGCCCATGGCAGGTGGACGTTTCTACCAGAATGGCGCCAACTACACGTGGGGTTATGGTAGCTATTGGCTGAGTACGGTTTCCTCGTTTACCGCAACAGAGCCTGAGTACGACGGCTGGATGACCTCCTCTTCCGAACCGGCTGCTTACTACATGCTTTTCAGAAATGTGTTCGATACTCAAACTCAAGATGAGAGCATCGCGCCGGTATGGAGTGACTTTTACCGTGAGTGGGGCTTCTCAGTGCGGTGTATCAGGAACAATAATTAGTGAGACAAACTCCATAGCACGATTATAGGTCTCTATTCTTTTTTCAATCTCAATGAAGAGGGCTGCTCAACAACGGTTGGGCAGCCCTCTGCTTTGGTATAAAGAAGTGTCTTCTTATACCTTGTTTACTTTATCCCCAGTTTCTTGGCGATGTCTTTGGGCAGGGCGGCCTTGTTGACGAGGATGTTCATCGTCTTGTAGGCCACGTAAGCCTTGGAGGCGTACCAGATGCCTTTGTACTTGCTGTTGGTGCCCCACGAGTTCTTCACCATGAAGTACTCCTTGCCGTTCTGGTCCTTGGCGATGCCGTAGATGACCATGCCGTGGTCGTCGGTCGTCTCCCAGTCGTCGAAAGCCTCTTGGCGCATCTCCTGCGTGACGTTCAGCTCGGGTAGGGGGTGCGAGGTCAGCTCGCGACGCTTGTCTACCGGTGTCATGCCGGTCCAGCGGGCCATGTCGGAGCCACTCATCTCGACAGCCTTGGCGGCGTCGGGCATCACGGCGATGCCGTTGCGGGTAAAGCCTGTCTCACTGACGTCGGCTCCCCAAGCGAAGGTGTAGCCCTTGCGGATGGCGTTGTCCATTACCTGCATCAGCTCGTCGATGGGCATGTTGTACGACAGGCCGCCGCGCCAGTTGTCCTGAATCTCCAGCGGGAACTGGGTGTAGAAGGGATGGTGAGTGTACGAGGTGAGCGATACGTAGTCGTCGAGGTTGAGGCCCAGCGATGCTTCGAAGGTCTGCGGCGTGTATTCCTTGCCTTGGTAGGTGAACTTCTCGGGGCACTGTCCCAGGTAAGTATCGTAGATGGCGCCCAGGCCTTTCTTCCATACGGGTGTGAGTTTGGTGAGCTTACCTTTGGCGATGGCGTTGATGTAGCCTCCGGCCACCGCGTCCAGCTCGTTGTGCACGGGCAACGTGTCGCCGTACATGATGCCGGGCATCACCTCCTGCGGCACGATGCCGTAGGTCTTCAGGCAGTAGAGCACATCGTAAAAGCTACCGCCGGGGGCGAAGGAGCTGTCGCCATGCAGGCGTACGTAGTTCACGGCGCGGTCTTCCATCGTCTTGTGTACGACGAACATCTCGGAGAGGTCGAACGTGCCTTTGCCCAGGCGGAGCAGCTCGGACTCGAAGAACCCGAGGGAAGAGAAGCTCCAGCACGTGCTCGAGCGGTTCTGGTTCTTGACGGAGGTGATGGGGTTTTCTTTCACGGTGGTGAATACAAAGCCTTCTTCCGGCTTTGCCTCTTGAGCCATTGCGCTTAGGCTGAGCAGCCCCAAAGCGGCAATCAGGATTGGTTTCTTCATTCTGAATGAATTTATTAATTGTTGGTTTTTGCCGCAAATATAGGAAAGTTTCGGCGAAAAGCGGAAGTCATCCGCTTAATATTTGTGAGGCGCCCACGAGCTATTTGTCAGGTGTGCGCTTGTGAATGTGGAATATAATGCCGTAATTTGCAAACGATTTGTTACAATAACCGACAGCAACCTGATATTACCTGATCATGAACAAAGGCAGATATTCTCTCCTGCTATCCTTCTTTTGCTTCTTCTGGATAGCCTCTTTCCTCATTCGCACAGCCCTGCTATGCATGTCTGTGGGTGAAGCCAACTTTACAGTCGGCGGTGTGCTCCTGGCGTACCTCAAAGGCTTTGTGTTCGATACGGCCGTGGCGACCTTCGCCGTCATCCCCTACCTCCTGTACCTGTGGTTGCTGCCGCAGAAGTGGTGTGGCAAGCTACCGGACCGCATCGTCACCTACACGGGCTTCTTCCTTACCGTCTTTATCTTGATGTTCGCTTTCTTTGCCGAGATTCCCTTTTGGCAGGAGTTTGGCTGCCGCTTCAACTTCATCGCGGTGGACTACCTTATCTATACGTATGAGGTGGTGAACAACATCAACCAGTCCTACCCCCTGCCTTGGCTCATCGGCGGCATGGTGGCTGCTACACTGGCGGTGCTCTTCTTGCTGCGGTGGCTGGGTGCTTTCGGGCGGACGTTCCATTCGCGAACGCTGATTCGCAAACGCTCGGGGGTGACGGCGGCCTTCGCGTTGCTGACCACGCTGTTTGTCCTTTGCCTGCCCAATAGCTTTGCCGAGGGGAGCAACAACCGGTATTGTAACGAGTTGGGCAAGGCAGGTGTCTACTCCTTCGTGGCCGCCTACCGCAACAATGAGTTGGACTACGACAAGTTCTACCGTACCATGCCCCCCGCGGAGGCCTTCGCGCTGGAACGCAAACAGCTGGCCTCGCCACAGGCGCGCTTCGAGGAGGATGGCAACTCCATCCGTCGCCGCATCGTCCTGCCCGACAGCGTAGCGCCCCGACGCCCTAACGTCATCCTAATTACCATCGAGAGCTTCAGTGCCGTCTTTATGCAGCACTTCGGCAACCAAGAGAACCTCACGCCCTACCTCGACTCGCTGGCCAACCGCAGCGTGCTCTTCACCCGCCTCTACGCCAATGGCACCCGCACCGTGCGGGGTATGGAGGCACTGGCGCTCTGCATCCCACCCACGCCGGGCAACAGCATCGTGCGCAGGCCGGGCAACGGACACCTATTTAATATAGGTACCGTGTTCCGCTCGAAAGGCTATCGTTCTACCTTTATCTATGGTGGCGATGGCTACTTCGACAACATGAACGCGTTCTTCGGCAACAATGGCTACGACATCATCGACCATGGCTCCCGCATGACGGCCGACCGCCTTGAGGGTGCGCGTACCCGCATCCCCAACGACCAGGTACAGTTTGAAAGCGCTTGGGGCGTGTGCGACGAAGACCTGTACACCGCCGCCCTGGGCGACGCCGACCGGAAGGCTGCCGACGGACAGCCGTTCTTCCAGTTCATCATGACCACCTCCAACCACCGCCCTTACACCTACCCCTCGGGCAAGATAGACATCCCTTCGGGCAGCGGACGCGCGGGGGCGGTGAAGTACACCGACTATGCCATCCGTCAGTTCGTGGAGCAGATGCGGAAACGGCCGTGGTTCGACAATACGGTGGTGGTCGTCGTGGCCGACCACTGCGGCAATAGCGCGGGACGCAACGTCGTCAACGTCAACCATTACCGCATCCCCTGTCTCATCTACCACCTGCCCGGCCGGGAGGCGGAGGTCATCGACAAGCAATGCTCGCAGATAGACATTTTCCCCACCCTCTTCGCCCTGTTGGGGTGGGAGTACGAGAGCAACTTCTACGGACGCAACGTGCTGGCCGACAGCTACCGCGAGCGTGCCTTCGTGGGTACCTACCAGAAGTTGGGGTACATGGAGGGCGACAGCTTGGTCATCCTCAGCCCGCAACAACAGGTGGAGACCTATAGGGTGGAGAACAACGATACGGAACTCCAGCCTATTGGCGCCGATGACCCACTGACGGACAGAGCCATAGCCTCCTACCAGACAGCAGCTTGGCTGTTCAAGAACGGAGAGATGGGGCAGTAGCCGGGCATGGCTCTATTGCCTTGTCGCCCGGCCTTTCGTCTCATTACGTTCACCTTTTGTCTCAACGCTGAAAAAACCTATCCCTTGCTCTTGCTTATGCCGAAAGAAGTCCGTTACTTTGTTGTCAAGGTCGGGACAGTTCAGCACAGCATTGCTGAAATCCCCGATAAATAAGGAGTTTTTAATCTAAAAGAATCTATGAAAGTAGTATTTACGCAACAGATGTCGAAGGTGAAGCAGTTGGCACAGTCCATCAGCCAAGCCATCTCTATGGGTGAGTATGCCCCGGGCGCCCCGCTACCTTCCATCAACCACCTGAGCCGTCGCTACCAAGTGTCGCGCGACACAGTGTTCAAGGCATTTGGCGAGCTGAAGGGGCAAGGCATCGTAGATTCTACTCCCACCAAGGGCTACTTCGTGAGCAACGGTATATATAAGGTGTTGTTGCTGCTCGATATGTATAGCCCCTTCAAGTCACAACTCCACGACGCACTCACCCGAAACCTGCCGATGAACTACAAGGTGGACCTCTACTTCCACCAGCAGAACGAACAACTCTTCAATAAGATAGTGAGGCAGAGCGTGGGGCAGTACAACATGTACCTCATCATGAACTACCGCAACGACGTGTACTCCGAGATACTCAACCTGCTCGACCCCGCCAAGGTGTTGCTGCTCGACTTCGG
>JAISIX010000046.1 GCA_031261805.1 Mediterranea sp. (in: CFB group bacteria)
GAAGACGCTACCATCGCCGACATTGCCGTGGCTACCAACAGCGGCCAGATCAAGACCGGCTCGCTGAGCCGTTCGGACCGTATGGCGAAGTACAACCAACTGCTCCGCATCGAAGAAGAGCTGGGCGACTTGGCTGTATATGGATACAAGCGTATCAAGTAGTTTAAGACATATTACCATTAGGCCCTGAACATTCGGGCCGTAAAGAAGAAGCATCCCGGGAACTCTCCCTGGGATGCTTTTTTATTTGGCCTCCATTTATGTCGCCATCAAGGCGGTCACATCAATATCATACGTCTGTGGGCGGCCAAATTGTGCTGTTGGCTGCACGTTTGCGAATCTGACAGCGTTTTGGCGAGATGTTTGCGGAAAACATACTATCCTCAATGGAAAGTCTCTCCATCTTTGTGGTGCAATTGGAATGACCGATACGAATCGGACCTTAACTCCTGTTGCTTCTAATGTATAATAAAAAACTGGAGACATGAAAAAAGAGAATGTATTTCGAGAGAAGAAAGAAGTCTATCAAGCCCCAATCGTCACGCTGACCATCGTGGAGTTGGAAATGGGAATGATGGGGGGCGGTAGTGTGGGCGGCCCAGGTAGTGCAAGCGGAACAGCGCATATCGATGGATTCGATAGTAGCGAATCGGCTACTGGTGTTGGAGGTCCCGATGTGAATGGAGACGGTGTCTTTGAAATATAATGCTTGCGCACATTATGGTAGGAAATAGAAGAGTATGTGTGATAACGAAGAAACGTATGAAAAAGAAAATAGGCTATTTTATGGCTGCCCTCGCTCTATGTGTGCTGGGCAGCTGTGGCGATGACAAGCTCGCCGATAATAATGATGGTGGAAACTCAACGTTGGTACCTGACGAAAACGGTATGGTGACGTTGAATGTGAAGTTCGATGAGAACGGCTGGGGAAATGGAAACCCGGCTACCCGTACCGAAGAACTTCCTGTCCGTTCTACCTATGATTTGGGAAACGGATATATAGTGAAAACAGTGGTGAGAGAAGGGGGAGGACAGGTTGCCGCGACGAGAGCTGGAGATGTTCTTGGAAAGGACGTCAGCCTACTTATGATTGCCTTTGCTAACACTGATGAGGATGGTACCAAACCGCTTGGGTACGAACGACTCAAGGCAAATGGAACGGAAAGTATAACGGTAGAATTGCCTGCTGAACAGACTTTTAAACTTGTATTCTATTCGCTTAATAAAGCCGATGAGGAGATAAATCCGTCGCAATATTTGCGAGGTGCGGAGGCGAATCCGGTGAATGGGAAGTATAACGAGCTGGCAAGCGGACAGTTTGCCTCTGCTAATCCTCTCATTCCGATGGAAGACTCTAAACTCCAGATGGATAAAAACGATGAATATAAAGACCTGAGCAAAATCCCTGCCGATGCCATGTATGCGAAGCAATCTGGTGTGTCAACCGCGTCAGGCTCGACGAGTACGTTGCAGCTTTCGTTTAAACATTTATTGGCGCAAGCGCAGTTGGTGATAACGGAGGCTGGGCCAAATGGAACTATTAGTCATGTGGATGCTTCTTTTTACCCACGATATGGCGACCCCAAACTGAATCTGAGCGCTATAGGTGCAGGAAAGGATATTCCAGCCAATCTTGGTGGTTTGTGGACAGCAAGTACGAGCATTAGGGGTGGTAGGCTCTTCTATGAGGATCTTTCCACTGCCATTTCCTCGTGGACTTCTCCAGGCTACGTCAGGTTTGCTCCTGTGAGTACGGACCAAGCGTTTTTGTATATCAATGAGTTGGATTTTAATGATGAGACCGTGAGTGATGGCTCTGGCATTCTCAAAGACCGCTCAATCCCTCTCTATGAAACCACTAGCACTAGAGATGTACCGAATCCTAAGTTATTCAAGCCCGGACACCAATACACAATCTCTCTCAGTATAGCGAAGAAAAGTGCTGGCTATGTAGTTGACCCACGTGTCAAGTCTGGCGATTGGGCGGCTTCCAATATCTATTGGGATGGAACGAGGTTGACTTTCGACCAATATGCCGGAGATGGTACGCCTGACAATCCCGATAGTCCTTATTATGGAGGTGTGTACTTTAAATGGGGGTCTTTAGTCGGCATATCACCTATCACTCATGTAGATGGCGATGGAAGTAAGTGGACGACTATCTTTAGGCCCGAGACGGCAGAAGGTAGCGCGAAACTGACAGAGGGGACGTTGATAGGTACTTATACAGATGAAGATCGTGTGGGCACTAATACTCAAGAATGGTGGGGAAATAAAAATGTGCAGAGCAGTGACTATGGAACAAGAAACAATCAGCCTGCGTCTCCCTATGTATGTGCCAACGAACTTCGCGGTGACGACGAAGGTAAAGATGGAGGTGCCAACCTGTATGAGCATTATGACAAATATTGGCATGAGGGGAATTTGGGCGATATATGTGCTTATATCACAGGCGGTGATTGGCGTATGCCCAATAACTCGGATATTTTGGATGCGGTGCCTACCACAAAAACTTATTATGAAGCCGAGCATACTATAGTCCCTTGGAAAGAAAGCTATATAGTGCCCGATATAACCGGTGCTGGACAAAGCAATACTCAACCTTATGTAATGAGCTTGATTAGTGACCAAATGGTGGGTGATGAAACAGGATGGCGTGAAGAGGGAGAATGGAGCGCTAGTAAAGGACTGCCTATTTTTATTGACGAAGGAGGGCGTGATTTGGTGCTCAAGGACTTTCCTCTGTATTGGTTCCGATATAAGCGGGCAGATGGAGCGGATACAAAGTTCGGTACCGTGCTCTTACCCTCGGCATCTGGTCGAAACTATATGGATGGAGAGATGATGAATTGGGGGTTAGGGAACTATTGGCTCAGTTCTGCCTGTTCGTTCATCGGAGAGGGCGTTGCTTGGATGCAGGTAAAGCCTGAGTCAACTGCCTATCACATGCTCTTGGGAACATATCAAGGTGGAGATGCTGTCCATATGATAGCGCCAGTGTGGAATGATGTTCACCGTGATTGGGCATCTTCCGTCCGCTGTATTAAGAATTAGTCATAGGAATAATAAGAATTAAGCGACGTGATGCACAAAATAGCACGATGTAGCACTATATATCTTTTTATTTTATCTCACTCTTTTTGACTATCCGCGGGGGATGCGTAAACCTTTGGTTTACCGTCCTCCGCGGTCTTTTTTGTCTCTGATAGTGGGATTCAGCCTTTGAGCTTTACTTGGTTCCGGTATTGCGAGGGCGACATGTTGTACCGATCTCTGAAGAGTCGGAGGAAGGTGCGCATGGACAGGCCGCACTCCATGGCGATGGCTTCGATGGTGAGGTTCTGTTCCGTCTGCAGGAGGCGGCGTGCCTCTTGCAGCTGTATGGTGCGTATATGTTCCGAGAGGGTTTCGCCGGTCACGCTCTTGACGGCTGCGCGCAGGTAGGTGCGGTTGGTGGAGAGTGCCGCGATCATGTTTCCGTCTTCGGCATTCTTGAGGTTGGCGTAGTTGCGCTCCTTTAGCAGGTATTCGTCGAGCTGGTTCACCAAGTTGCGTAGGGCCAGCTCGTGGTTGTTGAGGGAGGCGTTGAGGCCTTCCGGCTCTTGTTGTTCGGCACTGTCGCCTTCGGGTGTTTCCTTAATGGGTGGGGTGGGGGTGTTCCGGCATTTACGGTTGTAACGCATCAACGCCAGGATAACGATGATTAGGAGGACGGTGGCGACGACAACCGGTATGTATTGGTTGTGGGTAAGGGCCTTCTCTGTGTGGTGCTTATCCATTTTGGCCAGTAGATGCAGCTTTTCCTCCAGCGCCTCTACCTTCTCTTCCATCAGGGCGCTGTTGACAGCTGTCCGGTAGGCTTGGTCGAAGAGGGTTGCCGCCTCCTCGTATAGCCCGTGCGCTTCGGCTATGATGCCTTTGTTGATGTCGTTCAAAGCCCGGTTTACGTACAACGTATCCTTTGCCAAGCTGTCTACCCTCTCTTGCAGCCTCTCCGCTTCCTCTAAGTGGCCTCGATGCAGGTAATACTTTATTAGCGCTTGATATAGCTGGATACGTTGCATATCATTCGTGGTGTCATTGGATAGCAGCTCGTATATCGAATCCCGTCGGCCGATATTGGCTACTCCCTTTTTGTCTCTTGCCTGTCCAAGGCTGCTACTGAATAAGTAGCAAAGACTGATAAATGCTATCTGGTAAATAGTGCTCCCCTTGCTCATGACCAATTACCTCTTAATGTTAACTTCGTGAAACATACTTTCTTCTTCTCTTGACAGGGCGAATGTATCATAAATAAGCCGGATAGATGTTACAAAAAAGCATAGACATCGGCCATTTGCGCAGTTGGCGGTACGTTTGTGAATACCGTCATCCTTTTTGCGGACAAAGAGAAGGGGGCTGCGCGGCATATCTGTGCGCAGCCCCCTTGGGGAGTAATCCGTTCTGTGGCGTTAGCCGAGAGCGGCTTTCGTTATTTGTAGAACGCCAAGTCTTCCTTGTCAATGCTTTGGATGAACGACGCGTGCTTCTCTACCTCGGCATCGGCATAGTTGAGGTAGACGTGTGCCGACTTGGCGAAGAGTTCGGGCGCGCGGCTGGCATCTTGTATCAGCAGGTGGCACATGATGCAGTCGGCGGCCATCTCCATCAGCCGGCGGGCGGTGAAGTCGAGTAGTTCCTGGTCTTGCGTCTCTTTCACGGCGGTGGTGGCTGCCTCGAACTTGTCGGCCATCTTCTTCAGTCGGGACATCAGCGCCTCCATCTCGGGCGAGCAGGGCGTAGCCTCGAACTCACGGATGGTGGCCAGGTAAGAGCCGTTGGTGACGTAGCGGATAGCCGCTACCGTCTGCAGCTGCGTGGTGCCTTCGTAGATGCTGGTGATGCGGGCGTCGCGGTAGATGCGCTGGCAGGCGTACTCCATCATGAAGCCCGAGCCGCCATGTATCTGGATGCAGTCGTAGGCGTTCTGGTTGGCATACTCGGAGTTCATGCCTTTGGCCAGTGGCGTGAGGCTATCGGCCAGCTTGGCGTATTTCTTCTGCTCCTGGCGCTCCTCGGGGGTGAGCTTGCGCTCGCGAGCGATGTCCTCAAGGGCTTTGTAGATGTCGACGTAGCGAGCCGTCTGGTAGAGCAAGGCGCGCCCGGCGTCGAGCTTGGCCTTCATGATGGCGAGCATGTCGTACACGGCGGGAAACTCAATGATGGTCTTGCCGAACTGGCGGCGCTCCTTGGCGTAGGCCAGCCCTTCGTTGTAGGCGGCTTGGCTCAGGCCTACGGACTGGGCGGCGATGCCGAGGCGGGCGCCGTTCATCAAGGCCATCACGTACTTGATGAGGCCGAGCTTGCGTTCGCCGCACAGCTCGGCGTGGGCGTTCTTGTACACCAACTCGCAGGTGGGCGAGCCGTGGATGCCGAGTTTGTTCTCGATGCGGCGCACGTCCACGCCGCCCTGCTTCTTGTCGTAGATGAACATGGAGAGTCCGCGGCCGTCGTGTGTGCCCTCTTCGGAGCGTGCCAGCACGAGGTGGATGTCGGCGTCGCCATTGGTGATGAAGCGTTTCACGCCGTTCAGCAGCCAGCAACCGTCTTTCTCGCTATAGGTAGCTTTCAGCATCACCGACTGGAGGTCGGAGCCGGCGTCGGGTTCGGTGAGGTCCATCGACATGGTAGCCCCTTGGCAGACACGGGGGATGAAGCGGCTGTGCTGGTCGGCGTTGCCAAACTCGTACAGCGTCTCGATGCAGTCCTGCAGCGACCAGATGTTGCCAAAGCCTGCATCGGCGGCGGCTACTATCTCCGCGCACATGGTGTAGGGGGTGATGGGGAAGTTCAGTCCGCCAAAGCGGCGGGGCATGGTCATGCCATTCAGCCCGGCCTTCACCATGGTGTCAAGGTTCTGGCGGGTGCCCGAGGCGTATTCCACTCGTCCGTCGGCGTGGTGCGGGCCTTCCTGGTCCACTCCCTCGGCGTTGGGCGCTACCACCTGTCCGGTGATTTCGCCGGTGATCTCCAGCACCTTGTCGTAAGAGTCGATGGCGTCCTCAAAGTCCATGGGGGCATAGTCGAACTCTTCCTTGTCTCTGTAGTCGCGCTCCTTCAGTTCGCAGATGCGCTTCATCATCGGGTTGTTCAAGTGATACTTGAGTTCCGGTATCTC
>JAISIX010000050.1 GCA_031261805.1 Mediterranea sp. (in: CFB group bacteria)
TCCCCCTCCTGGAGAAATATAAAGCACCGGTCTTTCTGCGTCCCCGCCGGTTTGGCAAGAGCCTGCTGGTCTCCACCTTGGCGTACTACTACGACATCAACGAGGCCGACCGCTTCGAGGCCCTGTTTGGAGGAACCTACATCGGCAGTCATCCTACGGTAGGGCATAACCAGTACATGGTGTTGCGGTTCGACTTCTCCACCTTGGCGATGGCCGACGACATGGAAGGGTTGGCGGCGAGTTTTAATGATATGGCGTGCCCCGTTATAGAGGATTTCATCTACAAATACCGTCGTCTCTTCATGGACTTCAAGTTCAGGAACACACAGGTGGCCTCCAAGATGCTGAGTGAGATAACGAGTCGGATACTTAGTCGAGAGTTGCCTCCCCTCTACATCCTCATTGACGAGTACGACAACTTCACCAACCAGCTGCTCACCGCTTATAAAGATTCGCTCTACGAAGAGGTGACCACGAAGGACAGTTTCCTGCGCACCTTCTTCAAAGCCATCAAGAGCGGATTGGGACAGGGAACTGTCCGCACCTGCTTCTGTACGGGGGTGCTACCTGTCACCATGGACGACCTCACGAGTGGCTACAACGTGGCCGAGATACTGACTTTGAAGCCAGAGTTTATTGAGATGCTCGGCTTCAACCACGAGGAAGCTTCCACCTATCTACGTTATGTAATAGATAAATACGGTGAGGACCAAGGCTCATTTGAAGAGTTGTGGTCACTCATCCTCAACAACTATGATGGGTATCGGTTCTTGCCGAATGCACAGCCCCTGTTCAACTCCACCATACTCTCCTATTTCCTAAAAAACTACGCGGAGTTGCATGGTGACATCCCCGACGAGCTGATAGACGAGAACCTCCGTACCGACATCGGGTGGATACGGCGGCTCACGCTGACCTTGGAAAACGCCAAGGAAATGCTCGACAAGTTGATGGTGGACGACGAGCTGGGCTACTCAGCCAGCGACCTGCGTAGCAAGTTCAACAAGCAGAAGTTCTTCGACAAAGAGTTCTACCCCGTCAGTCTCTACTATCTCGGCATGACGACGTTCAAAGACAAGTACACCATGACCCTGCCCAACCTGACGATGCGCAGCATCTACATGGGTTACTACAACGAACTGAACCAGGTGACAGACAATTACCGCCACTACAACCCCGTGTTCCATACGTTCGAGAAGGACGGCGTGTTCGCCCCCTTGGTGGAGAGCTACTTCAAAGAGTATCTCGGGCAGTTTCCCGCACAGGTGTTCGACAAGATGAACGAGAACTTTATCCGTTGCTCCTTCTTTGACCTTTGCTACCGTTATTTGGGAGGCTCTTATACCTTCGCCGTAGAACAGAATTTGCCCTCGGGTAGGGCGGATTTTGTGATGATAGGGAATCCCGGTACTCCGTATCATAACGACTGCCGGGTAGTGGAGTTCAAGTACTTCAAGGCTGGCGAATCCGCTATGGTAGAAGGACTTGAAACAGCAAGGGATGAAGACGTGACCCAAGTGAAAGGATATGCCGATGATCTCAAGCGCCAGTTCCCTGCCTACAACCTGCGTACCTACGTGGCGTATATTGCTGCAGGGAAAGCGTATAAAGTTTGGGAGGTATAAAACAAGAATAGCCAAGCACCTCTTCTACAGAGGGCTTGGCTATTCTTTGTTTTTAGTGGGCCTCCAGCCAGTTCTTTCCCCAGCCGGAGTCGGCCTTGAGGGGTACGTGCATGCGGTAGGCGTTCTCCATCTCGGTGATGACAATCTCCTCTACGCGCTCCTTTTCGGCGGGGGGGACGCTGAAGTTGAGTTCGTCGTGCACCTGTAGAATCATTTTGGCTTGCAGCCCTTCGGCACGGAAACGTCGGTAGATGCGGGCCATGGCTATCTTGATGATGTCGGCGGCGCTACCTTGTATGGGGGCATTGATGGCATTGCGCTCGGCATAGCCGCGCACAGTGGCGTTGCGCGAGTTGATGTCGGGCAGGAAGCGCTTGCGGTGGAAGATGGTCTCTACGTACCCCTTCTGCTGGGCCACCAGGACGCTCTGCTCCATATAAGCCTTCACGCCGGGGTAGGTGGCGAAGTATCCGTCTATCAGCTCCTTGGCCTCTTGGCGGTCTACGCCGAGGCGCTCGGCCAAGCCGAAGACGGAGATGCCGTAGATGATGCCGAAGTTAGCCGTTTTGGCCTTGCGCCGCATCTCGGGGGTGACGGCCTTGATGTCCACCTTATATATCTTGGCGGCGGTGGCGGCATGGATGTCGTCGCCGTCGAGGAAGGCGTCGATGATATGCTTGTCTTGGCTGAGGTGCGCCATGATGCGTAGTTCTATCTGCGAGTAGTCGGCCGAGAAGTAGAGGCATCCCTCGGCGGGGATGAAGGCTTTGCGTATCTCCTTGCCGTTGTCGTCGCGCACGGGTATGTTCTGCAGGTTGGGGTTGCTGGAGCTGAGGCGTCCGGTAGCGGTAACGGTCTGGTTGAAAGAGGTGTGCACGCGTCCCGTACGGGGGTTGATGAGTTGGGGTAGGGCGTCGATGTAGGTGCCCAGCAGCTTCTTCAGTCCACGGTACTCTAATATCTTCTCTACCGCGGGGTGCTTGTGGCGGATGCTCTCGAGCACCTCTTCGGAGGTGACGTACTGGCCCGTCTTGGTCTTCTTGGGTTTCTCTATCACCTTGAGCTTGTCGAAGAGCACCTCACCTACTTGCTTGGGGGAGGCGATGTTGAACGTTTGGCCCACCAGCTCGTATATCTCTTGCTCGATGCGCCCCATCTCGGCGGTGAAGTGGAGGGACGACTGGTGGAGTGCCTCCGTGTCGAGTAGTACACCGTTGCGCTCGATGTTGACCAGCACGGGTACCAGTGGCATCTCGATGTCGTAGAAGAGGGCCTCGGCATCGTTCTTCTTCAGCTCTTGCTCCAGCACGTTCTTCAGACGGAGGGTGATGTCGGCATCTTCGGCGGCATAGCGATACACCTCCGCCGGGGCGAGGTCGCGCATGTTGCGTTGGTTCTTCCCCTTCGGACCTATCAGCTCATCAATGTGCACGGTGCGGTAGTGGAGGTAGATTTCGGCGAGGTAGTCCATGCCATGCCGGAGTTCGGGTTGGAGCACGTAGTGGGCTATCATGGTGTCGAAGAGGGGACCGCGGACTTCCACTCCGTAGTTCTGCAACACAATCATGTCGTACTTGATGTTCTGTCCCACTTTCAGCGTCTGCTCGTTTTCGAAGAGTGGTCGGAACTCATTGACTATTTTTAACGCTTCGTTCCGTTCGGCGGGTATGGGCACATAGAAGGCTTGCTTTTCGGTGATGGCAAAGCTCATTCCCACCAGTTCGGCCTCCATTGGCTCGGGGTTGGTGGTCTCCGTGTCTAACGAGAGAATTTCAGCTGTCAGTAACTTTTGAATTATTTCAGCTCTTTTATCTTCTGTATCAATGAGTTGATAGTCCGGATGGAGCGTTTCTAACGTCTCCAGATTCGTTTTTTCGGAGCCATCTGTCCCCTCGGCCGCAAAATTCGCAAAGAGATTGCCTTGGGCGGGAGCCTCCATGGAGGCAAAAAGTGGGAGAGGGGAGGGGGGGGCTTCTTTCTTCGCCGGCGCATCGTTTTTCAGCACCCGGTCGATGAGGGTGCGGAACTCCATCTCCTCGAAGAGGGTGCGGAGCGCTTCGCCGTTGGGAGCTTCGCGAACAAGGCTCTCCATGTTTAGCTCGATGGGTACGTCGGTCTTGATGGTGGCGAGGAACTTGGAGAAGGTAATCATCTCGCGGTTGCTCTCCACCTTGGTCTTCAGCGCTCCCTTCAGTTGGTCGGTGTGCTCCAGCAGGTTTTCTATGCTGCCAAATTCGGAGATGAGCTTTTGGGCTGTCTTCTCGCCCACGCCGGGGCAACCGGGGATATTGTCGGAGGTGTCGCCCATCAGCCCGAGCATGTCGATGACCTGGGCGGGCGACTGGATGTCGAACTTCGCCTTCACCTCGTCCACGCCCATCCGCTCAAAGCCGCCGGTATGCTTGGGTCGGTACATGAAGACGCGGTCGCTCACCAGCTGTCCGTAGTCTTTGTCGGGCGTCATCATATAGGTGGTGATGCCTCGTCGGCCCGCTTCGGTGGCGAGGGTACCTATCACGTCGTCGGCCTCGTAGCCCGCCACCTCAAGGATGGGGATGCGGTATGCGCGGATGATGTCTTTGATGATGGGCACGGAGAGGCGGATGGTTTCCGGCGTCTCTTGGCGTTGTGCCTTGTATTGTTGGAAAGCTTCGTGGCGGAAGGTGGGGCCGGAAGGGTCGAACGCAACACCTATGTGCGTTGGATTCTCCTTTTTTAGCACCTCCTCGAGGGTGTTGACAAATCCGAGGATGGCCGAGGTGTTGAATCCTTTGGAGTTGATGCGCGGGCTTTTGATGAACGCGTAGTAGGCCCGATAGATAAGGGCGTAGGCGTCCAGAAGGAACAATTTGTTGTTTGAATCCATATAGAATTATTAAAAATACATGGTAAAAGTACGAAAAAAAGCCGACTTGCGCATTTTATTATTACTTTTGTGGGCAAATCACAAGTAGAATGGATAATTTCTCGCTTATTAAAGCTCCGATAGGAAAGGAACTGGAGGAGTTCAAGAAGATATTCGACAGTTCCGTAACCAGCCCCAACGCATTGCTCAACGACGTGGTCGCTCACATCCGTCGGAGGAATGGTAAGATGATGCGCCCCATTCTCGTGTTCTTGGTGGCCCGCACGCAGGGGCCTGTGCTACCTCCCTCTACCTATCACACCGCGCTCGCCTTGGAGCTGCTGCATACCGCCAGCCTCGTGCACGACGACGTGGTGGACGAAAGCTCCGAGCGCAGGGGGCAACTATCGGTGAACGCCGTCTTTAATAATAAGGTGGCCGTCCTCTCGGGCGACTACCTGTTGGCTACCAGCCTGATGCATGCCGAGCTGAGCGACAGCCACCCCATCATCCGCCTGATAGCGACGCTCGGACGCGACCTCTCCGACGGCGAACTCCTGCAGCTGGCCAACGTAAGCAATCCCAGCTTTAGCGAGGCGGTCTATTTTGAGATTATCCGCAAGAAGACGGCGGCGCTCTTTGCCGCCTGTACGCAAGCCGCGGCTCTTTCGGTCGGCATTACGGATGCCGATAGGATAGAGTCAGCCCGCCTCTTCGGCGAGCACCTTGGCATCTGCTTCCAGATAAAAGATGATATATTCGACTATGCCGACCATAACGAGAGCATTGGCAAGCCGACGGGCAACGATATGCTGGAGGGTAAGCTGACGCTTCCCGCCCTGTATGCCATCAATAGCACCGGCGATACCGAAGCTAAACGCTTGGCTGTCTTGGTGAAGGAGGGGAGTGCCTCTTCCGAAGACATCGCCCGGCTGGTGGCCTTCACCAAGTCGCATGGAGGCATAGAGTACGCGGTGCAGGCGATGCACGACTACAAACGGAAAGCGTTGGAACTGCTGGCTCCACTTCCCGAATCGGAGGTGCGCCAAGCGTTGGAAGCCTATCTGGACTATGTAGTCGACCGCGAGAAGTAGCCTTCTGCTTCGACCGCCCTATTTCCGGTACTTGCTTAGCGAGGCATAAGTGAGGAGCATCCGGTCCCAATCGTCAATATTATCCGATTTCATCGCTTTTCCCAGCAGGTAGCTCTTGTCTATCTCCTCGGGGGTGCGTAGCGTCTCGGCACAGATGCTGGCAGCCTGTTCTATGTACGTCCATGCCTGCTCCTTGTCGATGTATCCGTACTCCAGGGCCACACGGGCGAAACCCGTCAGTTGCCCCATGTCCCAGGCGGCGATGCCTCGTTCTATGTCGTTGTACCAGATGATGGGGTCTCTTCGTTGCTCGGCGTACTTCACGAAGTTATAGAGGTTCTTGCCTTGTTGCACAAAGCGTTGGATGCCGAAAAAACGTTGCTGGATGATGCGTTCGAACTCTTCGATGTTCTCGGTGGCCAGGAGGTGGGGGACCATGATTTGGTACGATACACGGTCGCCTTCGTTGATAAGGAAACCGGGGAAGTTGGCTACTTGGGCAACGCTTGGGCAGTGGTAGTGGTCGGTCAGTAGGTCGCACAAGCTTTCCCGTCCCTTCCCTGTCTCCATGGAGTTGAGATAGAAGCCCTTGGATGCGGACTCCATATATCCTATGCGCAACCCTTGTCTTTTCTTGGCGGCGAGGATTAAATTGAGCGGGTTCAGGTTGACTCGCACTTCTTCTGTTCTCTCATTTCTCATGTCCCATGCCCTCACAATGGCGTGCTTTTACCTCAAGAGAGACGGACTGTACCGTTCTTTTCATGGTCTCTCTGGGTAAAGTAACCCTTTTAAAAACCGTTCTCTTTCATACGATGAGCAAAGGTAGTGATTTTCAGTCGTTAAAGTATAACGTTTAGCCATTTATTTTGCAAATATCCGCCAAACGCCGAGTCAGCACACCCCGCAGGGGATGCATCACAAGAAAAAGATACCTCTTCTCGTTGTTCCGAGCAAGAGGTATCTCTTCTTATCGCGTTTAGAAGAACCTATGGCATTTAGAAGAACTTTGTCTCCTCGCCCACAATCTCCGAGAGCAGCAGGTTGGCCAGCCTGCTGGTGCCGATGCGGAACAGCTCGTTGGTGAGCCATTCTTCGCCCAGCACCTCTTTTACGATGGTGTAGTACACCAAGGCATCGGCCACAGTGCTGATGCCGCCAGCGGGCTTAAAACCTACCTTGCGGCCCGTTTTCTCGTAGTATTCCTTGATAGCTTCGCACATCACGTAGGCTGCCTGTGGCGTGGCGGCCGGTTCTTGCTTGCCGGTAGAGGTCTTGATGAAATCGGCGCCGGAGTACATGGCCAGGATGGAGGCTTTCTTGATGTTAGCGGCTGTCTTCAGCGCGCCCGTCTCGAGGATGACCTTGAGGTGGTGCTCCTTGCATACCTCCTTCAGTTCTTCTATCTCGTCGCAGAGTGTTTCGTAGTCGCCACTGAGGAACTTGCCTACGGAGATGACGATGTCTATCTCGTCGGCGCCATCGGCGAGGGCGAGGGCCGTTTCGGCCATTTTCACCTCCGCGAAGGTCTGCGAGGAGGGGAACCCGCCCGATACGCAGGCGATGTTCACCCCGTCCACCTCGAGGGTGTTTTTCACCATGGCGGCGAAGTTGGGGTAGACGCAGATGGCGGCCACGTTCTGGAGGTCGGGGTAGGCGTCGTCGAACTGGTTCACCTTCTCGGTGAAGCGCATGATGCTCTCGTCGCTGTCGCTGGTGCTCAGTGAGGTGAGGTCGATGCAGTTGAACAGGAACTTCTTCACCTCCAACGTGTTGTTCTCGGGTGCTTTATGCTCCGCCAGCTCATTCACGCGCGCCTCAATGTCGGCGTCGTGCAGGTTGGTATGATACTTGGTCAAGGTACTCGTGTACTTGTCCTCTTGATGCTTATGCTCTTCCATCATTATTCAGTTTGGGATTGTTTATATGTCTTTTGTTATCTCGTTTCGTCTTCTTCTCCAGGCTCTTGCGGAACGCCTCGGTGAGGTCCACGCCCGTCTGGTTGGCCAGGCAGATGAGCACCCACAGCACGTCGGCCATCTCTTCGTCGAGGTTGTCTTTCTCGCCCTCTTTGAAGGACTGGTCGCCAAAGCGTCGGGCCATCACGCGGGCCAGCTCGCCCACTTCCTCGGTGAGCACGGTCATGTTGGTCAGTTCGCTGAAGTAACGTACGCCGTACGTCTTAATCCATTGGTCTACTTGCTGTTGCGCCTCTTCTATCGTCATGTTTCCCCTCCTTCCTTATTCTTTGTTTTTGCTGTCGATGCAGATGGTCACGGGGCCGTCGTTCAGCAACTCTACCTTCATGTCGGCGCCGAAGGTGCCGGTACCTATCTCCTTGCCCAAGGCGATGGTCAGCTCCGTGCAGAACGCCTCGTAGAGGGGGATGGAGACCTCCGGCTTGGCGGCCTTGATGTAGGAGGGCCGGTTGCCTTTCTTGGTCGACGCATGGAGGGTGAACTGGCTGATCACCAGTATATCGCCTCCACTCTCGAGGATGGAGCGGTTCATCACCCCGTTCTCGTCGTCGAAGATGCGCAGGTTCACCACCTTCTTGCAGAGCCAGTCGATGTCTTCCCGCCCGTCGGCCTCCTCAATGCCCACCAGGATGAGCATCCCCGGCCCGATGGCCGATTTTACCGTTCCTTCGATGGTGACGGAGGCGTGCGTGATCCGCTGTATAACGATTCGCATAGTTCCTTTCTTTACATTATTGCTTCAATAGGAAGGCAAAATTACGAATTTATATGAGAGAGGCAAAGGAATATCAGCTCCTAATGCATAAACCCTTCGTTTACACAGGATGTTGCATTGATAGCTTTCACTGCTTTTATTCGTTTGTAATAGGCTTATTAATAGGTACTTATGGTGAAACGAACGCGCTTGGAAGGCTGTCGCTTTCCTTCACCTGTTCCACCCTTTCGGGTATAAATCGCCCCCCCTCCCTATAGCGTTTTTTTGCGTTTCTACTCTCACTACTCTCATTTCTGCCCGTTACTTGTTGGTAACCAATGCGTTAAGACCATGATATTAGCCATGATATTAGCATGATATTAGGAGCTACTATCATGGTGTGTCTCGTGGAAGCATGTCCCTTGAGCGACCACCTTATTGTTCCATCTTTCCCATCGTATTGGGAAAGAGTTCCCACCGCGTTGGGAAGAAAGTCCCACCGCGTTGGGAAAAAAGTCCCACCGTGCTGGGAAAGATTGCCTACCGAGTGGGGCAAAATGTGTGCTTAGGGAGGGCCGTGTCGTTCGCCTTGAAGGTACCTTCGCTTCTAAAGGGACACGCCGGAGGTAACTTGGCAGTCAACCCAGCCCAGGACTAAGCTTCCTCCCCAAGTTAAGGAACAATATTGGGTAACCAATAGTAGGACTAAGAAGTTAAACCAGTCAACTAAAATCAGGACGAGATAGCATACGGCTAATCACTAATCACTTAACACTAATCACTAACTGACAGTCCTTCTTTCACGATGCGGGCTTTGGCCTCGCCCACTACGGCGGCTATCTCCTCCTCGCTGGCCTCTTTGATGCGTTTCACGCTCTTGAAGTGTTTCAGCAGGGCGCTCTTTGTCTTCTCGCCGATGCCATTGAGACTGTCGAGTGCCGATGAAACCTGCCGTTTGCTTCGTTTGTCGCGGTGGAAGGTGATGGCGAAGCGGTGCACTTCGTCCTGTATCTGTGTGAGTAGCTTGAAGAGAGGGCTTTGCTGCTTGATGCCGATGGTTTGCGGGGGGAAGCCGAAGAGCAGCTCGGAGGTGCGGTGGCGGTTGTCTTTGGCCAGCCCGGCGATGGGGATATGCAGCTTCAGCTCGTCTTCTATCACCTCGCGTACCACTTCCATCTGCCCCTTTCCGCCGTCGGTGATGATGAGGTCGGGTAGGGGGGCTTCCTCGTCGATGGCCCGTTGGTAACGGCGGCGCACCACCTCTTTCATGGAGGCGTAGTCGTCTGGTCCTACCACGGTCTTGATGTTGTACTTCCGGTAGTCTTTCTTCGATGGCTTGGCCATCTTGAATACTACGCAGGCGGCCACGGCGTCGCTGCCCTGTATGTTGGAGTTGTCGAAGCACTCTATCTGCATGGGCGGCTTGTCCAAGTGCAGTTCCTGTTGTATCTCCTTCATCAGCCTCATGCTGCGTTGCTCGGGGTTGAGCTTCTCGGCTTGCTTCATACGGTCGGCCTTGTACTGCTTCACGTTGAGGATGGACAGCTCGAGTAGCTTCTTCTTGTCGCCCCGTTGGGGGATGGTGAAGGTGACATCGTTCAGCTCCATGTCCACCTCGAAAGGCACGATAATCTCCCTCGACAGGCTCTTGTAGCGCTCTCGCATCTCGATGATGCCCAATGCCAGCAGCTCCTCCTTGCTCTCGTTGAGCTTCTTCTTGTACTCGAAGGTGAAGGCTTGGTTGATGGCGCCGTTGGTGATGTGCAGGTAGTTGATGAAAGCGGAGTTGTTCTCGTCTTCCTCAATGGCGAACACGTCGATGTTGTGGAGCACGGAGCTTACTACCTCCGATTTGGCGCGGTAGTTCTCTATCAGCTGGTACTTCTCTTTGAGGAGCTGCGCCTCCTCAAACTTCATCTCGGCGGCCAGCTCTTGCATCCTGTCCAGTAGCAGGCGGGTTATGTCCTGCGTGTTGCCTTTGAGTATTTCCTTGATTTCATCGATGTTCTTGAGGTACTCCTCCTGCGACTGCAACCCTACGCAAGGCCCGGCGCAGTTCTTGATGTGGTACTCCAGGCATACGTTGAACTTCCCCGCTCGTATATTCTCCGGCGTGAGGTTGAGGTGGCAGGTGCGGATGGGGTAGAGCCGCTTGATGAGGTCGAGCACGGCGTACATGGAGGGCACGTGACTGTAGGGACCGTAGTACGAAGAACCGTTCTTAATGATTCTGCGCGTCTTGAACACCCGGGGGAAGTACTCGTTCTGCACGCAGATGGAAGGGTAGGTCTTGTCGTCCTTGAGCAGCACGTTGTAGCGGGGCTTGTACTTCTTTATCAGGTTGTTTTCCAGCAGCAGGGCATCCTCTTCACTGTTCACCACGATGTAGCGGATGTCGGCGATTTTGCTCACCAACACCCGTGTCTTGCCCGGCTCATGCTCTTTGCTGAAGTAGGAGTAGACCCTGCGCTTGAGGTTCTTCGCCTTGCCTACGTAGATAATCGTCCCTTCGGCATTGAGGTATTGGTAGATGCCCGGCCCCTCCGGCAGGTTGCCGACGATGCCCATGAGGTACTCAATGTGCTGGTTGTTGTGTGCGACGCTGCTCATCCCTCCGTTCCTTTTTATATTATAGGCTCAGCACCGACTCTACCTCCACCTCGTTCTCGAAGCCCGCCTTGCCGTTCAGCTCCTTCAGTTCGATGAGGAAGTTGACATACACCTTCTTGGGACGTAGCTTCTTCACCAGCTCACAGGCGGCCTTCATGGTGCCGCCGGTGGCCAGCAGGTCGTCGTGCAGCAGCACTACGTCGTCGGGCCCGAGGGCGTCCTTGTGTATCTGTATGGTGTCCTCGCCATACTCCTTGGCATAGCTTTGCTCGATGGTCTCTGCCGGCAGCTTGCCCGGCTTACGAATGGGGATGAATCCCGCCCCGAGGCGGGTGGCGAGGATGGGGCCCATGATGAACCCTCGCGACTCGATGCCCACCACCTTGGTGATGCCTCGCCCCTTGTACATCTCGTACAGGGTGTCCGACAGCTCGCGCAGGCACTGCGCATCCTTGAATAGGGTGGTGACATCGTAGAACTGGATGCCGGGGATGGGGAAATCGGGTACTACCCGGATGTTCTCTACCAATCTTTCTTTGCTCATACTCTTTGTTTTACGTTATTCTCTTAAACTCTTTGTTTCACGTGAAACGTGCCCTGCTATCTGCCCGAAAGCACCAGCAGCACGTTGATGTCGCTTGGCGACACTCCCGGGATTCGGCTCGCCTGCGCAATGGTTTCGGGGTCTATCTTCGCCAGCTTCTGGCGCGCCTCGGTGGAGAGCGACTGGAGGCTGGCGTAGTCGAACTTGCCTTTTATCTTGATGCTCTCCAGCCGGGTCAGCTTCTCGGCTATCAGTCGTTCACGGTCTATGTACCCTTGGTACTTGATGAGGATTTCGGCGGCTTCCAGAATCTCCTCCTTGCGTTCCGGCTCATTCGCGGTGGCCTGTTCCAGCTCTTGTCGGAAGGCGGGGATGTGCGGGGCGATGTTCTCTATCGTCACTTGTGGGCGTCCCAGTACCTCCATCAGCTTGCAGCCTTGGCGTAGGGGAGTGGTGCCGAGCCTCTCCAGCGTGTCGTTGATAAGCGCCGGCTTCATGGAGTACTCCTTGGCAAAGGTCACGATGCGCTCAATGGCGGCCTTCTTGCTCGTCATGAGTCGGTGGCGCTCCCCGGTGGCCAGCCCCAGTTGGTAGGCCTGCTCGGTGAGGCGCATGTCGGCATCGTCCATGCGCAGCAGGATGCGGTATTCGGCCCGGGAGGTGAACATGCGGTAGGGTTCGTCCACCCCTTTGGTCACCAGGTCGTCGATGAGTACGCCGATATACGCTTCGTCGCGTGCCAGCGTGAACGCTTCGCCCCCGTGGCAGTTGATGTGTGCGTTGATGCCGGCGATGATGCCTTGCCCGCCCGCCTCTTCGTATCCGGTAGTGCCGTTCACCTGCCCGGCAAAAAAGAGGTTGCGGATAACCTTCGATTCCAACGAGTGCTTGAGTTGGGTGGGGTCGAAGTAGTCGTACTCGATGGCGTAGCCCGGACGGTAGATGATGATGTCCTCGAAAGCGGGAATCTTCTTGAGTGCCGCCAGTTGTACCTCCAGGGGTAGGGAGGAGGAGAAGCCGTTGAGGTATAGCTCTTGGGTGGTCTCCCCCTCGGGTTCGAGGAAGAGTTGGTGTTGGGTCTTGTCGGGGAAGGTGACTATTTTCGTCTCTATGCTGGGGCAGTAACGGGGGCCTATGCTCTGTATCTGCCCGTTGAAAAGGGGTGAGTCGGGCAATCCTTCGCGCAGGATACGGTGCACCTCCTCGTTGGTGTAGCAGGACCAGCACTGTAGTTGCCGGAGGTGTCGTACGCCGTTGTTCAGGAAGGAGAACTTGTGGAAGTCGGCTTCGCCGTCCTGCGTCTCCATGCGGTCGTAGTGCACGCTGCGTCCGTCGATGCGCACAGGGGTGCCGGTTTTCATGCGTCCGTAGCTGATGCCATGCCGTGCGATGGATTCGGTGAGATGGTACGATGCCGGTTCGGCCATTCGCCCGCCGGGGAGTTGGTGGTGTCCTACGTGCATCAGCCCGTTGAGGAAGGTGCCGGCGGTAATCACCACACATTTGGCACGGAAGGTGACGCCCCACACGGTGACGAGTCCCGTTACCTCGCCGTTCTCCACGAGCAGCTCGCTCACGGTGTCTTGCCAGATATGTAGGTTGGGGGTGTTCTCTATCCGTTCGCGCCACGCCCAGATGTACTTGGCGCGGTCGCATTGGGCGCGTGGACTCCATACGGCGGGGCCTTTGGAGCGGTTGAGGATGCGGAACTGGATGGCTGTCTCGTCCGTTACCAGTCCCATCTCTCCGCCCAGCGCGTCTATCTCGCGTACGATTTGCCCTTTGGCGATGCCTCCCACGGCCGGATTGCAGCTCATCTGCGCAATCTTGTTCATGTCCATGGTGATGAGGCAAGTCTTCGACCCCAGCCGTGCGGCAGCCGAGGCTGCCTCGCAACCGGCATGGCCGGCGCCAATCACAATCACGTCATACTTAAAATCATCCATTCTTCTTCTCCTTTGCAGCTGCCCGCGGGCGGCTTGTTTGCTATATCGGTGCAAAGTTACGCAAAAGTTGCGAGATGGGAAACGGACAAAAGAGTAACGCCACGCTAAGTTACATTCGTCTTAGCGTGGCGTTACTCTTTTATATCTGTAGCAGTCAGGGGCATTGCCCCGGTCTATCTATCATCGGGTCAGTTCCGGTATGCCATCCAACTTCACGTTGTACACTAAAGCCGAATAGGCTTGCAGGCTGCCGTCGGAGCCTGTACCGTCGGCGTAAGCGCTTTGGTAGGGGATGTAGAGGGTCCAGTAGTCGCCCACTTTCATGTGTATCAGCGTGTAGGTCCAGCCGGAGATGACACCGTCCAGTGTAAACGAACTCGGGGCGCCACCAACGCCGAAGCTGTCGGGGTCGTTGCCGGTGAAGTTCTGCTGCACTACGTCGCCGTTGAAGTACGACATGCGGTAGTAGGCGTTGACGGTAGAGGTCATGTAGGGCGATACCGTTCCATTCCCATCCTTCAGCTTCTTTACATAAATCCATTCAAAGTTGGTCAAGTCCTGAAAGCGGTAGAGGCTGTCTTTCACGTCGTTTACCTTGATGCTTCCGGTGCGCTGCCCTTGGTACACATTGGCTATGGAGTCGATAAACGCCTCGCTGCGTGCTCGCCAGTTCTCGTATTTGTTCACCTCTTCCGTCTCGCTGCAAGCGGTGAGGCTTGCGGCGAGCAGAAGTGCGAAGAGGGTGTATAGCGTTACTTTTCTCATTCGTGAGTGGGGTTAATGGGGAGTTATAAGGTCTTCAGCAGGGAGGTGATGCTCACGCGGTCGGCGATGATGTTGTTCAGCTCGCCGATGGACACCCGCTCCTGTTGCATGGTGTCGCGGTTGCGTAGCGTCACGCAGTTGTCTTCCAGCGTCTGATGGTCCACCGTCACGCAGTAGGGCGTGCCAATGGCATCCTGGCGGCGGTAGCGCTTGCCGATACTGTCTTTTTCGTCGTACTGGCAATTGAAGTGGAACTTCAGGTCGTCAACGATTTCGCGTGCCTTCTCGGGCAGTCCGTCTTTCTTCACCAGTGGCATCACGGCCAGTTTCACCGGTGCCAGAGGTGCGGGGAGCTTCAGCACTACGCGGCTCTCACCATTCTCCAGCGTCTCTTCACAGTAGGAAGCGCTCATGATGCTGAGGAACATACGGTCTACACCGATGGAGGTCTCGATGACGTAGGGTGTGTACGACTCGTTCAGCTCGGGGTCGAAGTATTTGATGCTCTTGCCCGAGTACTTCTCGTGCTGCGAGAGGTCGAAGTTGGTACGTGAGTGGATGCCCTCTACCTCCTTGAAGCCGAAGGGCATGAGGAACTCAATGTCCGTGGCGGCGTTGGCGTAGTGCGCCAGCTTGTCGTGGTCGTGGTAGCGGTAGTGGTCGTCGCCGAAGCCCAATGCCTCGTGCCATTTCAGGCGGATGGCTTTCCACGTCTTGAACCACTCCAGCTCGGTGCCGGGGCGTACGAAGAACTGCATCTCCATCTGCTCGAACTCACGCATACGGAAGATAAACTGGCGGGCGACAATCTCGTTGCGGAACGCCTTGCCGATCTGTGCGATGCCGAAGGGAATCTTCATGCGACCGGTCTTTTGCACGTTGAGATAGTTCACGAAGATACCTTGCGCCGTCTCCGGGCGTAGGTACACCTTCATGGCGCCGTCGGAAGTCGAACCCATTTCGGTGCTGAACATCAGGTTGAATTGTCGCACTTCCGTCCAGTTCTTCGTGCCCGAGATGGGGCAGACAATCTCTTCGTCGAGGATGATTTGGCGGAGTTCCTCCAAGTTATTGTCGTTCAATGCTTTGGCGTAACGCTCATGTAGGGCGTCGCGCTTGGCTTGGTGCTCCAGCACGCGCGGGTTGGTAGAGCGGTACTGCGCCTCGTCGAAGGCATCGCCGAATTTCTTGGCGGCCTTGGCCACCTCTTTGTTTATCTTATCGTCGTACTTGGCCAGTTGGTCTTCAATCAGCACGTCGGCACGGTAACGTTTCTTGGAGTCTTTGTTGTCTATCAACGGGTCGTTGAACGCGTCGACATGGCCCGAAGCCTTCCAAATGGTGGGGTGCATAAAGATGGCGGAGTCCAGGCCGACGATGTTCTCGTGCAGCATCACCATGCTGTCCCACCAATATTTCTTGATATTGTTTTTCAACTCAACGCCCATCTGGCCGTAGTCGTACACAGCGCCCAGCCCGTCGTATATCTCACTCGAGGGGAATACGAAACCGTACTCTTTGCAGTGCGAGACCAGCTTCTTAAAAACGTCTTCTTGTGCCATTGCTTCTATTCTAATCTGTTATTTATAATACTCTTATACATAAAAAGTGCCACAAAGATAGGGATTTATCTAATACATGGCTCGCTCGGCCTATTAATTTATCTTATACCTGCCTCTTGGCGGGTACAAAAAAGCCTCCGGGAGGATGACTCCCGAAGGCTTTTATTGTGTGAGTGCGGCTGATAGGACTCGAACCTACACGCCTCACGGCACCAGATCCTAAGTCTGGCGCGGCTACCAATTACGCCACAGCCGCATGTATGCCTGTCTGTTAGGCGGTGCAAAGATAGGAAGATTTTCCGGTTCGGCAAGAGATTCTGTGTGGAACATCTGCTCCCACCCACAATTTATTGCTACTTTTGTCCTCCATAAAGAAGAAGATTACCTAACGATGCACCCGCTTATCACCCATATCACCCGCTCCCTGCAGGGCGTTTATCCGCCCGAAGAGGCGAAGGCGCTTGCCTTGATGATTTGTTGCGACATACTTGGGATTCGCAAGCTCGACCTCTACACCGGCCAGCCAATCTCCTTGTCCGACGGACAGCAGCTCCAGCTCTCCGACATCCTCACACGCCTGCAGGCCAACGAGCCGATACAGTACATCTGTGGCTTTGCCGACTTCTGTGGGAGGGAGTTCGGCGTAGGTCCCGGCGTGCTGGTGCCCCGCCCCGAGACGGCGGAACTGGCGCGCCTCATCGTGTCCGAGAACAGCGCCTCTTCCGATCGTATCCTGGACATTGGCACCGGTAGCGGCTGCATCGCCATTACCCTCTACTTAGAGCTACCAGGGGCGGAGGTGGACGCTTGGGACGTTTCGCCCGAGGCACTCGAAGTGGCCCGTGCCAACAATCGGAAGCTGGGAGCCAACGTCCGGTTCCAGTTGTGCGACGTGCTCGACGAGGCGACCATGGCCACCGCACAGCCGGGCTATCGGCTCATCGTGAGCAACCCCCCCTATATAGTCGAGAAGGAACGCGCTACCATGGCACCCAACGTGCTGGAGTGGGAACCGGCGGGAGCGCTCTTTGTCCCCGATGCCGACCCCTTGCTCTTCTATCGTCGCATCGCCCGGCTGGGACGTACACTGTTGGAACCCGGCGGGCGGCTTTACTTCGAAATCAACCAAGCCTACGGCCTGCAGACGACGCAGTTGCTCGAGGCGGAAGGCTACCGCCACATCCGCCTCTTGAAGGACCTGTATGACAACGACCGCTTCGCCGTAGCCACCCTATAGACAAAAGAAAACATGGAACTGACCGAAACAGAGGCCTACAACCGGGCCGCGACCTACTGTGCCGGAGCCGAGCACTGCCGTGCCGAGATAGCCGAGAAACTGCAACGTTGGGGTATCGACCCTACGAGCATCCCCGCGCTGCTCCAGCGTCTCGAAACTGAGAAGTACATTGATGAGGAACGCTATTGCCGTGCCTACGTCAACGACAAATACCGGTTTGCCAAGTGGGGCAAGCGGAAGATAGCCCAAGGCTTGTATGCCAAGCGCATTGACTCGGCCATCGTCCGTCGCTGCCTCGATCAGGTAGACGAGGCGGAATATCTCGACATCCTCAGTGCCCTGCTCGCCGCCAAGCGCAAGAGCATCCGTGCACAAGGTGAGTACGAGCTGAACCAAAAGCTTCTCCGCTTCGCCGTAGGCCGCGGCTTCGAGCAGGACGACATCAGGCGCTGCATGACGGTGGGAGAAGAATACGAATAGCTGGAGTTATTATCTACCACGAGCTTGCTAAGTCAGCCTTCCTTGTTCGTTGCGTAAAGGTTCAGATGTAGAGCGTTTATACTTCCCACACCTTATACGCTTTCCCTGCGGCGATATATACCACGTAGGTGCGCGTCCGGTAGGCCGGAAACTGGCGCTTGAGGTCTGCGGCGTAACTCTTTACTTGCGTCACGTCCTCTTCCTTGGCCGTCGTAAGCCCTTCTATCGTGCGGGCCTCGCCTGCCTTGAAGTACTTGAACTCCACCACCCGACAGTCGTTGTGGTGCTCCGTGCCGGGCGTACCCGTCATCACGAAGTCGGCCCGGCCCGAGGGGAGGTTCTGCTCCACGGCAAAGGTGTAGGCGCCGCTTAGGTAACGGTAGCAGAGTTCGAAGAAGGAGCAACGGATGAAGTTCTCGTTCATCTTGTCGAACACTTGCGCGGGAAATTGTCCGAGGTACTCCTTGAAGTAGGTCGCTACCAAGGGTTCGAACACGCCGTCCTTCTCGAACGCCTGGAACACGGGGTTGTAGTGGCGGTAATTGTCCGTTACCTGGTTTAGCTCGTTGTAGTAGCCCATGTAGATGCTACGCATTGTCAGGTTGGGCAGGCATAAGGTGTACTTGTCTTTGAACGTCGTCATGCCCAGATAGTAGAGGCTGACAGGGTAGAAGTTTTTGTCGAAGAACTTCTGCTTGTTGAATTTGCTGCGCAGGTCACTGGCGGAGTAGTCCAGTTCGTCGTCCACCACCAGTCTGTCGAGCATCTCCTTGGCATTCTCTAAGGTGAGTGTGAGTCGTCGTATCCAGCCGATGTCGGTGCGGAGGTTCTCGTCTATCAGCTCCTCGGGGATGTCGCCATGGTTGACGGCGTATTTCTTCAGGAAGTAGGTGAGGATGGTGGAGTTGAACAGGGGCTTGGCTTTGGGCAGGAACCGGTATCCGTCGTAGTTGTTGAGGATGAGCGCCCACAACTCGTCGAACGTCTCTTTGTCCTCGCCATATTTGTCTATCACGTAGCGCAGGTAGGTAGCGGCTTCCTCGTGGTTGAAGCCGAGCATCTCGAGGAACTCGGGTTCCAAGGTTAGTATCTCGGCCACGTTGTATCCACTCGTCAGGTCGTCCATGGTGACGGGCAGCACGCCGGTGCAGAAGCAGGTGCGAATGTTCCCTTCGCCCAAACCACTCTTGATGGTCTTGAAGAAGGTGCGCAGGAAGCTGTCTTTTGTGGTCACCAGCTCGTAGAGCGAGTCCTTGTAAGCGGTGAGTAGCTGATTGGTGAAGTTGTCGTACTCGTCGATGAGGATATAGAGGGGAGGCAACTGCCTGCTGCCTACCCATGTCGCTATTTCTCCCAGCATGTCGGAGGCTACTTGGGTATCTCTAAACTTGAACTCCTTGAGAATCTTTCGATATCTGTAGGCGAAGGCCTCAATGACAGGACATGTCATATTGTTGAAGCTCTTTGCCAGCCCCTCCATGTCGTCGGCCATCGCCAGGGTGGAGAAGTCGAACCGCAACACCATATACTGGTTGTGCTCGGCTGTGGGATGGCTACCGATGTAGGTCCCACCGAAGAGGCTCTCGAAGCGATTGGTCTCGTTGATGTCGTAGTAGTACGCCAAGGTGGAGACCAGCAAGCTTTTGCCGAAGCGGCGGGGACGGAGGAAGACGGGAGCTATATACCTCTCCAGAAGAGGAATATACTTCGTCTTGTCCACGTAGAAGTAACCTTGTTTGCGCAACTGTGCGAAGTCGGCGATGGCATACGGTATAGTGATGGCTGCTTGCATACTTTTCAACCTATTAAGTGATTACTGATACAAATGTAGGCAGTTTAACGTTACCTCCCAAATTTGAAGAAGGCTTTCTCGGTTGCCCTTCCAAGTAGATTGTCTTGCGAGGACTCTTTGGTAAATGACGATGCCTCTATGAAAGTAAGTAGCCGGCGCATCCCCTACGAGGATGGCCGGCTGCTATGCCAATGGGTGAGGTTAAGTGTCTACAGGCTTACCTCTGTCACCACCTGCCCGTCGAAGAGGTTGATGATGCGTCCGGCATAGCTGGCGTCGTGCTGTGAGTGAGTCACCATCACGATGGTGGCGCCCTCTTTGTTCAGCTCGCTGAGTAGCTCCATCACCTCCTTACCGTTCTTGGAGTCGAGGTTACCGGTCGGCTCATCGGCCAGTATCAGCTTGGGGCCGGCCACTACGGCGCGGGCGATGGCCACGCGTTGTTGCTGTCCGCCGGATAGCTGCTGGGGGAAGTGCTTGCTGCGGTGCGTGATGTCCATGCGCTGCATGGCGGCCTCCACCCGGCGTTTGCGTTCGGAGGCGGGGATCTTCATGTAGAGCAGTGGTAGCTCGATGTTCTCGTACACGTTCAGCTCGTCGATGAGGTTGAAGCTCTGGAACACGAAGCCGATGATACCCTTGCGCAGCTCCGTGCGGCGCGACTCGGTGAAGGTAGACACTTCCGTACCGTTGAGGTAATACTTGCCGTTGGTGGGGTTGTCGAGTAGGCCGAGGATGTTCAGCAGCGTGGACTTCCCACAGCCCGAAGGCCCCATGATGGCAACAAACTCGCCCTCTTTCACGTCAATGCTCACGTCGTTCAGGGCGTAGGTCTCTACTTCTTCCGTACGGAAGACTTTCTGTAAGTTCTCTGTTCTAATCATAATTCTTCAGTCTTTAATTATTAGTACTCTATATTCTTTGTTCTTCATTTACTCCGCCTTGATGGTATCGGCCGGGTTGCTTCGTGCCGCCTGCCATACCCGCCAGCCGATGCACAGGGCGATGAGTAGTGCTACGGCGAGGAAGATGAGTGGGTAGAGCGTAAAGCCTATCGGCACTTGCTTGGTGTAGCTCTGTAGCCACCACTTCATGAGGGCATAGCCTATGGGGAAGGCCACTACGGCGGCGCTCACCAGCAGTATTAGGTACTCGCGCCCGAAGAGGGCGAGGATGTCGCGCAGGCGGGCGCCGTTCACCTTGCGGATGGCAATCTCCTTGCGGCGCCGCTCGCAGCTGAGGCTTACGAGTGAGAAAACACCAAACATGGACACCAGCACGCAGACGATGGAGGTGATGCCCAGCAGGCGGAGCAACATGTACTCCGAGGCGAGCATCTTGTCGTAGGCCTCCTCCACGTTGGTCAGCTCGTAGGCCGACGAAACACCGGGGTAGGGGGTGAATGGGGCGCATACGGAGTCAATGCGTTGTCGTAGTTCGTTCCAAGCGCCTTCCTTGTACTTTATCAATGTGATGGGTTCAAAAAGCTCCAGTTTGATCGGCATAAACAGCATCGGCTCTATGGGCAAGGTGGGCGATAGGATATAGAAGTCTTTCAGCACGCCGGCTATGGTGTACTCATTCCCTATCCTCTTTCCTATGGGGTCTGTCATTCCCATCTGTCGCACGGCTGTTTCGTTGACTAACACTTGGTCTTTGGCATCGTCGGGTGGAACGACGCCTGCCACTAACTTCAGATGATAAAGTCCGATATTGCTGAAGCCGGGGATGACATTAAAGGATACTTCCTCCGGGTCTCCCGCCTGTTTCCCGTCCCACGTGCCGTATGTGTTGTGCATGCTCATAGTTGTAGGGAATAGGGGGATGGTGTGTGGTGTGTATTCGGTCACGAAGGGCATCTCGCCGATGGCCTTGTTGGCAATGTCATAGCTGTCGGGAGCAGGGCTGTTTATCTCGAGCACGGCGGTGTTGTGGCGATCCCAGCCCAAGTCGCCTGCGGAGAGGAAGTGGAGTTGTTTCTGCATCACGCCGATGCAGAAGATGAGCAGCAGGCAGATGAAGAGTTGCAACCAAAGGCTCCACTTGGCGCCGATGAGCCGTCCGCCACCTTTGAAGGTGCGGCGTTGGCGACGCAGCACAAACGGTAACAGGCAGAGTAGCGAGAGGAGCAACACGGCCACGAAGTAAAGCAACGCCTCCCCGTAGACGTTGCCGCTTACATGCGACAGCCTACGGAATCCGGGTAGCGCCCACTCTATCAGCACAAAGCCCAGCATCCCGGATAGCAGGATGGAGAGCAGGTACTCCACGCTGAAGAGACGGAACAGCCCCGCGGTAGACGAGCCACATATCCGGCGCAACTCAATCTCCCGCATCCGGGTGCGCATCCGGACGACAAACAGCGATAGATAGTTAATCAAGGCGCAGGCTATCACCAGTATCCCCGTGGCCGAGAAGAGGTAAAGATACAGGATGCGTATCGGTTGCTCCGTATTAATCTCGGAATAGTGAAACTGTGCGAACGGCATCAGGTAGGACTCCTTGAAAGGACTGAACGTAGTGAACTTGGCGGGTGGAGTGGTTGGTGTAGGTCGCAGGTCGAGAGTCTTCGAGTCATCTATGGCCGGTTCCTGCTCGGTGTAGGAGCGCATCTTCTGCGTGAAGGCTTGTACATCCGTGCCGGGCTGGAGCCGTACGAGTGTGTGCCCCAACGATACTCCCCACTGGTTATAGTAAGGGTCTGGTTTAAGCACTCGCCAACAGTCGAAGTAGAGGTTGCTGTGCTCCGACGGGGTGCGCAGGATGGCCTCCACTTGGAATGCCTCTCCGTTGAGGGTTACCGTTTCGCCCAATGCTTGGCGGGCATTGCCAAACAGCTTGGTAGCCAGCTTCTCGGTCAGTGCGATGTGTCCGGGCAGTTGCAGGAAGTCTATGCTCCCTTGTATCAGTCTCCCAGCCTCAGGGTTGATGCTGAGATAGGCCGAGTCGGCTACGAGGCAGGCTACCTTTACTTGTTCTTTAGAGGTGTTGCTGATAGTGGCATCCGGCTGGAACGTATATCCGCACGAGGCTTCCACCTCCGGGAATTGGCTACGCAGGGTCTTGGCAGTTAAGCAGCTGGTCCTCGTCTCGTAAGTATTCCCTCCACTTACTAACAGTTTCCGGTAAAGGATATAGGTGCGGTCGAGGTTTTTCAGTTCTTGGTCGTACGTCATCTCATAGTGTATCCAGAGGTTGGCCAGTGCGAAGCAAGCGAACCCTACCGCCAGTCCCACAATGGAAATGGCGTTCTGCATACGGTACTTCCACAGGTTGCGGAAGGCGAGTTTAAGGTAATGTCTTATCATAATCTGTTCTTTTAGTCTCTTACGTTATTCTTCATTTACTCTGCCTTGATGGTATCGGCCGGGTTGCTTCGTGCCGCCTGCCATACCCGCCAGCCGATGCACAGGGCGATGAGCAGGGCCGCTCCGACGAAGATGACAAGGTAGAGCCATGCGAAGATGGGTGTCTGTTGCACATAGCTTTGCAGCCAGCGCTTCATGAGCATGTAGCCGATGGGGAAGGCAATGACAGCGGCCGCCATCAACAACCACAGATGCTCACGGCCGAAGAGGGCGAGGATGTCGCCCACCCGTGCTCCGTTCACCTTGCGGATGGCAATCTCCTTGCGGCGCTGCTCGCAGCGGAGGCTCACGAGGGAGAAGATGCCGAAGGCGGCGGTGAGGACACATACCAAGGCGGCGATGCCAAGGAGTCGGAGCAGGAGGTCTTCGGAGGCGAGGAGCTTGTTGTACTCCTCTTCAACTTGGAAAAGCGTTGGCCTATCTTTAGGGCTGTCGAGATTTAGGCGATGGATAAGAGAGTCGACTTCCATCTTGAGCGCATTCCATTTCTTCTCTTTATACTTGATGAGGATAGCGTCAATGATGGACGATGAGCGGGCGTGGTTTTCATGGCCTACGAAGAGTATGGGACCAACGGGTACGGTAGGAGCGTTGTAGTGAACATCCTTGACGATGCCTACAATGGTTAGCCCATCTTTGGGGAGAGTATATCCGATGGGGTTGTCTATCCCCAAGGCTTTCGCCCCTGTTTCGCTTATCAACGCTTTGTCTATGTCTTTATCGGTCAATAGCCTTCCTTTCAGTAAGCGAAGATGATAGAACTGCAGGAATGCCTCGTTGATGTCGAAGCATAGGAAAGACTCCGACTTTCCGCTTCCGTCGATGGCGTCATATTGGCGCAGGCTATAACTTCCATGTGGAAAGAGTACCGACAGCGGGTCCTTAATGACTGTGTCTATATGGGTCGATTGCTGTATGCCGGTAAACATGGCCTCATAGGCTTCCTCCGAGGGGAAGTAATTTATCACGGCCGTATGCTTACGGTCGAAACCGGCGTCTCCTTCCTTCAAGAGGTTCAGTTGGCACAGTATCACGCTGATGACAAAGACGAAGAGCATGCAGACGGTGAGCTGGAAGAAGATGCTAAGACGTGCCGGACGTTGCCTGCCGGCAGCCAGCTTTGGGCGTGGGCTGCGCACTACCAATGGGAGGAGGAACAGGAACGAGACAACCACCACTCCGATGAAATAGAGCAAGGACTCTGCATAGAGGCTGCCTTCAACGCCCGACAACTGTCGAAACTCGGGCAACACCCACTCTATAAGTGTCATGCCAATCAATCCCGCGAATAGCAACACCAACAGGTACTCGGTGCCAAACAGTGCCAGCAACCCTCTTAACGATGAGCCGCACACCTGCCTTAACTCCACCTCGCGCAGTCGGGTATATATCCGCAAGGCAAAGAGTGAAAGATAGTTGAACAAGGCGCAAAGGATAATCATTCCGCAGGCGATGGCGAACAATATCAGGTATTGGAACTTCAGCTTCGTTTGGAGATTGACGGGTGAATAGTGGAACTGTTTGAGCGAAACGAGCCGATAGTCTTTGAAGTCTTTGGTATAGGAGATACTACCATTCCGCACTTCCCCTTTATAGGCGTTCAACTTCCGGCAGAAGGCCTTGAAGTCGCAACCCGGGCGAAGGCGGATGTAGGTGTTGAAGGGCATGTAGATAAACGTTTCTTTGTCCATCTTCTCGGAGGGCTTGATATATGCCCAGCAACCCCAGGTGATGTTGCTATGAGGGTCGGTATCCTTCAACAGCGCACAAACCGTCCTCTTCCCTCTGTAATAGCCGAAGTTCGCATCTACCTCTTTCCCCAGTACATCGGTACTGCCAAAGAGCCGTTTAGCCACCGTTTCCGTCAAGGCTATCTGGTCGGTACGGTATAGAAACGCTGTGTTTCCTGCCAATAACATGCCAGGCGTTCCAAACATCCGATAGGAAGTAGAGTCTCCTCCCATGTAAGGGATGGCCACCTCCTGCCCATTGGCTTTCAAAATGGATGTGTTGTTGATGACGTAACAGGTGGACTCAATCTCGGGGAATGCTTGCGTCAGCGTCTCTCCAACAAAGGTGGTCATCATAACCTCGTATCCTTGCTGAGATATGTTGTTCTGTTGGTACAGCAGGTAAGTCCGTTCGGCCCCCTCCCGCCAGCTGTCGTACGTCATCTCGTAGTGTATCCACAGCGTGGCCAGCGCAAAGCAGGTGAAGCCCACCGCCAGCCCCACGATGGAGACGGCGTTTTGCGTGCGGTACTTCCACAGGTTGCGGAAGGCGAGTGTGAGGTAATGTTGTATCATATATATCTTAGTTCCTTATGTTCTATGTGTTTTTAGTTGATTACCAATTCTTCTGCGTCGCCGAAGTTGTCGTAGCCGGTCACTATCACCTCGTCGTCGGGGCGCAGGCCGCTCACTACCTCGTACTGTTGCGGATTCTGTCGGCCAATGCTGATGGGCACGCGTATGGCCTTGTCCTTGGAGGCGTTGAGCTTGTATATCCACTGCCCGCCGGTGGCTTGGTAGAAGTTGCCGCGAGGGATGACGATGGCCTGTTCAGGCTGCCCCAGTTCTATCTGTACGCGGAAGCTCTTGCCGATGCGTACGTTGTCGGGCATGGCGCCGAGGAAGACGAGGTCGACGCTGAACGTGCGGTCCTTCACCTCGGGTACTACCTTGCTGACCCGTAGCGGATAACGCTTGCCTTGGTAGGTGATGCTGGCGGGCAGGCCGGTGGTGATGCGGTCGATGTAATACTCGCTCAGGGCGGTATGTACCTTATAGTGGTCGAGCACCTTAATCTCGGCGATGGGGCTGCCACTCGTCACCTTCTGTCCCGGGGTGACGCTCACGAAGCTGAGCTGCCCGGCGATAGGGGCACGCACCACGAGGTCGCCCAAGCGGCCGAGGGCACGCTCGTACTTCTTCTGCTCGCGGTTGCGGTCGGCCAGCAGCATGTCGCGGCGGATGAGGGTGACGGCGGAGTCTTGCCGCAGGCTCTCCCGTTGCAGCTCGGCGTTCTTCAGCTTATAGTTGTACTCGTCGGAGGCTACCTCCAACTCGGCCTTGCTCTTGATACCCATCTTATACTCCTCTTGGTTGAGGCCAAAGCTCTTGCGCAGGCGGTTCAGTTCGTAGTCGGTCTGCAGGGCTTGTTGTTGCAGGCTGAGGCTCTTCTGCTCCATCTCTATCTCCTGCTCCCGGTAGGTGTTGCGTTGCTTTTCCCACTCGTCGCGTTGGTCGTCGATGGTGCGTAGCAACTCGGGGTTGTCCATCACCAGGATGGTGTCGCCTTGGCGCACCATGCCTCCCTCCTCGCCCACGATGCGGGCCACGTTGCCCGTTTCGTTCGTGTTGACTTGTATGGTGAGGATGGGCTGTATCAGCCCTTCCACGTCCACATACTCCATAAACTTGTCGTCCTTCACGGTGGCTATCTGTACCCGCTCGCGGTCGATGCGCAGCTTGCTTGGCCCCACGGAGAGCGTCACCACGTAGACGATGAGGGCGAGGAAGGCCACGCCGGCGGCCAAGTAGTAGCGGTAGCGTATGTACCAAGGTTTCTTTTCCAGTTTGATGTCCATATCTGTCTTTTCTTTTATTATCGGTTACTTGATGAGGCTGTGGAGGTCGGGAGTCAGCTCTCGGTTCTTTTCGAAGTCGTAGAGGGTGATGCTACGGAGGGTGTAGAACAGGCTCCAGTAGTTGTACAGGGCCGAGATGTGGTCACGGCGCGCCTTGTCCTTCTCGGTGATGGAGGCGTTGAGGTCGAGCACGGTCGACTTGCCCAGCAGGTAGAGCCGTCGTGCCACGTCGGCGCGTCGTTGGGCGGTCTCGTCGGTGCGCGTGGCCACCTCCACCCGTCGGGCTTGCAGGTTGAACTGCATTACCAGCTTGCGGATGTTCTGCTCGAAGTCGGTCTTCTGCTGCTCCACTTGTGTGTTGATAAGGTCGCGGTTGGAGCGTGCCACCCGCACCTGCCCTTTGCCTCGTCCCCAATCGAGGATGGGTAGGGTGATGCCGAGGGTAATACGTTGCTGGTCGAGCGGGCGCTCGTATGCCTCCTTGAACTTGTTGCCCGTCTGCGTGAGGCCGAAGCGCAGGTAGATGTCAGCCTTCAGGCCGGCGTTGGCGCGGGCTTGTGCCACGGCGCTCTGCCCCTCCAGTTGTCGGCGGTGCATGTTCTCAATGTCGGGGCTGTTTTGTCGGGCCAGCTGCAAGGCCTCGTCGAGGGGTACTTGCGTGGCAGGCACGCTGTCGGCGATGTCCACCTTCAGGTCCATCTCCTCGTGGATGCCGAGGTAGGAGCGTAGGCTCTCGATGGCGTCTTTCAGCGCTATCTGTGCGTTCATGAGGTTGGTCTCTTCGGAGAGCTTGTTCACCTCGAGTTGCAGCATCTCGTTCTCGGTGATGGTGCCTATGTTGTAGCGTCCTTGGGCGTAGATGTACAGGGTGTCGGCGTTGGCGTAGTTGGTGGAGGCTATCTCGTAGTTGCTTTGTGCGGTGGCCAGGTCGAAGAAGCGCTTGGTGGCTTCGGCGGCTATCAGCTCAAGGGTCTCTACGTACGTCTTCTTCGCCTCGCGGTAGCGCACGGGTTCGATGCGGCGGTCCCACCGCAGGCTGTTGTAGCCGAAGAGGTCCTGCTGGTAGATGATGTTGACGGGCGAGGTTTGCCACGAGGCTGTGTGGTTGCTCAATTGGTCGGATCGCTGGGCAGCAGTCTGCACCGATAGGCTGCCTCCGGTGAAGGGTATATTCTGTGTGATGCCGAGAGTGAGATTGCTGTTGAGTACGTCCTGCCTCACGAACTTTATGGTTCCGTCGGGCTGCGTCACGGAGTTGATGGCGCGGTTGAGTTCGGGGTTGGAGGTGAGGGTTAGTGAGGGGAGGTAGTTGGCCCGGTAGTATTGGTAGTTCCAGTAGGCTGCCCGGTAGGTATGCCTCGCCGCCGCCGCGTCGGGCGACTGCCCCTGCGCCCGCTCAATGGTGGCAGGCAGGGTGAGCACGAGCGTGTGTCCTTCCTGGGCGTGGGAGGCACTCCTCACGAGAAGAAGGATGGTTAGAACGATAAATAGGTTTTTCTGCATAAACAGGCTCTTTGTTTTCCCTATCTATAGTCCAAAAAGCGTGCCAAAGATATAATATTCTTGTTTACAGTATGTTGCGATGAAGTGGAGTTCTGGTAGAATGTGCGTTATCGCTCACTGTGTGTGCGAAGTCGCACACTGTGCACGCATGGTTCATTGAGTCAGCACAAGTGAGTTCTATGGCAAAGAAAGGCTTAGATAATCAATATTCTTTCAGCAGCCACTCCTCCAAGAAGTAATCGTACACCCGATATATATCTCCTTCTTGTGTCACGAGGTCGTTCTTCAGTAAGGACTTGACGGCCGACTGTACCGAGCTGGCGGATGGCAGGTTGTACTTCTTGATAAAGGCCGAAGAGGTGATGCCTTTTGCCTTTCTCTCCCGTGCGATGGCTTGGAGTATCAGCTTCTGCCTGGATGCCAACCGGGAAAGCAAGTCTCGGTAGCTTCCTTCCTGTGCAAGAATGACGTTTCTTTGTGCAGGTTCAAGCATCGAAACATCACAGAGGCCACTATCAGGGGTGAGGGCAAAAAGTTCGTTCATCACAAAAATGCGTAGGTGCCTGCATGAATTGAGAGTACTTTGAGATCAAAGAATCTTTCATCCCTATACCCATAGGCCTTCCTTTTCATTGTCTTGATTTTGTTGTTGATGCCTTCGACTTTCCCTGTTGATATATGGAAGTCATA
>JAISIX010000035.1 GCA_031261805.1 Mediterranea sp. (in: CFB group bacteria)
GGTGCCGACGCCATCTATTTCGGCATTGCCAACTTGAACATGCGTGCCCACTCGGCCAATACGTTCTCCATCGACGACTTGCGGGAGATAGCCCGCACCTGCGATGAACACGGCATCAAGAGCTACCTGACGGTGAACACCATCATCTACGACAACGACATCACGATGATGCGCACCATCGTGGATGCTGCCAAAGAGGCTGGCATCTCCGCCATCATCGCCGCCGACGTGGCCGTGATGAGCTATGCCCGGCAAATCGGACAAGAGGTACACCTCTCTACCCAGCTGAACATCTCCAACGCCGAAGCGCTGAAGTTCTACGCACAGTTTGCCGACGTGGTGGTGCTGGCACGCGAGCTGACCCTGGACCAAGTGACCGAGATACACCGGCAGATAGTGGAGGAGAACATCTGCGGCCCCATGGGCGAGCCGGTACGCATCGAGATGTTCTGCCACGGGGCGCTCTGCATGGCCGTGTCGGGCAAGTGCTACCTCTCCCTGCACGAGATGGACCATTCCGCCAACCGAGGCGCCTGCACACAGATTTGCCGACGCGCCTACACCGTGCGCGACAAGCAGACGGGCGAGGAGCTGGACATCGACAACCAATACATCATGTCGCCCAAAGACTTGAAGACGATTCACTTCCTCAACAAGATGATTGACGCGGGCGTGCGGGTGTTCAAGGTGGAAGGACGCGCCCGTGGCCCCGAGTACGTGCGTACCGTAGTGGAGTGCTACAAGGAGGCCATACAGGCTTACCTCGACAACGACTTCACCGACGAGAAGGTGGCAGCATGGGACGAACGGCTAAAGACAGTGTTCAATCGTGGATTCTGGGACGGCTACTACTTGGGCCAACGCTTGGGCGAATGGACGCACAACTACGGCTCCGCCGCCACCGAGCGTAAGATATATGTGGGCAAGGGCATCAAGTACTTCTCCAACATCGGCGTGGCGGAGTTTCTCGTAGAGGCTGCCGAAGTCAGCGTAGGCGACAAACTCTTGGTGACAGGCCCTACCACCGGCGCGGTCTTCCTCACACTGGACGAGGCACGCGTGGACCTGCAACCGGTGCAAACGGTGAAGAAAGGCGAACACTTCTCGCTCAAGAGGGAGAAGATACGACCGAGTGATAAGCTCTATAAGCTCGTCTCCATAGAAGAGCTGAAGAAGTTTAAGGGACTGGACATCGAAAAGCAAAGGGGCTGAAAGGAATAAGGTATGGATAGCCTGAGTATCATTTTTTAATTCTCAATTTTTAATTTAAAAAGGATGGAGTATATCTACGAACTGGAGATGAAGGTGCGCGACTACGAGTGCGACCTGCAAGGCATTGTGAACAATGCCAACTATCAGCATTACCTGGAGCATACGCGGCATGAGTTCTTGTCGTCCATCGGCGTCAGCTTCGCCGCGCTCCACGAGCAAGGCATCGACCCTGTGGTGGCGCGCATACACATCGCTTTCAAGACCCCGCTACGGAGCGGCGACCTCTTCCTCTCCAAGCTTTATATAGAGAAGAGGGGCATCAAGTACGTGTTCTACCAAGACATCTTTCGGAAGAGCGACGGCAAGCTGGTGATTAAATCGTCCGTCGAAACCGTCTGCCTGGTGAACGGACGCCTGAGCGACAGCGAGCTGTTCGAACAAATCCTCTCCCCTTACATCTTATAATCAACCTACATTCTGCAATCAACTGACACCGATAAACACCAACACCGATAAACAACCATGAGCATCAGCGAAGAAGAACAGATAAACGCCATCGCCCTCACCCTCGTGCCCGGCATCGGACACATCGGAGCCAAGCGCCTGATGGAGGGCGTAGGAAGCGCCACCGACATCTTCGGCCGGCGCAAGGAGTTGCCCACACTACTGCCGGGAGTATCGCCCCGCGTAGCAGAAGCCTTGGACTGCCCGCAGGTACACGCCCGTGCCGAGCAGGAATACGCGTTCGCCCAAAAGAACCGCATCCGTTGCCTGACCTTCTTCGATGAGGCCTACCCTTCGCGCCTACGGGAATGCGAAGACGCTCCCACGGTGCTCTTCTTCAAAGGGAATGCCAACCTGAACGCCCGCCGCATCGTCAGCATGGTGGGCACCCGCCACGCCACTGAATATGGCACGCACCTCTGCACCGCCTTCGTGCACGAGCTGCAAGCCCTCTGCCCCGACGTACTGGTGGTGAGTGGTCTGGCTTATGGCATCGACATACACGCCCATCGTGCCGCGTTGGCCAACCACCTGCCTACCGTAGGTGTACTGGCCCACGGGCTGGACCGCATCTATCCCTACGCCCACCGACAGACGGCGGTAGACATGCTCGAGCAGGGCGGACTGCTCACCGAATTTCTATCGGGCACCACGCCCGACCGCCATAACTTCGTGAGCCGCAACCGTATCGTGGCCGGCACGGCCGACGCTACCATCGTCGTCGAATCGGCCGAGAAAGGTGGCTCGCTCATCACCGCCGAGATAGCCGAGAGCTACCACCGCGACTGTTTCGCCTTCCCCGGCCGCACGGGCGACGAATACTCGCGGGGATGCAACCGCCTCATCCGCGACAACAAAGCGGCCCTCCTACTCTCCGCCGAGGACTTGGTAGAGGCACTTGGATGGAGCACCACGCACACCGCCCCCAAGAAGAGCGTGCAACGCAGCCTCTTCCCCGACCTCACCGACGAAGAGCGCCAAGTGGTGGGCATCCTCGAGCGGCAAGGCGACCTGCAAATCAACACCTTGGTAGTGGAAGCCAATATGCCCGTGCACAAGATGACCTCCCTCCTCTTCGACCTCGAGATGAAAGGAGTCATCCGCGTGCTTGCCGGCGGCGTTTATCAGTTGATGGGATAACTCATCGCAAAAACCAGATGTGTATGACAACGTTCGCACGACTTCTATTACTACCCACCTTGCTTCTATACTGGCCAAGCACGCTGTTTTGCCAGCATACCCTTCGTGGCATGGTTTGCGGTCCCGACAGCTTACCAGCCGTTGGAACCAACGTATTGCTTGTACAAGCCGATTCTATCGTAGCCTATACGGTCAATCAGTCGAAAGGTTTCGTGTTCACCTACATACCACCGGGCGATTATCGACTGAAGGCAAGCTCCATTGGCTACAAGCCGATAGAAGTTTCTTTGTCCATCCATGGAGACACGAACGTGGGGAGGTTGATTTTCAAGGAAGGATACGACCTGGGCGAGGTGGCCATCACGGCCGCCCGCAAGGTCATCTCGCAAAAAGGTGGGCTGACGAAAGTCGTCGTACGGAACACGTTCCTTTCCGAGTTGCCTTCCATGGAGAACCTCTTTGAGCAGATACCGGGTTTGCTGGTGAGCGAAGATGGAATAAAGTCGTATGGTAAAGGAGAGACGCTCATCCTTATCAACGGGAAGGAGATGACATCGAAAGCGCAACTGCAAAGCCTTCAGCCCTCACAGGTGACGGAAGTCACCGTGGACAATACTCCGGGGGCCAAGTATGATACACGCTACGCCTCGGTCGTTCATATCCGTACCGTCCGCCAACGCCCTGCCCTCTTGCTGTACACAAGAGGCGCACAAGCAAGGCGTTTCTCCAACACATCGGGGATGGCCGCCCAGTGGAACTTGGGGAAGTTCACGTTCAACACGTCGTACGAGTACCGGAAGCGCGAGAACAAATCGTACACCAGCATCGAAGAGGAGAGTTTCCAACCCGCGGCCACTTTCCAGAACAAGTACACAGATACGACCTTCTCATGCCGCACGTCGCACGACTGGTCGGTGGAGCTACGGCGAAAGGACAAAAGACACGACGTAACGATTGGCTATTTAGGGTACTACTCGGACAACAAACCCAGCTATCGGTCCCTACTGAACCATACCCAGCAATCCGATAGCGAGCAAAGCCACATCGCACGAACTGGAAAATACAGAGTCTATCAACACTCCGCATCCGTCAATTACGTTTTCGACATCGGGAAGGACGAAAAGTTGAGCGTAATGGCCGACTACCTGCACCAAGCGACACGCAACGGAGATAACACCCTTGAGAGAGCCGTCGCCTCGGGAAATACACAAACGACTACCACGCGCTTCACTGGCAGTGACAACTTGCTCTCCGCCTTGGGCGAATATGAGAAACGGATAAAGAGCTTCAATCTATTGGCGGGCATACGCTACAGCCACGTATCCAATAAAAGCCAGTCCGACATCAACAGCTCAGTCGGCCGCAACGAGTTGCTGGAGAACCGGCAGGCAGCCTATATCGTAGGCTCCTTCCACCACAAAGAGATGCTGTTTCAAGTAGGCGTACGTGCCGAACTGTTTGGCAAACAATACAAGTACAACGCCGAAACGACACTGGACAACAGCAGCCTGACTTGGTACCCCTCGTTCCTCATCAGTACCCCCATTAGCAATTGGCTACAACTCTCTATCGCCGGCAACAAGAAAACATCCATCCCCTCCTTCAACGAACTCTCGCCCATCATCACGTACTACAACCGGTACGCTTACAGCTCGGGCAATCCATCGTTGAAGCCCGCCGATATCTATAGCGTGGACTTGAGCATCACCCTCTTCAACGATTTCACCTTCAGCGCAGGATACAATGAAACGAAGAACGACCGCACCGAAATAGCAGAATCCGACCCAACAAACAATCTAATCATCCAGTACCACCCCGTCAACATCGACCGTTGGCAGCAATGGAGCGGGACATTGGCTTACAGGGGACGGATTGCCCGCAAACATACGATGAACATGATGTGCGGTATCCTGATTCC
>JAISIX010000041.1 GCA_031261805.1 Mediterranea sp. (in: CFB group bacteria)
GTACACGATTCTGACACGGCGGTTGTAACTGAAATCCTCCTCTCCCGCGGAGGGGAGGTGCCCGCAGGGCGGAGGGGAGGGACAAATAATTAACATACATATCTATATTATACCATTCAACACGCCTTACCTTCCTGATTATTGTATTAAATATGCATTCTGTTTTTTTGTTCCTCCCCTCCGCCTTTCAGGCACCTCCCCTCCGCGGGAGAGGAGGACTTCAGTTACCACTGCTGCGTCAGAATCATTTACGGCTAATCACTCACCACTAATCACTCCCCTAACCTCCCATTTAGCAGCAAGCCCATTGCACCAAACCATCCTGGGCAGAGTATAGCAAAAAGGGCTTTACTTCCGCTCGAAGAACTTCTGGAAGAACAGCAGTTGGTAGTCGATGGAGTTGCGCCAGTAGGAGTTGGTGTGCCCACCGGGACGGGTGATGAAGTCGTGGTCGATGTGGCGTGCCAACAGACGGTTGTGCAGGTCTTTGTTGACGTTGAGGAAGAAGTCGTCCTCGCCGCAGTCGACGATGATGGCAAGGTCGCCGTGGGCGATACGGTCGAGTTGGTTGACTACGGTGTGCTCGTCCCACGACTTCTTATGGGAGGCAAACTCGCCCAGCTGCTTGTCCATCTCCCAGTTTTGCGGGAAGGGGCGGATGTCCACGCCACCACTGGTGCTTCCACAGGCCCCGAAGGTGTCTTTGTGGCGGAAGGCCAGCCAGAGCGCGCCGTGCCCACCCATGCTGAGGCCGGTGATGGCCCGTCCGCGACGGTTGGCAATAGTGGCATAATGGCTATCAATGTAGTTCACCAGCTCCGAGGCAACGAAGGTCTCGTAACGATAAGCGGGGTTGAGCGGACTGTCCCAGTACCAACTGTTCTTGCCGTCGGGGCAGACGAAAATCATCCCTTTGGCATCGGCTATCTGTGGCAGGCTGGGCTTCAAGGCAATCCATGAGCGGGCATTCCCACTATAGCCGTGCAGCAGGTACACCACCGGACAGGGCGTCGCCTTCTTGCCCCATGCGGCATCGGGCGTGATGACAACTACTTGCACCTCCTTGTTCATAGAGGGGCTGTGGACTAAGAGCGTGTCTACCTTGGCCGCGAACGAAGGGGCAACCAAGGCGAGCAGCATGACGATGAGCAGCATCTTCTTCTTCATGATGTTTAATAAGAATTGGTTATAGATATATGGGCAAAGATAGCGAATAAAAGGAGGATTTCCGTACCTTTGCACCTTAATTCAAAAGAAGATAGTCTTTAACTTATGACCTCTGAACAAAAGCAATACTATAACTCCCTGCAAGGGAACAACAAAATCATCGTACAGGCAGCCCTGTTCCAAGCTACCTCCATGGATAGCCGAAGGATAGCTGAACTCGTTCGCCCTTATATAAAGATCTTTATTGCGCAGAGCAATATCAAGTCGGTGATGCAGCGGGCGGTAGAGCACGGACTGTTCCATACCAAACCATATAAGAACGACGAGTACGAGGCCGACTTGGACTGCCTCATCGCCCTCTATCCCGGCTTGGGCAACTACCAACGGTTATGGCCGATGGTAGGCGAAGGCCGTTCGGGGCGCAATATGTTCTATTATTACGACGAAACCAACCTCCTCGTATATGTGCGTGCTTGCCTCTATACGATGTGGTTCAACAACAACGAATACGCAGATGCCGAAGACCGGTTCTTCCGGACATACCCCTCGGAGATAAGCCAAGTGTACTATATGATGGCCGAAAACGAACTGTACCGGAAGAAGCTCGCGCTTATCTCCTCTCCTCTCCTGCAACTGGTTTGCAGCAAGATGTTTGTGGACAAGCTGAACAGCTTGTATCCCATCACGGAGATGGAGGCCTTTATCAACCAGCTCATCAGCGGCTCGGGCAAGGCTCACGAGTTTGACGACGAAAAAGCGTTTATCCAGAATCTCCGAAGGATATGGCAAGGCGAGTTCGACAAGGCGAAGGTGCCCTGCGGCTACAATATATGCCACGAGGAGTTCGTGATAGAGGCCTTGAGAGGTGATGCGGACAAAGCTTGGTCGATAGCACAGCAACAAATCACCGCAGCCAACAAGGCGGATGGTACCAAGTTCCCGTTCTTCACCCCCAGCATCGACGTGTACTATGCCTTGCTTACGCTACGGCTGGTAGACAAAAAGGTAGCCATGCCCATCTACGAAAAGCTTATCCAATGGGATAAAAAGCGGAAGAGCAGCGACGTCTCGTTCTACGCCCCTTTCTATGCGATGGTCTACGACATAGCATCCAGCCAGCAGGAGATGACCGACCATTATGCCGACATGGCACAGCGTTTGGCTTTGGACAACTCGAATCCCCTCTCGGCCTTGGCGCGGATATACGCTGTGTTGGTGTGTTATATGGTAGGCCGAAAGATAGAAGCCACCGACAACAACTGCCAGAAGATGCAAGACCTTTGCGAACAGGCTGAGACAAGCGAGAACTACTTGGCGGCTTATGAGCTGGCCTACGGGCTGTACGACTGGTACGACACCGTCTGGACGCGGGCCTGCTACAGCAAGCTACGGAAACGTCTCAAGTTCACCCCTCTCATCTCGCGCGTCCCCCACCAGAGCGGATGGGAGCGGAAACTAAACTTGCTTCTTAGCCTCAACCAATCAAAGCCGGCAGGAAAGAGTGTGGCAGAGAAGGACAGCCGTGTGGCCTACTACTTCAACCCGGAGCAGCCGCTCGACCTGCAGCCCATCATGCAGGTGCAGCAGACCAAAGGATGGTCGAAAGGACGCGCCATCGCGTTCTCTACCTTCTATAAAGGGGAGGTGGACGGCATGACCGAGCAGGACATGCGCGTAGCCCGCTGCCTGGAGGAAGGAAAGTACTCCGCGGGGTGGTATTATAGTAGCTCCGTCAAGTATAGCTTCAACTCCAAGGCCCTCTACGAACTCATCGGACATCCCCACATATTCCTGGCGGGAGCCAACCGCGTCTCCGTGGAGTTTGTCGAGGGAGTACCCACCATCTCCGTGGAGAAGAGCCGTTCGGGATACAAGCTGTTCAGCAATGTGGAACATACTGCCATTCAAGAGATGGTGAATATCTTCGCGCAAAAGGAGACCAACACCCGCTACAAGATATTCCGGCTCACCCAGACGCAGCGGGAGATTATCTCTATCATCAGCAACGAGCAGTTGCTGATCCCCAAAGAGGGGACGGAGAAGCTCACCGAGTTGCTGGGTGTCTTCGCCGCCGCGGGGATGAACATCCATTCCGACTTGCTGGGCAACGACGATGCCAGCGTCCCCGTCAAGGAAGTGCCCACCGACTCACGCGTCCGCATCCAGTTGCTGCCCTATGGCGACGGACTGAAGGCCGAGCTGTTCAGCAAACCGTTCGGCACCCTGCCCCCTTACTGCAAGCCGGGCAAAGGCGGCAAGGCGCTCATCGCCCACCAAGGCGAAGAGCAACTGCAGGTGCAGCGCAACCTGAAGGCGGAAGCTGCCAACGAGCAGGCACTGATGGAAGAGATACAGGCCTTGGAAAGCTTGGACATAAGCGACGGGCTGATGTCGTTTGGCGACCCACTCGACTCCCTCCAAGTGCTCGACATCGCTTCCCGACACACGGACCAGTGTGTGGTGGAGTGGCCGGAGGGCGAACGCTTCAAGCTGCGTGGAACCGTAGGTACGGGCAACCTGAAGATGCAAATCAAGAGTGGCATCAACTGGTTCGACCTGAGTGGTGAGCTGCAGGTGAGCGAGGAGACCGTGCTCACCCTCCAGCAGCTACTGGCGCTCACGGCCAAGAGCCATCGGCAATTCGTGGAGCTGAAGCCCGGCGAATACCTGGCACTCAGCAAAGAGCTGAAGAAACAGCTGGATGCCATCCGCCTGTTCAGCACCGAGGAGAAGGGGAAGACACGCCTCAACACCTTCGCCTCGGCAGCCTTGGAGGGGGTATTCGACGAGATGAAGAACCTAAAGGTGGACAAGAAGTGGAAAGAGTTCCGCCAGAAGCTTAGCGCCGCCTCGGATGTCGACATTCAAGTGCCGGACAACCTGCAGGCCGAGCTACGCCCCTACCAAGAAGAGGGGTTCCGCTGGATGTCGCGTTTGGCCGAATGGGATGCCGGCGCCTGCCTGGCCGACGAGATGGGTCTGGGTAAGACGCTACAGTCACTGGCCGTCCTGCTCCATCGGGCCAACAAAGGACCGGCCTTGGTCATCTGCCCCGTCTCGCTCATCGGCAACTGGACGGCCGAGGCCGAACGGTTCGCACCCTCCCTGCAAGTGAAGACCCTCTCGCACACCGGCAACGGACGGCGGGAGGTGCTGGAGTCGCTCCAGAACGGTGACCTGCTGGTCACCTCCTACGGCCTCCTACAGTCGGAGAGCGACCTCTTCGCCGAGTTCCACTTCGCCACCATCATCCTCGACGAGGCGCACGTCATCAAGAACCACGCCACCAAGACATCGAAAGCCACGATGGAGCTGAAGGGCGACTTCCGCCTCATCCTGACCGGTACGCCCATACAGAACCACTTAGGCGAGATTTGGAACCTCTTTGGCTTTATCAACCCCGGCCTGCTGGGCAGCCAGCAACACTTCAACGACACCTTTGTGAAAGGCACCGATGAGCAAACGCCCAAATACCTGAAGAAGCTCATCTCACCCTTCATCCTGCGTCGCACCAAGGCTTCGGTGATGGACGAGTTGCCTCCCAAGACGGAGATAGTGAAGCGCATCGCCCTCTCCTCCGAAGAGATGGCCTTCTACGAAGCCCTGCGCCGTCAAGCCGTGGAGAACCTAAGTGGCGAAGGAGGTGGCGGCGCGAAGCACATACAGGTGCTGGCCGAGATTACCCGCCTGCGTCAGGCTTGCTGCAACCCGTTGCTCATAGACCCCAAGGCACACATCGCCTCCACCAAGCTATCCACCCTCCTGACACTGGTCGACGAGCTACGCGAGAACAAGCACAAGGCGCTTATATTTAGCCAGTTTGTCACCCACCTCGCCATTGTCCGCGAGGCGCTCGACAAGCAAGGCATCACCTACCAGTACATCGACGGCTCTACGCCGGTGAAAGAGCGGCAGAAACGGGTCGACGCCTTCCAGAACGGAAAGGGCGAGCTGTTCCTTATCAGCCTGAAAGCCGGAGGACTGGGCCTCAACCTCACCGCCGCCGACTATGTCATCCACCTCGACCCGTGGTGGAACCCCGCCATTGAAGACCAAGCCTCCGACCGTGCCCACCGCATCGGCCAGACACGCCCCGTCACCATCTACCGCCTCGTGGCCGAGAACACCATTGAGGAGAAGATTCTACAGCTCCATCACCATAAGCGCGACATGGCCGAATCGCTCCTCGAAGGCAGCGACATGGCAGCCAAGCTCTCGCTCGAGGAGATTATGGAGTTGCTCAAGGAGTAGACTCAGGGATTCTTGCTCCGTCACGGGGGAGCGATAAATTGAAGGTTAGCGGAGTGATGAGTGGTGAGTGATTAGTGATTAGTGATTAGTGATTAGCAGTACACGATTCTGACACGGCAGTGGTAACTGAAGTCCTCCTCTCCCGCGGAGGGGAGGTGCCTGAAAGGCGGAGGGGAGGGACAAAAAATGAACGTACACATTTATATTATATCATCTAATACGCCTTCCTTGCCTACTTATTGTATTAAATAGGTATTCTGCTTTTTTGTCCCTCCCCTCCGCCTTTCAGGCACCTCCCCTCCGTGGGAGAGGAGGATTTCAGTTACCACCGCCGTGTCAGAATCGTGTACGGCTAATCACTCATCACTCACCGCTAATCACTAAGATAACCTCCCACTAGTGCACAAGAGGATTACCCCTCGCAATCGGAAGGCCTGAAAGGCCCAAAGTGGCTGAAAGCATAATGCCTGCAAGGCTCCTATCCCATCGCAAAGTGAGAAACGGCGCCTCCAGTTAACATCTTTTATAAAACAAGTCCTTTTTTGAGCCTTTTTGTCCGAAAATGGTCCTCCACCTTTCCCGCTTTTTGCCCCATCTTTGTAACATTGTAATACACAAGGCAAAGTATGAAAGACCATCACCACAAATTCTTGGCCAAAGGCCAATGTCGAGGCAAAGCCTCGCAACCTCAAGCCCTGCTTCTCCAAGAGATTAACGAGGATCACGACTGCTTGATGGGCGACACGAATGCCGAGTGGAAGGCGCTGGGTATGGCGCGTTCCAGCTTCTACGACCTGCAGCATGACGTCTCGCGGCTAACCTATCTCGCGCTCATCCGCTTCGCCGGCTGCCTCGCCTTCAAAACCAGCCAAGTGGGGCACGAGTGCTATGTCCGGTTCGTCGCCCGCCATCTGTTCCATGGCACGCTCCGCTTCCTCCACCACCTGATGCCATCCACGTTCGCCATCCGCATCGACTACGACAGCCACGAACCGCCCGAATGGCTCAAGGAGAGCGTGCGGGCACGCTTCGCCCCCCTGGGCCAGATGCCCAGCAGCGAGGAGCTGGACCAGGCGGCCAAGCAAGTCTACCTGTACGAGATGGAGCAGCTGGAACAAAGCCGGGTGGCGTGCGAATGCCCGAAGCTGCTGTTCTGCGACCTCCTCGGCGTGGACGAGAGGACCTACCAGCGCTACCTCGACGGCAAACGCTCGATAAGCGCCGCGCTCTTCTTCGAGGCACAAGACCTTCTGGGCCGCCTCTCCCTACAGAAAGGCACCGACTGCTACAAAGCGTACAAGCACAGGATACTGTATGGAGGTCCCACCCTCCTGAATTGCTACCTGTGCGAATGCCACGCCACCTGCCCCCAATCAACGGGCCAGTTGCCCCCCAACCAACGGGTCTACTGCCCCCCAATCAACGGGTCGATTGACCCCCAAGCAACGGGTCGATTGACCCCCAACCAACGGGTTGATTGACCCCCAACCAACGGGTCGGTTGCCCCCCTCGAACGCCAAACTATTATTTTTTAATTCTCAATTTTTAATTTACAACATGAAACCCCAAAAGAAAACCCCCGCGGCGTCCTCCGAGCTGAGGTGCTGCCGCAACTGCAACGAGTACCTGCCCACCGGCCAGTTCCGTGTCAGGAACAACAAAATCGATTACCTGTGCGTCAACTGTCGCATCCAGTACGAGCAAGAACGTTACCAGAAAAAGAAAAGGCAACAACTACTCTTAGACCCACTGGCCGAAGCCTCCGTTCCACAACCGTCGAAAGCCTCGCGCCTCGTCATCACCGAGGTACCCGACCGCGATACCCGCATCGCCCTCATCAAGCAAGCCTTCCGCCGCGTGCAGGAGAGTATAGAGCGCCGCCAAAGGCGAGAAAAGGGAGAGGAGTGATGAGTGATGAGTGATTAGTGATGAGCGGGGAGTGAGGAGCGATGAGTGCACGACGCATGCCCCCGTCCCCCAAGCTATCATTTTTTAATTTTTAATTTTTAATTTTCAATTTCCCAATGGCCAGAGCAATCAAACAAGGGCTGGACTATTTCCCCCTGGAGGCGAATTTCGCCATCAACCCCACCGTGCTCCAAATCAAGAAAGAGCACGGCGACGCTACCGTCGACATTCTCATACAGGTACTCTCCTTCATCTACACCGGTGAGGGGTACTACGTCAAGGCCGACCAGACTTTCTGCCGGAAGCTGGCCGTCACACTCTACCAGACCGACGCCGCCACCGTGGAGAGTGTCGTCCGCCAAGCCGTGGAGCTGGAAATGTTCGACGCCCGCCTCTATGCCGAGCAAGGCATCCTCACCTCCGTGGAGATACAACAACAGTTCCTCTTTAGTTCGCGCCGCAGGAGGAACGTCGTCCTCGAAACGGGCATCTGCCTGCTCACCCAAGAGCAGATAGACGAGAGCCGGGGCCGGGAGAACATCAAGCTGCCCGCGGGCGGAAAAAACAGGATTGATGTACCCAATGTCGACAATTCGGCCCAAAATGTGCGCAATTCACCCCAAAATGTCGACAATGGTACACATAGTATAGTACAGAATAGTATAGAAGAGAATAGAAAAGAAAACCTCCCTCCTCAATCCCCCCACCTGCCGGAAAGGATGGAGGAGGGAGAACTTGACGCGGCCGACCCGTCGGCCGGAGGAGGGGGAGGGACGGCTGACGCCGGAGGAGGTTCTCTGCGGGAAGGACGACCCAAGACCCCCGCCCACCCCCGTGGCGGCCGGGAGTGGACACAGGCCGACATCGACGCCCTGCGGCCACCCGCCGACGGCGTGGAGCGCAACCTCGACGGGCTGCGCGACAACCTCCTGCGGCTGCACGTCCCCCCGGCGGAGCAGTACGCCATCATCAACCTGAGCAACTACGGCGCCAAGGGAGGGGCGGTGTGGATGGCCTTCAGCGAGATGCGCAACAAGAACTGGAAGCCCAGGTTGCCCGGCAAGTACCTGCTGGCCGTCATCCAGAAGAGCCGCCACTGACGGGGTGGGGAGGCAGAAAGCCGTCCGCGGGATAGCGGAAAGAGAGCGGAACGGCAACCCCGAAACGCTTGCCCCACCACGGCCCTTTCCGTATCTTTGTAGTGTTGATAAGCGCTTACACAACACATAGTTAACGGCCCACGGGGACACCCCCGGAAGCCAAGTCAGAAACCTTTTAAAAACAGACAGATTATGCCAATACTTTACGGACCTGTCCTTTCCACCTTTGCCAACAAAGATGGGAAGAAACTCTACAATCCCCGCGTGAAACACCGCGGCAAAGCCACCACCGAGGAGCTGGCCGGGCAAATAGCCAAGCGCTGCTCCCTCACCGTCGGCGACGTGAAAAGCGCCCTCGACGAGTTGCCCGACGTGATGGCCATCTACCTGCAAGCCTCGCAAAGCGTCACCATCGACGGGCTGGGCACCTTCCGCATCAACCTCCGCTCCAACGGGCGAGGCTCCGAGGACCCCGCGAAGGTGCGCGCCAACCGCTCCAAGCTCGTGGTATGCTTCCAGCCCGCCTTCACCCGCAACGAGAACGGAGGCGTAGGCAAACGCTCCCTCATCGACGGAGCCAAGTGCATGCGCCTGGACAGTGACACCATCGACGACGACAACACCGGCACCGGCACTGGCGGCGGCTCCGAAATCCCCGAGGCTCCCGAACCGATGGTATAGGGACCTCATGCGGACCATCGACCTCATCGTGGTGCATTGCAGCGCCACGCGGGAGGGGCAGCAGCTCACTCCCGAAGCACTGGACCTCGAGCACCGCCGCCGCGGCTTCCGGGGCA
>JAISIX010000098.1 GCA_031261805.1 Mediterranea sp. (in: CFB group bacteria)
CTCGAAGATGGCGACAAAGTGAAGGCTTACGTCTTCTTCAAAGGTCGTTCCATCCTTTTCAAGGAGCAAGGCGAAGTGCTGTTGCTACGGTTTGCCAACGACTTGGAAGAGTTTGCCAAGGTAGACCAGATGCCAGTGCTCGAGGGTAAGCGGATGACCATCCAGCTTTCGCCCAAGCGCAAGGATGTGCCCAAGAAGGCTGCGACTCCCAAAGACAATGACGCTGAAGGAAAGAAGCCCGAGGGCGGGAAAGAACAGCCTGCCAAGCAGCAGCCTGCCGAGCAAGAATAAAAACAGAAGATGCACAGGCGCGCAGGTATAGTGCGCCCCCATCTATATATTTAATCATTTAAAAACAAGTAAGATGCCAAAGATGAAGACTAACTCCGGTTCTAAAAAAAGGTTCACCCTTACCGGAACGGGTAAAATCAAGAGAAAGCACGCTTTTCACAGTCACATTCTGACTAAGAAGACTAAGAAGCGGAAACGCAACCTTTGCTACGCTACGACGGTAGATACTACCAATGTGGCTCAAGTGAAGGAACTCTTAGCGATGAAGTAAGACGAGGAAACGTACGGACTCAAAGAGTATTTTATTGAAGTATTAACCGATTGCTTTAGCCCAAAAGTTCGCCTGCGTGAAGCAGACGACGCTAACATTCAAAAAAAAGAAAACTATGCCAAGATCAGTAAATCATGTTGCTTCAAGAGCAAGAAGAAAGAAAATTTTGAAATTGACCAGAGGGTACTTTGGCGCCAGAAAGAATGTGTGGACTGTAGCCAAGAATACTTGGGAGAAAGGTCTGACCTACGCTTTCCGTGACCGCCGCAACAAGAAGCGTAACTTCCGTGCCCTGTGGATTCAGCGTATCAACGCCGCTGCCCGTTTGGAAGGTATGTCCTACTCCAAGCTGATGGGTGGTCTGCACAAAGCAGGTATCGAAATCAACCGTAAGGTTCTGGCCGACTTGGCCGTCAACCATCCGGAGGCTTTCAAGGCTGTGGTAGCTAAGGCTAAATCGGCCTAAGCCGCGACAGCGCCAACTTATATGATTTACAAAGTGCCGGTTAACGACCTGTTTCGTTAACCGGCATTTTACTATAACCGAAGCAAGAACCATTTACTAAAACAGTAAGAAACCATGAGAAGTTTTGCATCCGACAATAACTCCGGCGTACATCCGTTGGTGATGAAAGCGCTGGAACGGGCGAACGCCGACCATGCCTTTGGCTATGGCGAGGACCCGTGGACGGAAGAGGCTGTGGCCCGAATTAGAGAGGCTTTTGGCGCCACGTGCCTGCCTATGTTTGTGTTCAACGGTACGGGGAGCAATGTAGTAGCCCTGCAGCTCATGACACGTCCCTATCATTCCATCGTCTGTGCCGAAACAGCCCATATCTACGTAGACGAGTGCGGCGCTCCCGCCAAGATGACCGGCTGCCAGATACGTCCCATCGCGACGCCCGACGGCAAGCTGACCCCCGAGCTAATCCAGCCCTACCTGCATGGCTTTGGCGACCAGCATCATTCGCAGCCCAAGGCAATCTACATCTCCCAATGCACCGAACTGGGCACCATCTATACGGCGCAAGAGCTGAAGAACCTTACCGACTTCGCCCATCGCTACGGCATGTATGTGCATGTCGATGGCGCCCGCATAGCCAATGCCTGCGCCGCGTTGAATCTTTCGCTGAAAGAACTGACGGCCGACTGTGGAGTGGATGTGCTCACCTTTGGCGGCACCAAGAACGGCCTCATGATGGGGGAATGTGTGGTAGTGTTTAATGAGGAATTGCAGGAGGAGGCCCGCTTTGTTCGTAAGCAGTCGGCCCAACTCGCCTCGAAGATGCGTTACCTATCCTGCCAGTTCACGGCCTACCTTGCCGACGAGCTGTGGCTGCAGAATGCCCGTCACGCCAACCTGCTGGCACAACGCTTGTACGACAGGCTTCGTCTCTTGCCCGAGGTGCGCTTTACGCAGAAGGCAGAGAGCAACCAGCTCTTCCTCACCATGCCTCGCCCGGTGATTGACGAGCTGTTGGAGTCCTACTCCTTCTATTTCTGGAACGAAGCCGTTAATGAGATTCGCCTCGTCACCTCGTTCGATACTACCGAAGAAGATGTGGAAGCATTTATTGCTAAATGCAGTCAGCTTCTATATACCCATTCATCACCGCGTAAATCGTAAGTCCCGATACCGACTTGATGCCGAGCTTCTCGATGATGTTCTTGCGGTGGGTGATGACGGTGGTGAGGCTGATATTCAACTTGTCGGCTATCTCTTTGTTGAGAAGCCCCCGGGCGATGAGTACCAGTACTTCTATCTCGCGAGCCGATAGTGCGCAGGAATGTTCCATCTCGGGAGGCGTGGAGGGCATGTCTTTGCCATAGTTGCCGTGTGGATGGGCGTGTTGGTGCAGCTTTAGTATATTCTTCACCAGCTCATCCTCCGGCTCGTGGATGTCAAGCACTGGCACCCCCGACAGTTGGAAGGAGTGGCTCTCACCCCCACCCAATACGATGGTCTTCCGCTTGCGTGGCAGGAAGAAGGCGTTGTGCCGGATGTAGACCTGCGTCGAGATGAAGTAGTGTGCGTACATGTCGGGCGTGTCGTCCATTAGCCCGTTGAAGTTATGGAAGATACGGATGATAGCCATGGGGATGATTTTCTCCAGGATGGCTTTCAGCCCGATGCCTGTCAGGGTGTTCGACTCGACGATGGCTATTTCCGGTGGTTGGTGTGTATTCATATTGTTGTTTTTCCCGTGTTAACCCTCAAAAAGCCCGCTACTGCCTCCGCGCAGCGCTCTCCGTCCATGCCGGCCGATACGATGCCGCCGGCATAGCCTGCTCCCTCTCCACAAGGAAACAGTCCGCTGATAGTGACATGTTGCAGCGTCTCCTTATCGCGTACAATGCGTACGGGAGCTGACGTACGTGTCTCTACGCCAATCATCACTGCCTCGTTGGTCAGGAAGCCATGGCTGCTACGGCCAAACTGCTGAAAGCCCAGTGCCAGCCGTTTGGTGATGAACGGCGGCATCCAGAAATGGAGGGGAGAGGAGATTAGGCCCGGGTTGTAGGAGCTGTCGGGCAAGTCGTAGCTTAGTTTCCGGCGGGTGAAGTCGAGCATACGTTGTGCCGGTGCGCTCTGCTTCCTTCCTCCTTGTAACCAGCATTGCCGCTCCAGCTCTTCCTGTAGGCGGAGTACGGCCAGCCGCGGGTCATTGTCGGTGTCCCATTCTTCATTCTTCATTCTTAATTCTTCATTCTCCAAGTCCTCCGGACGGATTTCCACCACCATGCCGGCATTACTCCATTTGGAGCCTCGGTTGGAGGCCGACATACCGTTGACCACCACCTGCTCGGGACCACTGGCGGCAGGCACTACCACGCCGCCGGGACACATGCAGAAGCTATATACCCCCCGCCCTTCGGCTTGGGTCACGAAGCTATATTCTGCTGCCGGCAGGTATTCACCCCGTCCTTGTTTGGAGTGGTACTGTATCTGGTCGATGAGGGCGGAGGGATGTTCCAGCCGCACCCCCATGGCGATGCCTTTCGGCTCGATGTGCACGTCGTGTGCTGCCAGCCAGCGATACACGTCGCGTGCCGAATGTCCGGTGGCGAGTATGACCGGGCCGAGGAAAGTTTCGTCTGTCTGGGTCTCAATACCCTTCACCTCGCCCGCCTCTATGATGAGTGCCTCCATTCTCGTCTGGAAATGCACCTCGCCACCACAGCCGATGATGGTACTCCGCATGTTTTCGATGACGCGCGGCAGCTTGTCCGTCCCGATGTGTGGGTGAGCATCGGCAAGGATAGCGGTCGAAGCGCCATGTTGGCAGAACACGTTCAGTATCTTTTCCACATTGCCCCGTTTCTTGCTGCGTGTATAGAGCTTGCCGTCGGAGTAAGCGCCGGCTCCCCCCTCGCCAAAACTGTAGTTGGACTCGGGGCTGACAGAGTGTATGCGGGCTATCTGTGCCAAGTCTTTTTTCCGTTCGCGCACGTCCTTGCCCCGTTCCACGACTATAGGGCGCAGTCCAAGCTCGATGAGTCTTAGGGCCGCGAAGAGGCCGCCGGGACCTGCCCCTACTACCACCACTTGTGGCCGTCCTTCTACATTATTATATACCGTAGGTTCGTACTCTTCCTTGTCGGGTAGCTCGTCGATGTACACCCGTACCTTGAGGTTGACGTACACCGTGCGTTGCCGTGCGTCAATGCTTCGTTTCAGCACGCGCGTAGCCTTGATGTGTGTCGGATTCAGCCCCTTCTCTTCCGAAAGATAGGTAATGAGTAACCGCTCGTCGGCAGCTACTTGGGGCAGTATGCGTAGTTGATATTCTTGTATCATCGTTTTTTATTTAGCGTAAGTACCGTAATCTCCGGCCAAGCCCCAAAGCGGAAGGGCAGTCCGATATAGCCGATGCCTACATTGACGTAGAGGGCGCGCTCTCCTTTGTAGTAGAAGCCGCCCCATTCGGGGTAGACATATTTGGAAGGGGAGTAGCTACCTATCTCCAGCTGCATGGCATGGGTGTGTCCGGCCAGCATGAGGTCGATGTCCGACTTGGGCAATACCTCTCTCCGCCAGTGGGTGGGGTTGTGACTTAGCAGAATCCGAAACATCCCCTCCGTGCCTTGCACGGCTTGGGGTAGGTCGGCATGTTGGGAGAAGGGTGGCTCACCATCGTTCTCCACGCCAATGAGGGCGATGCTATCGCCAGTGTGTCGGAGAATGGCGTGGTCGTTGTTCAGTAACTTCCATCCCATATCGGCTTCCCGTCGTTCCAAGTCTTTTAGGTTGTCGGCTTCAGCCTGTTTGTTCGGCCAGTGGAAGTAGGTGCCATAGTCGTGGTTGCCCAATATGGAGTACACGCCGTCTTTGGCCTTTAGCCCGGCGAGTATCTGTTCGAAGCCATTCAACTCGATGGCGCGGTGGTTCACTAAGTCGCCCGTGAAGACAATCAAGTCAGGGTGTTGCTCGTTCGCTACGTCGACCATCCGTTGCACAAACTGTTCATTGCCCACCCAGCTGCCGATGTGAATGTCCGATAGTACTACGATGCGGTACCCATCAAACCCTTGAGGCAGGCGAGGCGAGGTGTATGTAGCCTGTTTGATCTCCAGGCGGGTACGCCCAATGAACGAGCCGTAGAGCACCACGAAGGCGATGAGTGTAGCCAGCGCCACTCCCACGGCTGTAAACGGTGTGCGTGGCCAGTGCAGCCACTTATGGAAAGGCGTGCCCAGCAGCGCGAAGAGGGCCAGCACCAGCTTGGGTGCTACCACGACGAAAAAGAAGATGGCAAACCAGCCCACGATCCGCGCGTGTTCTACCACCAGCGTCTGGTCGCCAAAATAGACCAAGTAGAGCAACCCTACGGTGAGTAGGAGTGTGGGCAGCCAATAGATTGCCCGCCACCATTTGTTCTTTATCTTGGGGATGATGTACCGGAAGAAAAGGTAAACATCCGGCAGGATGAGGAGTATCAGTAGGACTATAAAGACACGTTGTAACATTGTTTGTTCTTTTCTTATTTAGTGGGTGGGGCACAGCATCTTCTTATTGCAAGTTAGCCCCCAAAAACTTGCGCATCTCCGTCACGCTCTTGCCACGTCGGCGGGCGTAGTCTTCCAGCTGGTCGTCGCCTATCTTGCCTACGGCGAAGTAGTAGGCGGCGGGGTGGGCGAACATCAGGCCGGAGACGGAGGCGTGGGGTACCATCATGCCGTTCTCGGTGAGCGACACGCCTATCTGGCTCATGTCTATCAGCTCGTCCAGCAAGAAGTTGATGGATTGGTCGGGTAGGGAGGGATAGCCTACGGCGGGACGGATGCCTTGGTATTTCTCGTTCAACAGGTCGGCCATGGGGAGCTTCTCGTCCGGGGCGTACCCCCAATGCTTCTTGCGGACCTCCTCGTGCATCTTCTCCGTACAGGCTTCGGCCAGACGGTCGCATAGGGTTTGCGCCAGCAGGTGTTTGTAGGGGTCGTCGGCGAAGAGTTGCTCCATCTCGGCATCGATGGTGGCGGCGAAAACGCCTACCGTGTCGGCTGTGCCCGTGTCGACGGGGCGGACGAAGTCACTGAGGCAGAAGAAGGGGCTGCCGTCGCGGTGCGGCGTCTGCTGACGGAGCAGGGGGAGGACGAAAGTCTGCCCGTCGGCTTGGCGCAACAGCAGGTTGTCGCCGTCGGCATTGGCGGGGAAGAGGTGGAAGAGGGCTTTTACCTCGTAGTCGCGGTCGAGCAGGTCAATCATCCGGTTGGCCTCTTTCAGGAGTTGCATGGCTTCGGCTGCTTTGCCGCGTTCCTCCTCGGCGAAGGTGGTGAGCCATGAGGCTCGGCAGGAGTCGCACCCGTGTATGTTGGCGATGGCGGCGAAGCGAGGCTGAAAGCCCCAGGCATGGAAGAAGTATATCCAATTGATGTAGGGAGCTACATCGTGTATCTTGTAGGTGATAATCATTCGTTCTGAAAAATGTGGTTAGCGTTCGAAAAACAGTTCCTGTCCCCGGCAAGTATCGTCGAGCGAACCGTTACTGTATAACGTCCGGCCGTTGACGAATGTTTTTTCAACCTTCCAGTGCAACGTCTGGCCCTCCAGCGGACTCCATCCGCATTTGCTTCGAACCGTCTCCTTGGTCACCGTCCATGCCGTGTCGGGGCGCACCAGCACCAGGTCGGCCTGGTATCTCCGGCGGATGAATCCCCGACGGTGTATGTCGTATATCTGGGCGGGGGCGTGCGACATCTTCTCCACCACCTTCTCTATGCTGAAGATGCCTTGGCTGGCCAGCTCCAGCATGGCCACGAGCGAGAACTGAACCATCGGCATGCCCGAGGCCGCCTTGAGCGCTCCACCCACCTTGTCGGTGAGTAGGTGTGGTGCGTGGTCGGTGGCGATGGCGTCTATCAGGCCACTATTCACGGCTTGGCGCAGTGCTTCGCGGTCGTGCGCGGTCTTGATAGCGGGGTTGCACTTGATGCGTGTGCCGAGTGCGCCGTAGTCTGCTTCGCAGAAAAAGAGGTGAGGCACGCAGGCCTCGGCGGTGATACGTTTGCCGGCGAGGGGCGCTTGGTCGAAGAGCGTCAGCTCACGGGCCGTAGAGAGGTGCATCACGTGTAGACGCGCGCCGCTCTCCTTGGCCAGTTGAACGGCAAGGGAGGAGGAGTGGAAACATGCCTCTTCGGAGCGGATGAGGGGGTGGAAGCGTACGTCGGGGTCGTCGCCGTAGAGCGCTTTGTACTGTTCGGTGTTGGCACGGATGGTATTCTGGTCTTCGCAGTGGGTGGCGATGAGCAGGTCGGTACCTCCGAAGATGTGACGCAGGCTGGCCAGACGGTCTACCAGCATGTTGCCGGTGCTGGCTCCCATGAAGAGCTTCACGCCGCACACACGGTGTTTGTCCAACTGTGGGAAGAGGGGGTAGTTCTGGTTCGTGGCGCCGAAGTAGCAGGAGTAGTTTACCACCGACTTCTCGGCCAGCAGCGTCATCTTCTGCTCCCAAGCCTCGAGGGTGACCGTCTGCGGCTGGGTGTTGGGCATGTCCATGATGGAGGTCACGCCGCCCGCTGCTGCCGCCCGGCTCTCGGTGCTGATGTCGGCTTTCTGCGTCATCCCCGGGTCGCGGAAGTGTACGTGCTCGTCGATGGCGCCGGGGAGCAGGTAGCACCCATCGGCCTCTATCACCTCGTCGAAATGTGTGTCTGCCGGGGTGGGGCTTTCGGCTGTCCATATCTCGGCTATCTGTTCGCCTTCTATCAGGAGGGAGCCTTTCCGGCGCTCCCCTTCGTTTACTATCGTAGCGTTCTTTATCAGTGTACGTCTCATCTCTTTTTCTGCGGGAATTTGTGAAACCAACTGTGTACTTTCAACTTTATCACGCCCATCACGGCCTCGCCGAAGATGCTGCTGTTCATCTTCGACACGCCCAGTACGCGGTTGATAAAGATGACGGGCACCTCTACGATGCGGAAACCGCACTTGTAGGCGGTGAACTTCATCTCTATCTGGAAGGCGTAGCCTTTGAAGCGGATATGGTCGAGGTCCATGGTCTCGAGCACCTGTCGGCGGTAGCACACGAATCCGGCGGTGGTGTCGTGCACCGGTATGCCGGTGATGAAGCGCACGTATTTGGAGGCGAAGTAGGACATCAGCACCCGCCCCATGGGCCAGTTCACCACGTTCACGCCGCTCACGTAGCGCGAGCCGATGGAGAGGTCGCCTCCCTCCTCGGCGCAGGCTCGGTAGAGCTTGGGCAGGTCTTCGGGGTTGTGGCTGAAGTCGGCGTCCATTTCGAAGATGTACTGATAGGTGCGCTCCAACGCCCATTTGAAGCCGGCAATGTAGGCTGTGCCCAACCCCTGTTTACCTCGCCGCTCAAGCATGAAGAGCCGCTCCGGAAACTCTTGCTGAAGGGTTCGGACGATGTCTGCCGTACCGTCCGGCGAACCGTCCTCAATTACCAGGACGTGGAAACCTAAAGGTTGTTCAAAGACGGCACGAATAATATTTTCTATGTTCTCCCGCTCGTTGTAGGTCGGGATGATGACGATGCTATCCGCTGTTTGCATATCACTATTATGGGTTAGGTGGCAAAGGTAGATATCTTCCTTTGATGGTCAAAGGCTTTCCTTTAAAATTATCCATTTACCACCGCGACTTGTACCTTCGTGCTTGATTATGCCGTCCTTTCTCATGTTCTGGAGTTGATACTTTACACCGTCAATGGTAATATCAAGCATTTCTGACAATTCGACTCTTGTGATGAATGGATTCTTTCGAATAGCATCCTTACGTACCCTAATACCTTCATCGCATCGGCAATGAAAGGATTGCGATAATCGCTAACATTGGGAAAATTGTCTGGGGCGACCTTTCCATATTCGAGTATTGTGCAAA
>JAISIX010000101.1 GCA_031261805.1 Mediterranea sp. (in: CFB group bacteria)
GGCGAGAGCTCAGCCACCGCAGTCCGCACTCACCGCAAATCACTCACGAAACCTCCAATTTAAAAGCAAATCACTCGCACAACACCATCTCGAGCGCAGCATAATTAGCTTCCATTGAGGAACGTTTCACTTTTTTGCGTACATTTGCCACTCAAACCATTGCATTCATCGTATGAAACGACCACTTTTATCATTGCTATGCTTGGCTATAGCGGCCAACAGCTTCGCACAAAAGAAAGGCTTCACGTATCACTTCTACGGGCAAGTCAGAGCGGACTATTACTACAACAGCCGGGCCAACGAGGAGCTGGTAGATGGACTCTTCTACCTCTACCCCAAGGACAGAGACCGAAACGGAGTGATTCCCGGCTATCTCGCAGGAGGTAACTACGAACTCTCCAAAGATGACGAGAGGGACATGAACTCCACCCCCAACAGCAACTTCTACTCCATCTACTCGCAACTGGGCGTGGACCTCACCGGCCCTAACCTGGGAAGCGCACGCACCTCGGCCAAGGTGGAGATTGACTTCCGCGGCTCGGGTAGCTCCTTCACGCTGGCACGCATACGCCATGCCTACTTCAAGCTGAACTGGACGACATCGGAACTGCTGGTGGGACAGGCGTGGCACCCACTATTCGGCGACGTGTCGCCCAAGGTGCTCAACCTCTCGGTAGGCGCTCCGTACCAACCCTTCAGCCGGGCACCACAAATCAGGTACCGCTACGAGGGTGCTTGGATGCAACTCACCGCCGCCCTCGTTTGGCAATCGCAATACCTGTCGCAAGGTCCCAAAGGGAGGAGCAACGAATACATCAAGCACAGCAACATCCCCGAGGTGTACCTCGGAGCCGACTACAAGCAGGATGGGCTGCTGGCCGGGGTAGGCGTAGAGTTGCTGTCGCTGAAACCCCGCACGGTAGCCTCGCAAACCTTCAACGGCATGGGTTTCGGCGGCTACTACAGTTACACCACCAACCATAAGGTGAACGAACGCATCACCACCCTCTCCTACGAAGCCCACCTGCGGTACACCCACAAAGACTGGATGGTGGCGGCCAAGAGCGTGCTGGGTTCCAACCTGACACAGGCTTGCGGTCTGGGTGGCTATGGCATCAAAGAGATAAACCAAGAGAAAGATGAACAGAAATACACCCCGCTCCGTTTCTCGAGTAGCTGGCTCAACGTGGTGTATGGACGCAAGTGGAAACCGGGACTCTTCGTAGGCTACGCCAAGAACCTGGGCACGCCGGACCCGCTGGCAAGCACGACGCTCTACGGCACGGGGACGAACCTCGACCAGCTGGTGTCGGTAGGTGCGGAACTGACCTACAACCTGCCACACTGGAAATTGGGTGTGGAGTACACCCTGTGCAAGGCACGCTACGGCTCGCTGGACCAAGAGAGTGGCAAGAGCAACGTGGACAAGCACTCGGTACAGAACCACCGCGTGGTGGCTGCCGCCATCTTCTTGTTCTGAAAGGGCGAGACAACCTGATAACTTATATATAAAGAAGAACGATATGCAGAAAATCTTAGTGACTTACGCCGTACAAGGCGAGTTTGTGGAAGTGAAATGGCCCGAGGTGGAGCCTTACTACATCCGCACGGGCATCGGCAAGGTAAAAGCGGCCTACCACCTGGCCGAGGCCATCCGCCAGGTATCGCCCGACCTGGTGCTGAACATCGGCAGCGTAGGGACAGTGAACCATCAAGTAGGCGACATCTTCGCCTGCCGTAAGTTTGTGGACCGCGACATGGAGAAGCTCTCCGCCCTGGGCATGGAGAGCGAGATAGACAGTTCGGGGCTGCTGGCCGAGAAGGGCTTCTGTACGCACTGGACAGAGACGGGCATCTGCAACACCGGCGACAGCTTCCTCACCGAGCTGACACACGTGAGCGGAGACGTGGTGGATATGGAGGCCTACGCGCAGGCTTTCGTCTGCCGTGCCCAAGAGGTGCCGTTCATCTCCGTGAAGTACGTCACCGACATCATCGGGCAGAACTCCGTGAAGCATTGGGAAGAGAAGCTGGCGGATGCCCGCGAGGGACTTTCGCACTACCTCAACGTCCTGAAGGAGAGGATATGATAGGTGACCCCGACGGCCACCAACGCAAGCGCCACCTGTAGCCAAAGCCAAGGCAGCAGGAAGAGGATGCAATAGCCCATCGTGCCCCACATCAGCGTCAGGGAGAGCACCTTGGCCCGGAGCGGCAAGGCCTTGTTCTCCCTGAAGTGGCGGATGTAAGGCCCCAAGCGGCGATGGCTCAGCAACCAATGGTACATCCGTGGCGACCCCCGAAAATAGAGGGCGGCAGCGAGCAACAGAAAAGGGGTGGTGGGCAGCAGCGGCAAGAAGATGCCAAGGATGCCCATCGCCAAAGAGACCGTGCCCAAGAGGACGCACACTGTTTTCATGGCAGCAAAGATAAACATTAAAAAACTCCCCTATCCTATCTTTTCTCCAAATAAATGCCTTACTTTGCAGCAGTTTAATACTTAAAACCATGATTTGGAACGAAAGCATTGAGTGCATGGACCGCGAGAGTCTGCGCAAAGTACAGAGCATACGACTTAAAAAGATTGTGGACTATGTGTACCACAACACGCCTTTCTATCGAAAAAAAATGCAGGAGCTGGGTGTGACACCCGACGATATTCAGTCCATCGACGACATCGTGAAACTGCCGTTTACCACCAAGTACAACTTGCGTGACAACTACCCCTTTGGCCTTTGCGCCGTGCCGATGAGCCAGATTGTGCGCATCCACGCCTCGTCGGGCACCACCGGCAAGCCAACCGTGGTGGGCTACACCCGCAAAGACCTCGCCTCGTGGACGGA
>JAISIX010000105.1 GCA_031261805.1 Mediterranea sp. (in: CFB group bacteria)
AAGTGCTTGGCGCAGGCGTGCAGTTTGTCGTACTTGGTATCCTCGGGACCTTGCAGGCCATGGATGACGGCTATGCCCATCTGTCCGGTGAGGTAGGGATCTTCGCCGTATGTCTCTTGCCCACGTCCCCAGCGAGGGTCGCGGAAGATATTGATGTTGGGTGTCCAGAACGTCAGGCCTTGGTATTGCTTCAGCTCGCCATTCTTGCCATAGATGCGCGACTTGACACGGGCTTCGTCCGAGGCTGCGTTGAAGACCTCGTAGAGCAGGGCGTTGTCGAACGAGGCACCCATCCCGATGGCTTGCGGGAAGACGGTGGCTAAGCCGGAACGTGCCACGCCGTGCAGTGCTTCGTTCCACCAGTTGTAGGCTTTAATGTCCAAGCGGGGGATGGCGGGGGAGTTGTTTTGCATCAAGGCCACCTTCTCCTCCAAGGTGAGGCGGGACAACAGGTCGTCCGCACGTTGTTCGGCGGAGAGGGAGGGGTTTTGATAAGGCAGCACTTGTGCGCTTGCCGAGAGAGAACAAAGGCAACAGATGCCTAATAGCGGCATCCAACGACTCTTCTTCATAAATAACTTGTTTAGGGGTTCATTACTCTTAATGGACGCAAAGGTAAGTAAATGGATAGGAAAAAGAGGAAATGATTGTAACAAATATGAGGAGCTGACGTAACATATTAGTGAAACATGAGTGTTTTACTGCGCATTTCCCTTTGATTTTTGTTGCATAACTGGGCAACATTACATATATTTGCACCATGGAAAGAAGAACGATAGGCTACAAGAACTATTTCAAAGATTTCTTTGAAAGTCTGGACAAAGATGTCCAGGAGAAGATTCTGTATGTGTTGCTACTCGTTGAGTCGCAAGATAGAATCCCGTCAAAGTACATTAAGAGTATTGACGATGGACTGTTTGAATTGAGAATTGAATACAATGGGAACATTTATCGGATATTCTTCTGTTTCGATGCGGGGCGTATCGTGATATTATTCAATGCATTCCAGAAGAAGAGTCAAAAGACTCCTAAGAATGAAATAGAAAAAGCAAAAAGATTAAAGAAAGAATATGATGAAAGCAGAAAAAAAAGATGAAGAGTTCTTCGATGTTAGTGCATTGATGGACGAACGCTTCGGCAAGAAGGGGACCCCCGAACGTGCTGAAGCAGAGGAAAAAGCGTATGCTTTCTATACGGGGCAGATTGTGGAGGATGCACGCAAGAAAGCTAAAATTAGTCAAGCTGAACTTGCGCGTCGTATAGGCTCTAATCGTTCTTATGTTTCTCGAATTGAGCATGGGCAGACAGAACCTAAGATTTCAACATTCTATAGAATAATGAATGCATTGGGTTGTCGTATAGAATATTCCATGCAACTGTAAGAGAATACTGAGTTAAAGAAATAGCGCTGATTAGGAAGAACATTTTCCCTAATCAGCGCTATTTCTTTAACTCAGTATTCGCGCCTTAGAACTCCACCAATATGCGGAACACCTTCCCTGGGTTGGCCGCCCATTCCTTCATGGCTTCCAGTGCCCCTTCAGGCTTCACTATCTTGGAGATGAGCTGGTCTACCGGACAGTCGCCACGTCCCAAGTAGTTGATGACGGCGCGGAAGTCGGCGGGCAACGCGTTGCGTGAGCCTCGGATGTCCAGTTCTTTTTGCACGAAGTATTTAGTTTGAAAAGCCACTTCACTCTTGGCGTAGCCGATGCAGACTACCCGTCCGGTGTAGCTCACCTCGTCCACAGCGGTGACGTAGGTCATCGGGCTGCCTACGGCCTCTATCACCACGTCGGCTCCATAGCCTTCGGTAATCTCCTGCATCCGTTGGTGCACATTCTCCGTCTTGGAGTTGATGACGTACGAGGCGCCTACGCGACGGGCTAATGCCAGTTTCTCATCGTCGAGGTCGGAGGCAATGACCTTGGCTCCACGTAGCGAGGCGCGGATGATGGCTCCCATGCCTACCATGCCACAACCGATGACCAGCACGTATTCGTTGTCGGTCACTTGTCCGCGGGCGACGGCGTGAAAGCCGACGCTCATCGGCTCGATCAGGGCGCAGTCGCGAGGCGAGATGTTGCCGGCGGGGATGATTTTTGTCCACGGCAGCACGGCATACTCGCACATCACGCCGTTGCGTTGTACGCCCAGCGTCTCGTTGTATTGGCAGGCGTTGACACGCCCGTTCCGGCACGAGGCACAATGCCCGCAGTTGGTATAAGGGTTGAGTGTCACGTTCATGCCCACTTTCAGGTCGGACGGTACGCCCGTACCCAGTTCGGCTATCACTGCCCCTACCTCGTGGCCGGGGACGACGGGGAGCTTTACCATCGGGTTCAGCCCCCGAAACGTATTCAGGTCCGAGCCACAAAAGCCCACATAGCTAATCTTTACCATCACTTCGCCGGCTCCTACGGTCGGCTTCACGATATCGACCACCCTCATCTCGGAGGTGCCCGCAATTTGAACTGCTTTCATTCTTTCTATAGTTTTCTATTCAGACATATTCTTTATATAAGGTAGCACGGGGAGGTTCTCGAAACCGTAGAACCGGCGTGCGTTCTCACCCAGGAAGAGGCGCTTTTCCTCTTCGGTCAGCTCCGTGGACTTTACGATGAAGTCGTACGACATGCGGTAGGTGATGGCGGTGATGGTGCGTGGGTAGTCCGACCCCCACATCAACTTCTCCATCCCCACCAGCCCGGCTGCTTCGCGGATGGCCTTCACTGCCCCACGGAAGGGGTAGAACTCATCGTTGAAGAGCCACGTGATGCCGCCCGACTCTATCCGTACGTTGGGGTGGCGGGCTAACTTAACCTGTTCCTGCCAGCCGGGGCGTGTCACCATGCCGAAGTGGCCGATGGCTATCTTCAGCCGGGGGCACTCCTGTATCACCTCCTCTACCTCGGGCACTTGTGTGGCACCGTCGGCCAGTGTAAGCGACAGTAGGATGCCGCGGTCTTCCATGTAGTGAAACATCTGTATCATCTCCTCCCCGTTGAGCCAGACCCGGTCCTCCTTGAGTGGCAGGCGGTGACCGGGGATGGCGATGGCCTTGAAGCCCTTGTCGATAAGCTCCTTGGCGTGTGCCAAGAAGCCCGGCTTGCGAAACTCGCACATCCCGCAGGTGAGGAAACGGTTGGGGTAGCGTGTCGAGACCGTGGAGAGGTACTCGTTCTGGATGCCGTCGATAAATTCCTGTGTGACGACGGCTGCCGCTACCTGCGCATAGTCCATATTGGCGAGGAACGCCTCGGCACTGTTCACCCCGTCGACGAGGAAGGGAGGGAGCATTTGCCGCTCCTCGCCCATAAACATGGAGCGTCCCTGCCGGGTGGTGTAGATGGGCAGTCCGTCTACTACCGTGTCTTGCTTCTGCCACAGGTGGGCATGTGCGTCGATAATCGTATAACCCATTGTATCTGCCTCCTTTGCGTCAGGTTAGGAGTTGGCCCAGCTCACCCGCTGTTGGTCGCCGATGATGGCCCGAACTTCAGAAACAAGTTGCGGGTCGATTGGTTCGTTGATGTAGGCCACATTCTTCTTCACGTTCTCCGGGTTGCTGGTGCTGAAGAGGGTGGTGGCGATGCGCGGGTTGCTCACGGCGAACTGCATGGCCAGTTTCTCGATAGGATAGCCTTTGGCCTTGCAATGCTCCATGGCGCGATGGCAAGCCTCCACCAGTGGCAGCGGAGCAGGATGCCAAGCGGGTACGCCCCGTTCGGTGAGTAGGCCCATAGAGAGCGGGGAGGCGTTGACGACACCCACGCCTTTGGCCTCGAAATAGTCGAGGAAGTCCGCCAGCTTATCGTCGCACAGGCAGTAGTGACAGAAGTTGAGCACCGACTCCACCGTGCCGGCCGGCACGCGGTCGATGACCCACTTGAGGTTCTCCAGTTGCAGGTCGGTGATGCCCACGTGGCTCACCACCCCTTTCTGCCGCAGCTCCACCAAGGCGGGCAGCGTCTCGTTCACCACTTGGTTGAGGTCGGCAAACTCAATGTCGTGTACGTTGATGAGGTCGATGTGGCTTACGTGCAGCCGTTCCATGCTCTCGTACACGCTCTCGGTGACACGTCGGGCCGAGTAGTCCCACGTGTTGACGCCGTCCTTGCCATAGCGTCCCACCTTGGTCGAGAGGTAATACTTGTCGCGGGGAATCTGCCGCAAGGCTTTCCCCAGCACGGTTTCGGCCTTGTAATGGCCGTAGTAGGGCGATACGTCGATAAAGTTCATGCCCGTTTCGATGGCGGTGAACACCGCTTCGATGCCCGCCTGCTCCTGGATGTCGTGGAAGACGCCGCCCAGCGAGGAGGCCCCGAAGCTAAGAGCGGACACCTTCATGCCCGTCTTCCCAATCTCATGATACTGCATACGCTTATTGTTGTTTAAGATGATTCTTTCTGCAAAAATAAGCAAGCCGTCGGCAGAGTGGTACTCCCACATTCCCGAAAACCCACGTAACGGTTTACGTAAGAAAGCTTGGCAGTCTCGGGGGAAAACCGTTACTTTGCATCTGTCTATTTCTCATTGTGTTATGGAAGCCAACAAACCTGTATCGCTCAAGGACCTCGCCCGTATCCTGGGCGTATCCATCCCTACCGTCTCGCGGGCGCTGAAAGACAGCCCGGAAATCAGTCGTGATCTATGCGAACGGGCCAAGCAGCTGGCCCGGCAGCTGAACTACCGCCCCAACCCCTTCGCCATGAGCCTGCGCAACAATGCCCCCCGTATCATCGGCGTGGTGGTGCCCGACATTGTGACGCACTTCTTCGCCTCCATCCTGGGCGGGATAGAGAGCATGGCGGTGGACAACGGCTACTTCGTCATCATCACCACCTCCCACGAGCAGTACGAGCATGAGAAGCGGAACATTGAAAACTTAGTGAACATGCGGGTGGAGGGTATCATCGCCTGCCTCTCGCAAGAGACGACGGACTACGCCCACCTGGCTGCCCTGAAAGAGATTAATATGCCACTCATCCTCTTCGACCGCGTGTGCCTCACCGAGCAGTTCTCCTCCGTGGTGTCCGACGGTGAGCACTCGGCCCAGGTGGCCACGCAACATCTGCTCGACAACGGCTGTCGGCGGGTGGCCTTTATTGGTGGGGCCAACCATCTCGACATCGTGCGCCGGCGAAAACATGGTTATTTGGAAGCCTTGCGCGAAAACCGTCTCCCTATCCTAAAGGAGCTGGTCATCTGCCGGAAGATAGACTACGAAGAGGGGAAACGTGCCACGGAAGAACTCCTCGCACTCCCCAGCCCGCCCGATGCCATCCTGGCCATGAACGACACGTTGGCCTTTGCCGCCATGGAGGTAATCAAGAGCCACGGGCTACGTATCCCCGACGACATTGCCCTGGTGGGCTACACCGACGAACAACATGCCAACTACGTGGAACCGAAGCTCACGGCCGTGTGCCATCCTACCTTCCAGATGGGCGAGGCTGCCTGCCGCCTGCTCATCGAGCAAATCAGGGGCGACAAGCAAGTACGGCAAGTGGTTATTCCGGCAAGCTTACAGGTACGGGAGAGTAGCCTTTTCGGAACACGCTCGACTCGAACGTAGCAATCAACTCGCCCTGCCCGTTGGTCACGTCTACCTGATAGAGGCCGGTACTACGGCCTATGTAGCGCTCGCGAGCCTCGGCGAAGAGCGTGTCGCCCACGCCGCTGGCACGCATAAAAGTGATGTTGGAAGATAGCGAGAAGGAAAGTATGCCGTGTGAGTTGGCGGCGGCTGCCAGCGCATAGTCTGCCAACGTAAAGACAACGCCCCCCTGGGTACGTCCGGCGGCATTGAGGTGCTTGGGCTGAATCTCCAGTTGGGTCTTGCTATAACCCTTGTGCACTTCCAGCAGGGTCACCCCTACCTCGGCCGCAAAAAGGTCGTTCTTGAAAAATTCTTCTATAGTCATGATGATGTTCCTTTATCTTAGAGACTGCAAACGTAGTAATAAACCGCCAGCTTTGCAAACCTTGCCTTGGCTCTTTCACAAGTATCCCTATCGGGTTATAATATCTGTCAGACCTATAAAGCGGCAGAAAAGTTTCACCTCGGTGGAACAAAAATTCCATCGAGGTGAAACTTTTGTTCCATCGAGGTGGAACAAAAGGACTGCTTTAGTGCAAAAATGATACATGCTGCACGACATCCAAGCGGGCTATATACGATGAGGCTCTCTAATCAGTGTCGTTTAGATAGAGGGGTGCCAACTCTTTATAACCATTTTGGGGAACGCCTAACGGCTGGTTGGGTTAAAGAAGATTAAATAATAGTACTATGCAATACAAAGTTCTAAAGTAACGCCTACATTTGTGCATTCCAAAGAAGTAATTGATAGAAAGCAATGAACGTAGACAACGTAAAATCGCAAATGAGGAAAGGGATGCTGGAATATTGCATCATGCTGTTGCTGCACAAAGAAGCGGCTTATGCCTCGGACATTATCCAGAAGCTGAAAGAAGCCCGGCTGATTGTGGTGGAAGGTACGCTCTATCCCCTGCTCACGCGCCTGAAGAACGACAAGTTGCTGAGCTACGAGTGTATAGAGTCGACCCAAGGACCACCCCGTAAGTATTACCAACTCACGGCCGAGGGCGAGACCTTCCTCTCGGAGCTGGAGGCGTCGTGGAGGGAACTGAGCGACACCGTGAACCATCTCACCAATAACTAACCCCATCTCTCAATTTAAACCCCAAAAAGATGAAGAAGACACTTACTGTCAACTTAGGAGGCACCGTCTATCACATCGATGAAGATGCCTACCAACTGCTGGATAACTATCTGGCTAACCTCAAAAGCTTTTTTCGCCGCCAAGAGGGGGCGGACGAGATAGTGGCCGACATGGAGACCCGCATCGCCGAACTGTTTGCCGAGAAAATCACCGCCGGTAAGCAGGTGATTACCATTGCCGATGTGGAAGAGGTCATAGCCCGCGTAGGCAAACCCGAGGAGTTTGAGCTGGCCGACGACGGGACGTCGGCTTCCTCCACCGGTCAAGACCGACGGAGAGAGGAACAGGCCAAGCAGGAGGAACAAGCCAGGCCGAAACGTAACCTCTATCGCGACCCCGACCATAAGGCGTTGGGTGGCGTGGCGGCCGGACTGGCGGCTTACTTCGGCTGGGATATGGCTTGGACGCGGGTCGTGATGGTGATTCTGCTTTTCATCCCTTACTGCCCCATGCTTCTGCTCTACCTGATTCTCTGGATTGTCATTCCCGAGGCTCATACGGCTACCGAGAAACTCAACATGCGTGGTGAGCCGGTGACGGTGGAGAATATAGGCAAGACTGTGACCGATAACTTTGAACAAGTGAGCGGACGCGTGAACGACTACGTGAATTCCGGCAAGCCGCGCAGCTTCTTGCAGTCGGTAGGCGATGTGCTGCTCACCATCGTCACGGTTATCTTCAAGGTGTTGGTGGTGGCGCTCATTATCATCTGTTGCCCGGCGCTATTTGCAGCTGTATTGGGGCTACTCGTCATGGTAGCTGCCATCTTGGCCGTGCTCCTTGGCGGCAGTACGGCAGTGGTACAGGGGCTTATCCCGTCCTTCATCAACCTATCTGTGGGTAGCGTGTCGCCCGTATGGGGAGCGCTGGGTGTCATCGCCATCCTGCTCACCATCTGCATCCCTTTGGGCGCGTTTCTGCATACGCTCCTGCGGCAACTCTTCCACTGGCAGCCCATGAACGCCGGCGCGAGGGTGACGTTGCTTGTCCTTTGGCTCATCGCCCTGCTGGGAGCCATCTATTATTTCTTCCAGTTCGTGATGCCGTATGCCTAAGGTATAGTCTCTTACTTATGGATGGAAGCTTACCAAGAAGTATGTACAAGCACATTATAGCTTTGTTTTTGAGTATTGTTTCAGTTTGTGTTCATGCTCAAGACGTTGTTGGCATAGTTGTAAACCAATTGGAACAACCTATTGAATTTGCAAATGTCATGATTCTGTCCGCTCACGATTCTACGTTTGTTTGTGGGACTACGACTACTGCTACTGGGGAGTTCTTTTTGAAAGACTCGATTGATTCCCCTCCACCTTTTCTGCTCAAAGTGAGCTGCATCGGTTATAAGCCTTTTATAGGGTCTATGGCCGATGTGGCAGGTCCACTTAGAATCGTGTTGCAAGAAGCTTCATTGGGCCTTCAAGAGATTACTGTTACAGGTACGAGGAAGGCGTTTGAGAATAAAGATGGGAAACTTGTGGCAAATATAGCCGGAACGATTCTTTCCCGGGAACACTCAATGGGTGAAGTCCTTTCCATGATACCCGGATTGGTCAATAAACGCGGTACGATTGAAGTGTTTGGGAGTGGCTCTCCTGTATTTTATATCAATAATCGTAAAGTTCAGGATATTAATGAGGTAATGTCGCTGATGGTAAATGATATTAAAAGTATTGAACTGATCACCAATCCGGGAAGTAAATATGATGCGGATGTAAATGCGGTTGTAATTATACGAACCACAAAACGAGATGATGGGCTTTCAGTACAAACGGGAATGCGAATATTGCAAAGTGTTTATTTGAGTCACAATGAGTATATAAACCTGATGTATCACAAAAAAGGTTTGTCTATTTCTACATATTACCAATATGGGAATAATAAAGGGAACTCTATCCAGAATAGTGATAAAGAAATAGCCGGTGATACATTGTGGAGGTATGTAGATAACGGAAAACGGACGTATAGGACTCAACGGCATTTATATCGTTTAGGTGTCAACTATGAATTTACCGCGAATCATTACATAGGATTCTTATTCAATGGCTCTTATAAGAGCAGTCCGGAAAGGGCGTATAGAGAGAATAAACTTTCGGCGGATCCAGGGAATGATATTAATTACGGGGTGTATTCAGACTTGCATACAACTAATAAAAATCAGCAGATTAATATATTTCACCATTATGGGGCGCAAGATGCTTTTCAGTCTACGTTAAGCATTGACTATATTTCGTATAAGGATGCTCGCCGCCAATTCACGTCTGAGATGTATCCATCTTCCGAAATCTCAACGGAGCTGAATAGTGGGACCTCGATTCATATCTATGCAGGGGAATATAAGGTGGATTATCCAATAACAGAGAAGAGTCAAATATCTATTGGCTTGAATGCAAATATGATTAATGAGCATGGGACTCTTTCAACGGAGTCCTCTTATGTTGATGGATTTGAATATGAGTATCGAGAAAGAAAGATTTCTGCTTTTGCTCAATATCGATTGTCTCTGTCTCATCTACTACTTGAAGTGGGTGCCCGTTATGAGAATATGAAAGCGACATATTTGGACTTGTCGGCATCCGACATGGATATGCGACGTGTGGAGCGGGAGATATATCCCTCATTAAGCCTTTCGTACAATGCAAGCGGATTTAGTAATACACTGTCTTTCCGCTCCCAAATAGAACGTCCACCACTATCTTTCCTAAATGGGCAAACCTATTATATAGATCGGTTTCAATACCAAAAAGGGAACCCTCAATTACGTCCACAGAAATCTTATTCAATAGAATGGAGGACGAACTATAGGAACCTAAATCTGAATATAAGCTATGTCTATACGAAAGATTATATATCCACTCTATTTGAAGACGATCCTTCGATAGGAGAGAGTGTGCTCTATTATACATGGGAGAATTTCAATAAAGCTCAATTTGTGAAAGCGAATGTAAGTTATGCGTGTACACTTTTTAAGTGTTGGTTCCCGTCACTTACTATTGGGGTTATAAAGCCTTTCTTCAAGAGTCGATATTTGGATAAGAGCGTTCTCTATAATCGTCCCTCTGTTTATCTTAGTGTAACGAACTCTATACAATTACCTGATGAATATTTGTTTTCTCTCAATTGTGATTTTGATAGTGGAGGGAATAAACGAATATATGACTACCAGCCTAATTTCATCGCTGCTCTTAGTCTAAAGAAAGATTTTTTTCATAAGAAACTTGCACTTGAACTCCGTTGGAATGACATGTTTAAAAGTCTAAAGTATAAGAGTTCTACGAAAATAAATCGTTTCTACTTCAGGCAGACAGAAGACTATAGAGAATGGAATGTATCATTGGGAGTCATTTATAGGATGAGGAGCAATGTGAAACGTCTGCGTAGCAATTCGGCAGCAAGAGAAGAAATACAAAGATTATAGTAAAATGAGGGGGTGCACTAATTGCCTTTATTGTTAATTAATGCCTTGATTGTTAGCGATATTGAGGCTAAAGGCTTATCTTTGCAAAAATGATTGGGCGAGGTTGGCGACGAGATACCTTGCCGATTTATACCTGGAGAGCTTGCCCTAAAACATTTTAGGATAGTGATGCGTTTCTCTTTATAGATAGGGAAAGGGAAACTCGTGTAACACTAACAATATAATTTCATGAAGACTATGATGCCTTTGTCTAAAACAATGATTCCCGAGTCGTCGCGCATATTGTGTGCGCTACTGCTGTCCTGTGCGCCCCTCCTTCCCTCGTTGTGGGCGCAACAACAATCCCTGGCGTTCTCGCCCACAATGCCGGAACCTCCTACTGTCAGCGACCTGATCAAGTACGTGGAGTATCCCACCGACTTGGCGTTCGGCATGGTCGACATCACCATCCCCCTCTACGAGTTCAGGGAGGGCGACATCGTGATTCCCATCAGCATCTCCTACCACCACGGCAGCTTCAGCGCGTCGCGCGTCCCAGGGCGGATGGGCTGGGGATGGACACTCAACGCCGGCCCCACCCTCGGCCGCAAGATCAACGGCAACGTCGATGAATGGTATTACCTCTTCGCCAATCGCGAGGACAAAGACAAGGACCACTTCGAGTATTGTTACTTGTGGGAAGGTGGAAACCGCGACGAGGAACCCGACGCCTTCTATTTCAAGACTTTGTCCGCCTCGGGAAAGTTCTTCCTGACGCGTAGCCTGAGCAACTCCTACGCGCCCATCGTCCCTGTGATCACGCCCTATATCCCCTTGAAGATAGACTACAACATCAAGTCGGCGGGCACCCGTTCAATCGAGTACTTCGACCTGACGGACGACAACGGCTTCCGGTACCACTTCGGGAGGGATGGGCACTATGCCTCCACCAACAACAAGGTCACCGAATGGTACATCCAAAGCGTCGTCTCGCCCGTGCGCGGAGACTCGGTCTGTTTCACCTACAACAGGAACAACCTGTCGGCGGAGCAACGCAAGCGGTCATACGCCAACAACAACGACTTTATAGCCGTGGAATATGACTGTACGGCACCATGGAATTCCTCGGCCATGGGCAGCTGCTTAGCCGTGACAAGGACCGCTCTGAGGTTGGAAGACAATAACTACAAGATAACCGAAGGTCCCGTCAATGGCAGGTCGTATGTCGTCAAGTGCACCGAGCCTGACGAACGTTCCAACCTGTTCACCAGTTATGTTTTCGACGCGCAGGGGAGCGGCTGTTACAACTCGTACGGATTGCCTTGGTCGTCCTTCACTCTGCATGAGCTGCCTTTGGCCACAATAGAGGGAAAAATTACTCAAGTGGACTTCTATGGTGACGACAAGCTGGAGAAGATTGTGGTTCGGAACAGGCAAACTGGACTGACGTTGAGGACGATTAGGTTTGACCAGGCCAACACGACAGGATACGGATTGCTTAACGGGGTGGAGATAAGCGGGAGCGGCACCGCCGTCGACGAGAAATACATTTTCAGCTACTACAACACTACGATCCCTCTCCCTTCGCAATGCCTGAAATCAGCCAATTTCGCAGGGAACTACATCAATAACGGTTCTTGGGACAGCAATACCACGAATCCCACCCTCATCCCTAACAAGAACCCAAAATGCTATTTCGGCAACATCCGCCTGCGCGGCATGGGCCAGCCGCTTCTGCCCGACTCGAAGGCGGGGCTGCTCAAATCCATCACTTATCCCACGGGGCGGGTGACAACCTTCACGTTCGAACACAACATGTTCAGGTATCTGGACTTGTCGCTCAACGAGTTCTCGCCTCAGAATGATGTCACGAGGACCGGAGAGGTGGGCTGGCGCATCCGGACACTGTCGGAGTTCGACCCCATAACGGGCAAGACCCAAGTCAAGGAGTTCAGGTATGGGAAAACCGAGGACGGCATAGGCTTCAGCCGGTATCGCACTCACGAGCAGGAAAACTGGATGCAGACCAAGCGGGGCATCTACTACTCGGATTTCTATGGGGAGGGATGGCAAACCACGATCGACATCTACACGTCCCATGTCGTGCCCTTGGCGTCGTTCAACGAGAAGGCCGCCGTGCACTACGACTACGTCACCGAATACGACCGCGACGGGAACAGTACTGGGCAAGACAACGGCAAGACGGTGTACGAGTTCGCTTCCGATCCCGAACCAGGCTGGACGAAGATACCAGGAACGAACCTTGCGTTCGAATATAGCGACTATGCCTATATAGGCAAGCTAATAAGAAAATCGTATTACAGAAAGGGGAAATTCGGCTACATGCTTTCACGTGAGCAAGCGTACGAATATAAGACTCTCAGGTCTGACTATGTCGAATTTGGCAAGCTCTACAACTTTCTCTATATCTTTCCGCGCGAATCGTACGATTATCACACGTTGATGAGGAACGCTTCCCAGCAGTTCTATCCCAATTACGAATCATACAGGTATCGCATGTCTACCGCCACCTACGTCCTGTCTAAAGAGAAAAGCACGCGTTTCGTGAACGGTATCTACCAATATGCCGACAGCGTGGTCTATCGATATGATACGGGAAAGCGCCGCGTCCTCCCATCGGGCAAGACCAAGAGCGCGAGCAACGGATCCCCCCTCGTCTACTCCTACAGCTATACCGAGGACATGCCGTGGACGCGTTCTTCGGAGGACAGCGAGAGCCGATTGGCCATGAGGTCGCAAAACCGGCTCAACACGTTGCTGGAGGAAAGCGTGTCGTCGGGAAACCAGCAGGAGACTTCCCGCTACGTGTATACGGGAAGAAACCCAGCCCTACCCAGCAAGTCGTACAGGATAACGCGGGGAAGCGGCGGATCCGGTGAACAAACGCTGGTGGAAATCCTCTCGCACGACACTTACGGCAACCCCACCTGCGTGAAGGAGAGGAACGGGACCTACACCACCTACATCTGGTCGTACAACGGGGAATACATGGTGCTGGCAGTACAGGGTGCCACTTACGAGACCGTGGGAAATGTGCTGGGAACCGTCCGGCTCGCCGCCATACAGGACGCGACCAATCCTGACGGTGCCTTCATAGAAGCCGCAGCGGAGGACTTGAGAGACAGTGCCAATCCCGTCTTGCGGGACTGCCTGGTGACTTCTTTCGTCTTCGACCCGCTCGTGGGCATGCTGTCCGTCACCAGCCCGCAAGGAACGAAGACGGAGTACAGATACGATTCCTCAGCCAAGTTGATAGACGTCTACCATGTTCTGAAAGACAAGAGTCCCGTCCTTCTGGAGCACTACCAATACCATTACCGCAACCTGCCGTATGGAAACCATTATCACGGAGAATAAAAAATGATTAAGACGATGAAACATTCAATGATATACCTGCTCGCGGCGACCATAATCATCCTGTCGTGTCCGCGAACGATCCTCGCGCAAGCGAAGAGCGACTACACACCGCCCGGATTGGGATTTGACTATCCCCACACGGGCTTTGATACCGGCACCTCAAGAGACACGCAGATGTATTGCACGCTCAATAACAGTTCCGGACAGTTTGGTGAAAATCTGTGGGATGGCGATTTCCTGTACCTGTCAATTGATAGCATTGACCTGATGCTGCTCTATCCAGATATGGTTGACGAGAAGGAGACCTATGCCTTGGTCGGATACAAAGTGAATTTCGGACCCCGATACATCGTTGGTGATTACCATGATTGCCATTATCGCATCCCCGACGACATCCCCCCGGCTGACCGGATATGCGATGTTAAGCGCAATGGCGTGTCGATGAAAGGAGCTATCATCAGGGGATTGCCCGGGACGGATATATTCGTACAGGTACGTGCGCATACCGATTCCCCGGAGACGGAGTTCGTCCTGATCCCAGTTTATGTGGAGGCACAGAAACCAGGCATATTGACGAACCCGAGTCCTTGCGCCTATTCGGAACCATTCAGGGAAAATCAAGAAGCTCCGGAATGGAATTATTACGAGATACCCACATACGACATGAATTACAGGACAAGAATCATCCCAAGAAAAGAGGTCTCGACAATATGGTGTGGGGAGAATTCCGGCCGCCTGATAGTGGACTGGGCTGAGGGTAATACATCCGACGCGGCGGTTGAGACCCAATACCTTGACGGTTTCGGAAGGCCATTGCTGCTCGTACGTCGCGGCGCGTCCCCCGCGATGACAGATCGGTACGAGCTTGTCGAGTACGACTTCCTTGGCAGAGTGTCGCGGTCCTGGCTGCCCGGCTCCAATGGGGAAACCAAGGGAAGCTATGAAGATCCCAACGAGGTGATGAGGACGGTCAAGTTCTACAATGACGACCAGAAACCCTATGTCCGCAACGTGTATTACGACGAGCCGGGCAGCGAACTTGCCAAACAATACGGTGCTGGAAGCGACTGGCAGGACACGGGGCATGGGGTGACTTTCGAGTACTTGTGCAACATCGAGGGGAACGCCGAACTGGACTGCGCGCTCTACTCCGTCTCTTATACCTCCGAGAGCGAGGATCTGATCGTCGTCAAACGGGCAGGAAGCTATCCCACGGGTACGCTTTCGGTCACGAAAGTCACCGACGAGGACGGCGACGTATCCCTGGAGTTCAGGAACCGTTCGGGACTGACTGTACTTGCCAGGCGGATAGGCGAACGGGGCGAACGCCACGACACCTATTCCTTGTACGACGCTTTCGGCCGTATACAGGCGGTTCTTCCTCCGTTGGTCGCCTCGGGGATTGAATCAGGCGGCGATACCGGCGAGATCCTGCGGCAATACGCCTACCTGTACCGCTATGACCCTTTGGGGCAGCCCATCGCCAAGAAACTTCCGGGAGCCGACTGGATTCACTACGTCTACAACAAGGCCGGGCAACCAGTCTTCACGCAGGACGGTAACCAGCGCGCCAGGAACCCCGACGAATGGACGTTCAGCCTTTCCGACCCTCTTGGTAGGCAAGTGTTGACGGGCACGTGTGTCCGCCCAATGGATTATGCCAAGAGTCCCTGCCTTGACGTGACGGTCAAGGCGGTACCCACGCATTCCGGCACCGGCATGATGGGATACAACGTGGAGG
>JAISIX010000237.1 GCA_031261805.1 Mediterranea sp. (in: CFB group bacteria)
GGTAGCATGGTGTACAAGAAGGGGACATTAGACATCATTCAAGTAGACGGCGGTTACATCAAGGACGGCCAGTACTACTTCTACCTCCAAGACCACTTGGGGAGCAATCGGGTAGTGGCCGATGCCAACGGCAACGTGGTACAGACGAACCACTACTACCCTTACGGGACGCCCTTTGCGGAGGGTTATAACCAAGATGTACAAAAGTACAAGTATATTGGTAAGGAATACGACATGGAGAACGGACTGAATTACTACGACGTAAAAGCCCGCTTATTGGATGGGCCAAGGTTCACAACGATGGATTTGCTCTCTGAGAAGTATTATTCGTGGTCACCATATTCATATAGTTTTTGTAACCCCATCCGTTTCTTTGACCCCAACGGTTGGGAACCACAGATTCCTCCCACGATTCCTTTACCTACTCCGATACCACCTATATCTGTTTTTACGCCGCAGCCATTACCTAATCTACCTTCAGAAACAGAAGTAAAACGGGCCGTAAATGGTGCTGTTATCAAACAAGTTAGTGATATCAAATCCATAGGCATGGTTTTCTACTTGATGGTAAAAGGGATGCAAGCACAGCTTGCAGACAATACTAACGTAGAGACGGTAGAGGCCGGGAAAACGGAGACGAAGCAAGTGGATGAAGCGAGCCATAGAAAGGGGGATGCCGCAAGGGCTGCAAGAAAAGCGGGGAAAGAGGCGCGAGAAAAAGAACCTGCTTCAGAGAAACGAGCAAAAGATCTCGCAAAGGATTTGGAGCGTAAAAGAGGGAAAGATGCTCGCAGGAAAGCTCATGATTCAAAAGATAAAATAGGTCGAGATAGAACGCTGAAAGAACTGAAAGAAGATTATAACCCTAATAAATATTGATTATGGATGAAAAGCTAAAAGAAGGTTTAAAGGATGCGATTGCATGTAATGACGTAGACTATTTAAATAGGAACAGGAATCTATATGATATAGATTGCCGTTTTGAGGATGAAGATAATAATTCCTTGTTACTATATGCAATAAGTGACAAAGAAAGTCTCACTTATCGCTTTTTTATAGAGAATGGGGCAGATATGACCCTTATCAATAATGAAGGAGAAGGAATTATACATTCAGCAGTCTATTCTGGTGATGTTTTAAGGCTGAATTTTCTATTAGACAATTATACTCTAAACTTGGATGTACAAGCAAATGATGGAGCCACAGCTCTACTTGTCGCGCTATCTTTAAACCACTATGATATGGCGAAAGCGCTTATTGAACACGGCGCAAATGTCAACATAGGGGACATCAATCATTTAACACCGCTTCACATCGCAGCACAAGAGGGCAGTATAGAGATAGTATCAATGTTAGTGAATAACAACGCCATCATTAAGGCTAAAACATTGAAAGGGAACTATCCTTTGGCCTTAGCCGTAAATGGAGACCATGATGATATTGTAAAATATCTATATGGAATAATATATGGCATGCCTAAAAACACAGAAGAGTTACTATAAACCATTACTTTTGTCGGAAATGCCAACGTTATGAACGAGTATGTCTATTCAGCCACAGGCAGAAGCTCACCGCTTTCCACCAGAACACCGCCGATACACACCGTACCGACTACGTGGGCAACCTCATCTATGGGGATGGTGACTTGAACATGATTCAACAAGTTATCGATAAGGAGTACGATACGGAGAATGAGCTGAATTACTACGCGTAAAAGCCCGCTTAATAGATGAAGATTATAAAACCCACTAATTATGATGGATAAAATATTGGATATTGATGAATGTCTCAAAGATGCCATTGCATGCAATGACATAGAGTTTCTGGAAAAGAATAAGGATATGTATGACATTGACCATCGTTTTAAAGATGAAGATAACGATTCGTTATTGCTGTATTCTATCAGTGATAAAGAAAGCTATGCATATAAGTTCTTAATAGAAAGAGGTGCAAATATAGCCTTGACAAATGAATTAGGTGAAGGCATCATGCACGCTATCGTCTTTTCAGGGGATGTTGAACGACTGGAGTATATAGTAAAGATATTCCCTCATTCAATCGCCATGATTAATGACCGGTCTAATGATGGTACAACACCTTTATTGTTAGCAACGTTATTGGGAAAGGATGAAATATTTCAAGCTCTAATAGATATGAATGCAGATATAAGTCTACCAGATAATGAAAACAATGCTCCGATACACATGGCCTGTTGGGATGGTAATATTAACATGGTGAAAAGATTGGTGGATAGTGGAGTGAACTTGCATGTAAAGACAGAGAGAGGAAACTATCCTTTGGCCTTAGCCGTAAATGGAGACCATGATGATATTGTAAAATATCTATATGGAATAATATATGGCATGCCTGACAACACAGAAGGGGCACCATAAGCCATTACTTTTGGCAAATATGCTTGCCAGACACAGGGTAAGCCACCTATCAATCAATTCACGCAGCATGAGCCAAAAAAACACGGCCGTGAACCCCATCATTCACGGCCGTGAACTGATACAAACACGGCCGTGAACCGATTCATTCATGGCCGTGTTTTTTCAGTTCACGCTACGTGATTTTGTGTAGAGTGGAATGTAGATGGGTAGGCAGGGGGGCGTCTGCTTCCATCCCTATGGGTGTGTTTCAGCTCTCCTCCCCTACGTGTTTTTTTGCGTTTCTACTCTCACTATTCTCACTATCGCCTGTTACACATTGGCAATCAATGCGTTAAGACTATGATAATAGCCATGATATTAGCATGATATTAGGAGCTACTATCATGGTCTGTCTCGTCCTGATTTTGGTTGACTGGTTTAACTTCTTAATCCTACTATTGGTTGTCCAATATCATTCCTTAGCATTGGGAGGGAGCTTAGTCATGGCCCGGGTTGACTGCCGGGGGTACCCCCGGCAGTCAACCCGGGCTTGCGGCGGCAAAGATACACCATCCCCCTCAAATTGTAGTTATATCTTCTTTCTTTTTATAGGAGGCCCTCCATCTCCTCTTCAACTCCCCCTCCTGCTGGTCCGCCTCGTAGGGGGTCAGGTAGTCGATGCTCATGTGTGGCCTCTTGTCATTGTAGATGGCAATGGCCTTGTCCACCAACGCCCTCCCATGCGCCAACGAGCTTATCGACTCCCTGTTGAGCCACTCCTCTTTGAGGATCCCGTTCACCCGTTCGGCCACGGCGTTCTCCCTGGGGTCCCCGTCCTCGGTCATGCTGATGCTTATCCCGTGGGACTGGAGCAGGGACACGTAGGCGTGGCTGCAATACTGTACGCCACGGTCGGAATGGTGCGTCAGCGAGTGTCCCGGCACAAGCCTCGGCAAGGCCATCCGGAGGGCCTCAAGGGGGCCGTCCATACACAGGCTCTCGGAGAGGTACCAGCCTATGACCTTGTGCGAGTACGCGTCCGTGACCAGGCTCAGGTACAGGAAACCCCCGCCCTCCAGCCGCAGGTAGGTGATGTCGGTCACCCAGACCTCGTTCGGCCGACCGGGGATGCGACCCTTGTACAGGTTCCCATACTTGTGGTAATGGTGCCAGGACAAGGTGGTCGTGGGCTTGGGAACCTTGCGGCGCCGGATGAGCAGGCCGTTCAATTCCAGGAGCTTGAAGAAAGCGTCACGCCCGGGCAGCAGGCCGGCAGGCAGGAGCTTGCCCAACAAGTGGTAAAGCTTCCGGCCGCCAAGCACCGGCTGCTCCTTGCGGATTTCCAGCACATGCTTCAATATCAGCTCATCCCCAAGGGAGGACTTCTCAATGGATTTCAGGCGCTTATGATAGGCTTGCTTGGTACGTCCAAGTAATGCACAACAGGCGGTGATGCCCACCTTCTCCCTATCGTGAAGCCGCCCCACTACTTGGACCCAAAGTTTTTTCGGATGGCAATCTCAAAGGTCTCCTCGGCCAAGTCTATCATCGTCTCGGAAACACGGTTCCTCAGGCGGAGATCGGACACTTCCTTCTCCCGCTCTTCCAACAGCTTATAGGCAGAGGCTAAGGAGCGCTCCAGCTCCTTGATCTTTTGTGCCTGTGCCGACTCCATATCTGTGATCAACAGGCGCTTATTGCGCCTCTTTACTGTCTTAGTCACTTCTTTCACTGGGGTAAAAGCCGCAAATTTACGCTTCCAAAGCGAAAGTACGCTACTGTCGGTGAGAGAATATTTCCGCGCAACCTCGCTGCGCGACATTCCACCCAGGTAGTCACGCAGGGCTGCCTCACGCAAGGCCAACGGGTAAGCCCGGCCTCGATGACCTTTACTCTTTTTTACTACTTGTACTACTTCTTTTCTTTCTGTCTGTCTCATAACGACTCTGTTTTGAGTCAACCTATACCAGGACAAGACAGTCTCCTAAGTAAACCTTTTTCCCCAACACGTTAGGACTTTCTCCCCAACACAATGGGACTTTTTTCCCAGCGCGTTGGGACTTCTTTCCCAACACGGTGGAACTTTCTTCCCAAGGCGTTGGGACTTTCTTCCCAACACCGTGGGACTTTCTTCCCAAGGCGTTGGGACTTCTTTCCCAGCATGGTGGGACTTCTTTCCCAACGCAGTCGGAAAAATGAGACAATAGGGTGGTCCGCTCAACAGTGAGAGTAACTTTACCCTCACGGTTACCATCACGGTTACCATCACTGCATAATCTATTGATTTGTAGTCTTTTGGCTAAAAATAGTGAGGGTATGAGGGTAAAAGACGAAAAAAAACATTCTGGGAGGGAGAAATTAAAGGGATGCAACCCCTTCCATCAACATGTCCGTATCCGCTTGACTTCAAAGACAACACGCACAAGACTGTCGAATACGCGCCGACGATGGACAGCAATTCCGACATAAATTCTATTGAATATAATTTGCTGAACTTGCTCAAGAAGATTACCTTTGCCGAAGCGAACGTGTCGAACGAGCGGAACCATTACTACCCGTACGAAGCACTCTTCACCGAGAGCTACCAGACCGACGAGCAGCCCTTCAAGTGCATCGGCAAGGAGTTGGATACAGTAACAAGTTAATAACCTCATAAAAAGAGAGACCATGAAACGAATCTTATTTCTATGCGCGGCCTGCCTTACCGTCGCCACATCCTTGGCGCAAGACGAGCACGCCTACACACAGGTGGATGAGTACAAGACAGTGTACGACCTGCCCAACTATGTGAAGAACCTCCCCGTGGACAATGCCTACGAGGCCTTGAAAGAGCTGCCCGGCGTGACGATGAACAACGGCAGGCTCACGCTGGGCGGAGAGTCCGTGACCTTGATGCTGAACGGCGAAGTGAGCGCGCTATCGTCCCGGGAAATGCTGGCGGTACTGGCCAATACGCCCGTGGAACGGGTAGCCAATGCGGAGGTGATGTACAATGCGTCGGCACGCTACTTAGTCCATGGCGCCCTTATCAACATCAACCTGAAGAGAGGGGAGGATGACACGAAACCCAACCTGCAAGGCGAGCTGTACGCCAAGTATAGCCAGCAACACTACGCAAGCACCAACGAGCGGGGCAACCTCTTCTACCGGAACAAGAAGTTCTCTGCCGACTTGCTGTACGGCTACGCCTATCAACGAGGCTTCGACCGGATGTCCTACCAATACGCTTGGACGAATCCTTACGAATCTCACCACTATACCTTCTATTCGGCCGACCATCAACGGACCAACCAGCACAACATCCGGCTGGGCATGGACTACGACATCGCGAAGAACCACCGCCTCAGCCTGACCTACACAGCCCAGTCGGACAATAATCACTATGACTATCAAGCGAACAAAGAGCTGAGGTCGGCGATACAAGATGAAGCGTACACCTTCATAGATACGAACCATAATTCCTTTCGATATGCCAACTGGCTACACGACGCGCGCTTGGATTATCAAACGCCTTTCGGGCTGAAGGCAGGCATAGAGTTTCGTTTCGTCCACCCGGATGTTTACCAGAGTATGACGACCTTAACGTCTACGATGCAAGGAGAACCCACTGGTTCCTCCAGCTACACGCTCTATGGCAATGGATACGGCCGACTCTGGAAATTCCACGTCGAGCAAGAGCATCTGCTTCCACGAGGTTGGCGGCTCAACTATGGAGCCTACTATATGCTCAACTCCGGCGCGGACGCGGATATGTGGCTCACGTTTGACGAGAAGATAGGTGGAATGGAATTTTCGACCTGAAGCTGACGCTCACCGGCATGATACGCAGCTTTGCGCACCAAGGCTACTACAACCTGCCTACGATGGGTAGTGTAGACATGGCTTTCCGTTATACCCTTCCCCAGCGGAAGGCCATTGTCAGCCTGTATGCCAACGACCTGTTCGGCACGTCGCGCGTCGTCCGGCGCACCCCTTCGTTGCCTTACAAGGAACATTATAACTCCCTCCGGGAATTTGGTGCCTCATTCGCTTGGAAGTTCGCAGCCCGATAGCGCAAGAGACCGTCCTCCATCACAAAAGAGGCGGGCAGGCCGAGATATACCCTCCCGTCCTCTTTTGTTTTAGAAAGGAATCGCTATCTTTGCCCTATCAACGAACGCTTTAAACATCGAAGAGTCATGAACAGCAAGATTTACCCAATAGGGATACAGAGCTTTGAGAGCCTCCGGGAAGACGGCTATTGCTATGTGGACAAAACTCGGTTGGCCTACCAATTGGCGACGACGGGTCGCTACTATTTCCTGAGCCGTCCCCGACGGTTCGGTAAGAGTTTATTAATTTCTACCTTGGAGGCCTACTTCCAAGGGAAGAAGGAGCTTTTTGAGGGCTTGGCCATCGCGGAGCTGGAGAAGGAGTGGACGAGATATCCGGTGCTGCACATCGACTTGAACCCCGACAAGTTCGACACGCTGGAGAACCTGGAGAGCATGTTGAACACCACATTGGTCTCGTTCGAAAGAATCTATGGGGACGACGTGTCGGAAAATACGCTGTCCGCCCGCTTTAAAGGTATCATTGAACGTGCTTACAAGCAAACCGGGCAAAAGGTGGTGGTGCTGATTGACGAGTACGACAAGCCCTTGCTACAAGCCATCGACAATGACGA
>JAISIX010000251.1 GCA_031261805.1 Mediterranea sp. (in: CFB group bacteria)
CAGGATGATATGGGATGAAATGAACTACTACAAGCAGCGCCACGCCCTTCTGGGGAAACACCCGATTTTCGGTGAGTTCCGCCGGAGGGGCGAGCTGCTGAAACTGCCTGTAAAGGAACTATGCGCACGGAAGACGCAGGTAGAGAACAACATCTGGCGCGTTAAGAACGAGATGGCAAAGGGTGACAAGCCACATTTGGACGCACCCAGGAAGGAACGGTTGAACGGTTACGAGCACGAACTGGAGGAGATTAGGCGACTGTTGGAATGAGTTATTACTACACGTTGGAGGAACTCCGGCAAGAAGTCTCCGACGCGCGTATGTATTCCAAGCGGTTCGACACGATGCTTACTTTCAAGGTGGACAGGCTGAAAGACCTTTGCGGCAGGTTGCCGGAAGAGAACGAGGCCTTTTTTATAGAGACACGGAAAAGTTTCACGGCTTTTACCTTCATTGTCTACCTAATTAAGCACACGGGCAGGGTAAACCACCTGTATATCGCCACCTACTCCACCAACGAGCGCATCATCAATGCGCTACTCCGATGGAAAGGGAAAGGGTTGATAAGCAGCATACACCTGCATATATCCGAAACACTGCAGTACCGGATGCCGAAAATATACGAGCGACTTGTCGGCCTTAGTGAAAGTGGTGAGATAAATCTTTCACTGGCATGGACACACAAGAAGATAACCTGCCTTGATACCTCCGCCGGCTATTTTGTCGTCGAAGGTTCGGGCAATTATGGTGAGAATGCCATGCAGGAGCAATATTGTTTTTTAAAAAGTAAGGAAGTATATGAGTTCAGAAGTGGAAAAGGCCACTAAGTGGCAGGAAGAGCCTCCATGGCTTGCCCAAATAGACATCGACGAATATGAGAGACTGGCGGGCATTGGCTATGAACCTCGGCAGCTTGCCTTGTTTTACCGTGTGGCGGAGAAAGAGTTCCTATGGTACTTCAACCTCATCGGCTCGCCGCTCCGGTTCCACTACGAACGGGGGCAGCTGGTGCAACGTGCCAAGGAGGGACTCTCCATGGCGGAGGATGCCCAGACGGGCAACAACGTGACCCAAGCGCAACGCTTTGACAAGTTCCGCCAGGCTGTGGGTTACCGGAACTCAGTGAGCAAAATCTTTTTTGGGGAGATTGGCTAATGTTTGAGAAGTCACACTTTGACACCTTGCTGGATTACATAGCGTCCGGGTGCTCGATGGAGCTGACAGCGGAAGAGCTGGAGTACTACAACGCGCTCTACGCGATGGTGGCCATCAACCGTAGGGAAGGCAAGAACAACGCCATCGCCTTCCTCATGCGCCCTCCATTCAACGTGGAGAGAACGCGCGCGCGCAGGATGTACGGCGAGGCCATCAACCTCTTCTTCCTGGGCGACGACATCGAGAACGACGCTTACCGGGCCATCATATACGACAACCTGATGAAAGCATCGTTGGTGGTCCTGCAAAACGTCAGCAGCGCGAAGGACTTGGAGATATATGGCAACCTGCAGATGCAAGCGGCCAAGATAAAAGGGCTAATGAATCCTGACCCCGTCAAGCCCAAAGAGATAACCGAGAAACAAATCATCTACTACGACCTGACACCCGGGGCGGTGGGATTACCGGACGCCAACCGCAACCTGCTGGCCGCACAGATTGACGGGCTGCGCGACATATCAGCCCGGGAGAAGACACGCCTCAAGCGGGATGCCGGTATCGTCGACGTGGATTTTGAACAGATGCTCAATGACCAGGAAGAAAAAACCAAGGATTACTGACGAGGTGGACGTGCGCTACTCCAACTGGATGGCGCAGCTCATCTCCGTGATGATGCCCTGGTCACTCTATTGGGTGGCCGGGCGTGCCAGCGCCAAGACGGTGCAGGTGATGGCAGTGCGGGTACAGGAAGTGGCACAGGATTGCCCCGGCGCCCCATTCGCATGGGTGGCCGATACCTATTCGGACCTCCACAAAAATGTGATACCCTCGCTCATCGACGGCCTCACGCTGCTGGGGTGGGAGGCGGGCGTGCATTACGTCATCAACAAGGAGCCGCCCGCCCAGTGGAAAGACCGGATGTACAACGTGTGCACCGACTGGCGCAACACGATGGTCTTCTATACCGGCTTCAACTTCACCTTCATTTCGCTCGACCGCCCCGCCATCGGCGCCGGCCGCTCGTACGTGGGCGTGTTCGGCGACGAGGTGAAGTACTTTCCCGAGGAGAAGTTCACCAACCTCCTGAAGGCCGTGCGTGGCTTCCGGGTAAAGTACGGCAATAGCGTATGGTATCGCAGCCGCACGCTGACCACCGACATGCCCAACCCGAACCACCTGGGCGAATACGACTGGATACTGAAGCTGGCCAAGCAGAACGACAAGGAGAAGATACTGCTCATGCTCCGGGCGGGCTTCGTCTACAACGAGACGAAGCGGGAGTATGTGGCGGCCAAGCAGCGGGCGGACGAGCTAAAGGCCGCATCCCGTAAGGACTTGTCGGCTGCCGCCAAGTTGGGAGGTGCCGAGCGTACCGCCGAGTTGGCACACAGGAACATGAAG